>DASZHY010000420.1:0-19009 GCA_035949675.1 Thermoanaerobaculia bacterium
GGCATGCAACCAGGCATGCAACCAGGCATGCAAGGGATGCCGGGGATGGAGGCGCCCGCCGCGCCCGCCGCGCCTGCCGCGCCCGCCGCGCCCGATGCGCAAGGTCCGCACGACAGGCACGGGGCGTCCGGCGGGAACGGCATGGACGGCATGAGCGGCATGAACGGCATGCAAGCCATGCACGGCATGCACGCGATGACGGCGCTGCTCGGTCCCTACGCGATGACCCGCGAATCGTCGGGCACCTCCTGGCAGCCCGAGTCGGCCCCCCACGAGGCGCTGTTCACGCAGCGCGGCGCCTGGTCGCTGATGCTGCACGGCCAGGTCTTCGCGATCTACGACGACCAGGAGAGCAAGCGCGGCGGCAGCAAGTGGTTCAGCGAAAACCACCTGATGAGCATCGCGACCCGGGAGCTGGGTCCCGGGCGTCTGGGGCTGCGCGCCATGCTGTCGCTCGAACCCTGGACCATCGGCAGGAACGGCTATCCGCTGCTGCTGCAGACCGGCGAGACCGCCAACGGCAGGACCGAGCTGGTGGACCGCCAGCACCCGCACGATCTGGTCGACGAGCTGGCCGCCACCTACAGCCTGACGCTGCGGCGCGACAGCTCCCTGTTCCTGTACCTCGCCCTGCCCGGCGAGCCGGCGTTGGGGCCGCCCACCTACCTGCACCGCTTCTCGGCGCTCGACAACCCGGAGACGCCGCTCTCGCACCACTGGCTCGACTCGACCCATATCAGCTACGGCGTCACCACCCTGGGCTGGACCATGAGCGGCCTCAAGCTCGAGGCCTCGGCCTTCCGCGGCCGCGAGCCCGACCAGCACCGCGCCAACCTCGAGAGCCCCAAGCTCGACTCCTACTCGGCCCGCGTCTCCTACCAGCCCGACCCGAGCCTCTCGGTGCAGGGCAGCTTCGGGCACCTCAAGAGCCCCGAGCAGCTGGCGCCCCAGATCGACGTGAACCGCTCGACGGTGTCGGTGATCTACAACGTGCCGCTGGCCGAAAACGGCAACCTGCAGTCCACCCTGGCCTGGGGCCGCAACCAGCGGCGGCCGGGGCGCACCACCAACGCCTACCTCTTCGAGGGGACGGCGGCGTTCCTGGCCCGCCACACGGTGTACTACCGGATGGAGGAGCTCGAAAACGACGAGCTCGCCGCCGACGCCCTCGGCCTGCCCGCCGTCAGGGAGCTCTCGCTGCAGGCCGAGCGCGGCGGGCAACCGGTCGCGGTGGTGACCAAGTTCGCGGGCGGCTACGTCTACGACTTCCTGGTCGGCGAGGCCTACCGCACCGGCGCCGGGTTCGACCTCAGCGTCACCCACGTGCCGCTGCGGCTCGAGCC
This sequence comes from Thermoanaerobaculia bacterium, assembly GCA_035949675.1. GTDB lineage: Bacteria > Acidobacteriota > Thermoanaerobaculia > Multivoradales > UBA5704 > JASLEW01. The sequence continues at coordinate 1,344 of DASZHY010000420.1, forward strand.
GAGCTACGGCGCCGACTGGGTGCCGGGATGGATGCTCTTCCTGCGCTTCCGCCTGGGCAGCTCCGCCATGTGAGGCGGCCCGCCTCGGCACGACAGGCAGGGGGTGAAGATGCGCGATGCTCCTCGCTCGGCAGCCGGGGCCGCCTGGCCGGTCCTGTCCGTCCTCGCCTTGATCGTCGCCGGATGCCGCCACGAGCCCGCACCGATCACGATCCATCTCGTCGACCTGTTCCGGCCTGAGCAGGTCCTTGGCCGCTCCGCCGCGAAATCGGCACCCCTCCCCCGGACCGAATGGCGCTTCGACGCTCCTGCTGCCGCCGGCACGGCCGCCGGGCGCTGGGAGGCGGGTCCAGGCGTTGTGGGGTTGGCGGTGCGCGACGGCCGCCTGGAGGGGCGAACCACGTCCGCCGCCGCGATCGTCCACCTGGTCGGGAGGCCGGCCAGCGACGGCAGCGACACCGCCGAGGAGCTGGAAATCCGCCTCCGCGTATCCGCCGGCGCCAACCTCTTCGTCAGCTGCTCGGGGCAAGAGCACGTCGATCTCGCCGAGATCGCCGCGCAGGCGGCCAACGCCTGGTTCTTCGCCACGCCGATCATCGCCGGAGACGACTTGCGCACCTATGTGGTCCGCATCGCCCGCGCGATCCCACTCTCGCGAACCCGCCACATCTTCATCCGGCCTACGGACGCGGCCGGGGCGCGCTTCGAGATCGAGTCGCTGCGCCTGGTCTCTCGTCGGGAGCACCTGGCCTCGGTCCCCTCGGGAATTTCCTGGCAGGGTCTCTCGGAGCTCTATCGCGAGACCATCGTCGCGCGCACGCCGGAGACCGTCCGCTTCTCGCTGACGCTGCCGGCCAGGCCGCGGCTCGACCTCGCCGTTGGCACTCTCGAGGACGAGCCGGTGACCTTCCGCGTCGCGGTCGGGGATCCCGGAGCCGAGGCCGTGCTCCTGGAGCGCACGGTCACGACCCCCCACCGCTGGGACCCGGGAGCGGTGGATCTGGGCCCGTACGCGGGACGGAGGATCACGCTCGCGTTGTCGCTCTCGGGCGGCAAGCCTGGCCTCCTCGGCCTCTGGGGCGCGGTCATCGTCCGGAGCCTCGGCGCGATGCCGCGGGCGGCCATGCCCGCCAAGGCCGCCGGCGATCCACCGCAGGGCGTCGTACTGGTCTGGGTGGACACCCTCCGCCGCGACCATCTCGAGGTCTACGGTTACGGCAGGGAGACCGGCCCCGCCGTTCGGCGCATGGCAGCGGAGGGTACGCTGTTCCGCGACCAGGTCGTGCAGGCGACCTGGACCAAGGTCTCGACGCCCTCGGTGCTCACTTCGCTGTATCCCTCGACCCACGGCGTCCGCGACTTCAGCGACCGGCTCCCCAACTCCGCGGTGACCCTGGCCGAGGTCTACCGGGAGGCTGGCTACGCGACGCTGTCGATGTCTTCCGGTCTCTTCACCGGCCGCTTCACGAACCTGCACAAAGGGTTCGAGGAGGTCCAGGAGAACGGTTCGATCAAGGGGGAGCTGCGGACCAGCAAGACGGCGCGGGTCTACGTGGACCGGCTGCTGCCCTGGATCGAGGCGCACCGGGAGGTGCCCTTCTTCGTCTTCCTCCACGTCCAGGATCCCCATGACCCATACCGGCCTTACCCGCCGTACGACACGTTGTGGGCGGACCAGGCGGGCGAAGCCGAGCACGAGAGGCAGGCGAACGAGGTACGCAAAGTCATCGCCGACCCCTTGATGAAAGGGTTCTTGATGCCGGCTCGGGACGACCTCCTGAAGGCCGGCCTCGATCCCAAGGCTTACGCCGACTACGAGCGCGGCTGGTACGACGGGTCGATCCGCGGGATGGACGTCGAGATCGCGCGGCTGCTGCAAGGGTTGCGGAACCTGCAGCTGGACCGCCGGACGCTGGTCGTCTTCACCGCGGATCATGGCGAGGAGTTCTTGGAGCACGGGCGGATGTTTCATGGCCAGACGACCTACGGGGAGCTCTCGAACGTGCCGCTGATCCTGTGGCGGCCGGGAACGGTCCCCGCCGGCAGGGTGGTCGAGCAGACTGTCCAGTCCATCGATCTGATGCCGACGCTGCTCGAGATGAGCCGGCTGCCGGTGCCGGCCGCCGCGCAGGGCCACAGCCTGCTGCCGCTGCTGGCACAGGCCTCGCGGTCGTCGAGCCCGGCCCAGGCCGCCGGCGCGCGGACCGCGTGGCCGGCGGTGATCGAGAAGGCGCCGACGCAAGAAGGGGGAGGGCCGCCCCCGAGGGATTCCGCGTCTTACGCCATCATCGTGGACTCCTGGAAGCTGGTCCGCAATGTGAAGCGCCAGCCTGGCCGCCCCGAGTACGAGCTGTACAACCACCGCACCGATCCGCTGGACGCGGCGGACGTCGCCGCCGACCACCCCGACGTCGTCCAGCGCCTGGGGACCGAGCTGCAGGCGTGGCAGCGGAAGGCGGAGGCGGCTCGCCTTCGCCCTGACTCGCAGCTGCGCCAGGGGCTGGGAAAAGAGGAGCTGGAGCGGCTGCGGTCCCTGGGCTACATCCAGTAGACAGATCGGCACCGGCACCGCGCGGCGGACCCTGCCGCCCGTCCCGAAGGCAAGCGCGTCGAGGCAAGTGCCTGGCGGCAGGCGCCGATGGCAGGCGCATTGCACCCTCCAGTCGGGCAGGGGGCGGGCGTGGTGCGCGGAACTGCCCGGCCCTTCGTTGCAAGAGCGGGGACGAGGGAGACAACCTTGGCGCAGCGCAAAAGGCGGCAGGCGAGCCGCGAGCGGCCGGCGGAGGACGAGGAGCCCGGGGGCCCTGCCGCGTCCAGGCCCCGGGTCCAGCCGGCGCGGCCCGCCGATCCGGCGCCGCGGCCGCCGAGCCCGTCACCTCGCCGCCGCCGAGTGCCAGGGTGGCGCCTGCCGGCGGACTGGTTCCGGCAGCGGGCAAGCTGGCTGCGGCGGCCGCTGGGGCGGTTTCGCGAGCCGCTCGGACGCGGCGAGCGGATCGGCCTGCTGCTGGCCGCGGCGTTCTCCGCCCTGATCCTGCTGCTGGACTACGGATCCCGCTTCGGCGACGAGCCGCTGCGCCAGAAGCTGGAAGCGAAGATGAACCAGCAGATGCGCGGCTACACGGTGCAGCTCGGCCATGCCCACGCCGGCCCGCTGCGGTTGTCGCTGACGCTGCGCGACGTGGTGATCCGCCAGCAGGCGCACCCCGAGCCGCCGCTGGCGAAGATCGAGAGGATCCGTCTCAACGTGGTGTGGCACGAGCTGCTCTTCCGCCATCTGGTGGGCGACGCGGTGTTCGACCGCCCGCATCTCCACCTCGACGTCGAGCAGCTGCACGAGGAGAGGATGAAGCAGGTCAAGCTCGGGACGCGCGGCTGGCAGGCGGCGCTCGAGGCGGTCTATCCGCTCAAGTTCAACAGCATGGAGGTGCAGGACGGCTCTCTCACCTACGTCGACGACGAGGACCCCTCGCGGCCGCTCGAGGTCACCCATTGGATGCTCAGCGCCGGCAACATCCGCAACCTCCACTACGCGGACCGCGTCTACCCGTCGCCGGTCCACACCGAAGGCCTCATCTTCGGCACCGGTCACGGCGTGGTCGACGGCCACGCCAATTTCCTCTCCGATCCGTTCCCTGCCTGGCACGCCGGCTATCGGATCGAGAAGGTGCCGCTGGACCTGTTGTGGCAGTTCGGCAAGCCGAATTATGAGCTGCGGGGCGGTCTGCTGTGGTCGAACGGCGTTCTCGAGTATGGGCCGCGCTACAAGCTGATCGACGTCGTCCTGGCGCGTTTCGAGGGTGTGCGATTCGACTACGTCCATTCGGCCGCCACCGCGCCCGAGGAGCGCCAGCGCCGCGAAAAGATAGTGGCGGCGGCCAAGGTGGCCGAAACCTCCGAGATCGAGATGCGCCTCAACCGGCTGCTGCTGACGGACGCCCAGGTCGGCTTCGTCAACCGGTCGGCCCAGCCGCCTTACCGCATTTACATGGACCGGGCGAGCTTCGAGGTCCTCGGCATGTCGAACCGCATCGCCGGCATGCGCCCGCAGGGAGCGGTGTTCCGCCTGCGCGGGCGGTTCATGGGCGGCGGCAGCGCCAACGCCGACGCCACCTTCCGGCCGGCCGCCTCCGACCTGGGCGCCGAGATTGCCATCGAGCATGCCCAGCTGCCGGTGTTCAACGACGTGCTGCGCGCCTACCGGCGGCCCGTCGTGACCGGCGGCACGGTCTCGCTGTACTCGCAGCTCACGGTCAAGGACCGCCGCCTCCACGGCTACGTCAAGGCGATGTTCGACGACGTCAGCCTGGACGGCGCCAAGGCGGACCGCGGCAAGTCGCTGGGCGCCAAGCTCGAGGACAAGCTGATCGGCGGGCTGGCGGAGCTGATGGAGAACAAGAAGAGCGACACCATGGTCCTGCGCACCGAGATCACCGGCACGCTGGACGCGCCCCGCATGAACACCGGCGAGATGCTGCGCACCATGCTGGGCAACGCCTTCGGCAAGGCCATCGCGCCCGGCTTCGACCGCGCGGCGCGCAAGTCCGCGCGCTGACGCGTCAGAACGTGCGAGCGGCAGCGCCGGCGATCGCGGCCCGCGCCGCGCGGAGACCAGGACCGAGGCACGCCGCAAGCGCGACGCCGAGCAGCGCCAGCGGCACCACCGCGAACGTTGCCGGATCGGCGGCGCCGAGGCCGAAGAGCATGCTCTGAAGCGTCCTCGCGATCGCGAATGCGGTGCCTAAGCCGATCACGATCCCCGAGAGCGCCGGCATCATGCCTTGCCGCACCACGAGCAGCAGCAGATCGTTCCGTCCGGCGCCGAGCGCCGAGCGAATCGCGAGCTCGCGCGCCCGCCGGCTGGCCGAGTAGGCGAGCATGGCGTAGATGCCGGTCGCGGAGAGCGCCAGCGCCGCGGCGGCGAACACCGCGAGCACCAGCAGATTGAACCGCCGCGGCGCCACCGCCGCGGCGATCGACTGCTCGATCGGCCGCGGCTCCGCGATCGGCACCGCGGGATCGGCGCTGCGCATGGCCCGCCGCAGCTCCTCGAGGCGCGCGCCTGAGGCGATGCCTCCCCGCCCGCGCACCACCCAGAACATGTTGGTGGTCGCCTGCAGCATGACGTCCGGGTGCAGCTGCTCGTAGGGCAGGTAGACGTCCAGCGTCGGCTCGCCGGAGAGGCTCAGCTGGCGCACGTCGCCGACGACGCCGACGACCTCGAGCGGCCGCGGCCCGCCGTTGTTGTCGTCGACGAGGAGATGCGCGCCGATCGGCTCGCGGTCGGCCAGGAACTGGCGCGCCAGCGCCTCGTTGACGAGGACGACGGGCCGGCCGGTTTCCGAGTCCTGCTCGGCGAGGCCGCGGCCGCGAACGACCGGGATGCGCATGGCGCGCAGGTAGCCGGGCGTCACGATCCGGTAGTGCGCGGTCGGGACGCGGTCGCGCTCGGTCGCGCGCGCCCGGCGACGGTGAAGTCGACGCGGGCGTCCCAGCCGGCGAGCGGCAGCAGCGACACGGCGCCCGCCGACTCCACCGCCCCGAGCGCCAGCACGCTGGCCAACACCCGCCGCTGATACGCCGCGATGCTGCGCGGCGCGGCGTAGCGCGAGGACGGCAGCGCGATCCTCGCCGCGACCGCGCCGCTCGGGTCGAAGCCGATCCTGACGGCCTGCAGATTCGCATAGCTCCTGGCGAACAGGCCGACGACGATCGAGAGCACGACGGCGATGGCGACCTCGGTGGCCACCAGCCCATGCCTGGCGCGCCGTCCCCGCGGGCCGTCCGACGCGCCGCGGGCGCCGTCCTTCAGCGCCTGGCCGAGGTCCGTTCTCGAAACCACGAACGCCGGGATCAGACCGAAGGCGATGCCGGCGGCGATCGTCGTCGCGAGCGTGAACAGCAGCACGGTGCGGTCGACCGCGATCTCATGCAGCCGCGGCAGGTCGGCCGGCGCCAGGGCCAGCAAGGCGCGGACGCCGGCCGCGGCGGCGGCCGCGCCGCCGATGCCGCCGGCGACGGCAAGCACCATGCTCTCGGTCAGCAGCTGGCGCGCCAGCCGCCCCCGGGTCGCGCCGAGCGCCAGCCGCGTGGCGATCGCGGTCGCCCGCGCCGAGCCGCGAGCCAGCGTCAGGTTCGCGAGGTTGGCGCAGGCGATCACCAGCAAGCCCCCGACCGCCGCCATCAGCGCCAGCAGCGCGGCGCGATAGCCGCCCACGATCTCGTCGCCGATCGGCACCAGCGTCACGCCGATTTTGCGGGCATTGGTGTCGGGATACTCGCGCTGCAGGCGAGCCGCGATCGCGGTCAGCGTGTCGCGCGCGCGGGCGAGCGAGGTGCCGGGCCGCAACCGCCCGACGGCCCGCAGGAAGGCGACCGAGCTGCGGACGCGGCGCCGCGGGTCGGCGTCGAGCACCAGCGGGGCCGCGAGCTCGGCGTCTCTGAGCGGCAGGAAAAACGCCGGGCGAAGGATGCCGACCACCGTGAACGGCTCGTCATCCAGCACCAGCTTCGCGCCGAGGATGCGGGGATCGGCGCCAAAGCGCCGCGCCCACATGCCGTGCGTCAGCACGACGACCCGGGCGGCGCCCGGCCGGTCGTCCTCGGGCCGCAGCGTGCGGCCGACGGCCGCGTCGACGCCGAGCGTGTCGAACAGGTCAGCCGACACCCGCAGCCCCTGCACGCGCTCGGGCTCTCCCGTGCCCGCCAGGGTGGCGTTCCACGGCGTCATTGCCGAGAGCCGCTCGAGCACGTGGTTGCCGTCGCGAACGTCGACGAAGTCCGGGATGTTGAAGGGCCCTTTCTCGCGGGCCGTCTGCCGCGACCACACCCAGGCGAGGCGCTCGGGGTGGCGGTACGGCAGCTGGCGCAGCAGCACGGCGTGCGCGACGCTGAAGATCGCCGCGTTCGCGCCGATCGCCAGCGCCGCCGTGGCGATGACGCCGGCGCTGAAGGCGGGCGCCTTCACCATCACTCGTATGCCGTAGCGCAGATCCTGGACGAGCGCGCGCATCCGATCGGGCCTCCTCGTCGCGCGGGCACGCGCCGCGGACCTGCCTGCCGGGATGGGTTCCTGACGCCGCTGCATCCGCGGCAGCGCAGGCGGTGCTGGCGGCGAGGCCGGCGCGGCGGCCGTAGGCACCGGCACACCAGCGGCCGGTTGCGGCGCGGCGGCGAAGGGGAGATCGAAGTACAGGGTAGCCAGCAGGTTGCCGCGCGAATAGCTGAAGCCGTGGCGGCGCAGGTCCGCCTGGTCCTCGGCGCGTGGGGAGTACCAGATTCCGAGATCGTCATCCACCGCCACCAGGCCGAGAACCGCTTGGCCCTGGCGCACGACCGCATAGCTGCCCCGCAGTCCTGGGGCCGCAAGTCCCCCTTCGGCTCTCTGGAAGCGCTCGCTCAGGAAACGACCGTGCCCGGGGGAAAGCCGCGTCATCGCCGTCAGGCTACCGCCGGCTGGTCCAGGCGCCAAGGGCCGCAACGCCGAATTCGCCTGGACCAGGTCAACCCGGCTGGAATAGGATGAAGAGCATGCCGCGAAGCCCCTGGGAGCTGGTGATCGACGTCGACCGCAACGCGGCGCTGCCGCCGTTCCTGCAGATCGCGCGCTCGCTGGCCGCCGACATCCAGCGGGGGCGCCTGCGCCCGGGGGACCGGCTCCCCGGCAGCCGCCGGCTGGCGGCGAGCCTGCACGTGCATCGCAACACCGTCCTGGCGGCGCTGGGCGAGTTGCTGGCGGAGGGGTGGATCGAGACGGCGCCGGGGCGCGGGACCTTCGTCACGCGCGCCATCGTCCATCCCCGCGGCCGGCCGTTCTCACGCCGGCTCGGCCTCCGCACCCAGGTGCCGGCCCGCGTGCCGTTCGCACTGCCCGAGGCACCGGCGGCGTACCGGCAGCCGAGCCTGCCGCGCGGCACGCTGAACCTGAGCAACGGCGCGCCCGACGTCCGGCTCGTCCCCGCGCGGGCGATCGGCCGCGCTTACCGGCGCGTGCTCGGGCTGCGCGGCGCCGACCTGCTCGCCTACGGCGATCCCGAGGGGCACGCCGCGCTGCGCAGCGCGCTGGCGTCCATGCTGGCGAGCACCAGGGGGCTGTCGGTCGGCCCCGGCGACCTGCTCGTCACGCGCGGCAGCCAGATGGCATTGACGCTCGCGGCGCGGGCGCTGCTGCGTCCCGGCGACACCGTCGCCGTCGAGGGATTCGGCTACCGGCCGGCGTGGGAGGCGTTCCGGGCCGCCGGCGCGACCGTCGTCCCGGTCGCGGTCGATCGCGACGGCATGGACGTCGAGGCGTTGCGGCGGCTCGCGGAGCGGACGACGCTGCGCGCCGTCTACGTCACGCCCCACCATCAGTATCCGACGACGGTGACGCTGAAGGCGGCGCGCCGCCTGGCGCTGCTCGCCCTGGCGCGCGCCGGGCGGATGGCGATCGTCGAGGACGACTACGACCATGAGTTTCACTACGACGGCCGTCCCGTGCTGCCGCTTGCCAGCGCGGACGAGGCGGGGCTCGTCGTTTACATCGGCACGCTGTCGAAGATCCTCGCCCCCGGCCTCCGCATCGGCTACGTCGTCGCGCCGCCGGCGGTGCTGCGGAGCGTCGGCGCGATCCGCTCGCTGCTCGACATCCAGGGAGACCTGGCGACCGAGGCGGCCGTGGCGACGCTGATCGAGGACGGCGAGCTGCAGCGGCACGTGGCGCGCGTCCGGCGCGTGTACGCCAATCGCCGCGAGATCCTGGCGAACAGCCTGCGGCGGACGTTTGGGGACGGTGTCGAGTTCGCCGTCGCCCCCGGCGGCATGGCGCTCTGGGTCCGTCTGCGCATGCCGGTCGACGTCGAGGCGTGGGCGCGCCGCAGCCTCGAGCACGGAGTCTCCTGGTACACCGGCCGGCGGTACGCCTTCGACGGCCAGCCCCAGCCGTTCGCGCGCTTCAGCTTTGCCTGGCTGAACGAGCGCGAGCTGCCGGAGGCCGTGAGGCGCATGGCCGCGGCGCGCCCGTAGCGCCGATCATCGACCCTACGACCCGTAGCATCACGGTCGGAGCCGCTGGGCCGTCGATAAAGCCACGGCGGAAGCGCTATGGGAGCTGAGTGAAAGGCTGACGGATCTACAATGGCCAAGATGACTCGCGCCTGCCGCGGCGGCCGTTCCACGGAACATCAACCAGGAGAAAAAGCATGCCTGCCACCCAGTACCGCGATCTCCAAGACCAGAAGGCCCTCGTGACCGGCGCGACGTCCGGGCTCGGGCGCGCGATCGCCTTGCAACTGGCCCGCGACGGCGCCGAGGTCGTCGTGCACGGCCGCGACGCGGCACGCGGCGCCGAGACCGTCGAGGCCATCCGTGCCGGCGGCGGGCGCGGCCGGTTCATAGCGGCCGACCTCGGCGATCCCGCCGGCATCGAGCGCCTGGCCCAAGAGGCCGGCGAGATCGACATTCTTGTCAACAACGCCGGTTTCTCGGCGTGGGGACCGACCGCGGGCTTCGCCATCGCCACCTTCGACGCCTTGTTCGCCAGCAACGTCCGCGCACCGTTCTACCTCGTCGCTGCGCTGGCGCCGGCGATGGCAGCCCGCGGCACCGGCAGCATCATCAACATCAGCAGCATGGCCGGTCGTCTGGGCCTGCCCGGCGGCGCGGCGTACGGGGCCACCAAAGCTGCCCTGGCATCGTTGACGCAGTCATGGGCCGCTGAATTCAGCCCACATGGCATCAGGGTCAACGCCGTCGCGGCCGGGCCGATCTACACGCGACCTGCGGCACGTGAGCTATTCGACACCCTCGGGGCTTCCACGCCGCTCAAGCGCGCCGCCGACCCCGCGGAAATTGCCGAGGTCGTCGCATTCCTGGCCTCGCCGCGCGCCAGCTACGTCACCGGCGCGATCGTCGCCGCCGATGGCGGTCGCACCGCGATCTAGCGCCAAGCGCCGATGCGGGCGATTCCTTGCGGTTCAGGCGGCCGCTAGTGGCCCGCTCGGTTAATTCGTATGCCAATCGCGCCGCAATCCGCGTTCCTGGCAAGGCGTCGCCGACGCAGGCATAGTTGAACTTATGTCGAGGAGGCGGAACGCAGCCAGGGACGCGGAGGGCAAGCGAGTGGTATGCGAATTAACCGAGCGGGACACTAATGCCGCGTCGGTTGCGGCCCCTGCCGGTTGCCGGCCGCCTCGGCCTCCGCGAGGACGCGGCCTTCGCAGCCGGCGGGCTGCAGGACGCCAAGCAGGTCGGCCAGCGTTGGCGCCAGATCCAGGGTGGAGACGCGCCGGGCGTGCCGGCCGGCACGGATCCCCGGGCCGGCGAGCAGCAGGGGCACCTGGGTGTCGTAGGCGTAGGGGCTGCCGTGGGTGGTGCCGCTGAGCTTGCCGGGCACCCAGAAGGGCTCGCTCACCAGCACCACGTCGCCGCTCACCTTGGGATGGAAGCCGCGCGCGACCCGCAGGGCGACGTCGGTCGGCGGCAGCCGCCCCTCGAGGATGCTGGTCCGGCCGTACGCCGCGTAGATGCCCGGCAGCCGGGCGATGGCGGCGGCGGCGGTCTCCTCGGCGGCGGCATGCTTGACCTGATGGGCGTCGAGGGCGGCGAGGTCCAGATAGAGATTGGCTTCGACCAGCGCCGTGACCCACTTGCCGGGACCGAAGGCGGCGGCCAGCGCCCGCTCGGCGGCGGCTTCGACCATGGCCTCGTCGTAGGCGCCGGCCGGGAGCTTGCCCTCGCGCGCCGCCCCGGGGATGGGCGCGACGCCGTGATCGGCGGTGACCGCCAGCAGCACGCGCCCGAGGCCGCCCGGCACCGCCTGGTCCAGGAACTCGAAGAAGCCGGCAAGCTGGCGGTCGGTGCGCACCGTGACGTCCAGGACCTCGGGGCTGTCGGGGCCGAAGGCGTGGCCGATGTAGTCGTTGCTCGACAGGTTGATCGCCAGCACGTCGGGGACGTCGTGCCGCCCCAGCCCCTCGCGGCGCACCAGCTCGCGCGCCGTGTCGAGCGTGTAGTCGTTGCCGAACGGCGTGGTGGCGAAGGCGCTGTAGAAGTCCTTGCCGGGCCGCGTGCCGCCGCCACTGCCGCCGCTGCCGCCACTGCCGCCATTAACGAGGTGCGGGAAGCCGGTGCCCAGCGCCCAGGGGTCGTTAGCCCAGCGGCTGCCGGGCGTCCACAGCCGCTCCAGTGCCGAAGCCGGCACCGACAGCGTCCATTCCTTGCCGAACCAGGCATCGACGCGGCGCCGGGCGTTCCAGGCGGCGACCCAGGCCGGCAACGCACCGTCGGGGAGGTAGTAGCGGCTGCTGATCCAGGCGCCGCTCTCCTCGTCGAACCACAGGGCGCCATCGGCAAGCCTCCCCGCCATCAACACCGCGGCCCGGTCCTTGAGCGCCAGCCCCCAGACCTTGGCGCGCCCCCCGGTCGCCATCTTGAGCTCGTCGCCCACCGTGTCGACCCGCAGCGTCGCCGGCGAGATCCCCGGCCGCGGCGAACCGCCGGGCGCGGCGCCCACGGCCCCGGCGCCGGCGGCGCCGCCGGACGCAGTGCCGCCGGATGCGGTGGCGCCGGCTGCCGTGCCGACCAGCGGGCTCGCCCCGTCCTCGACGCAGTACCGGCGCCGGCCCAGCTCGCGGTCGTACCAGCCGTTGCCCACGATCCCCGATTTATAGGGCAGCGCTCCGGTCAGCAGCACGGCGTGGCCGGGGCCGGTGAACAGCGGGAAGTGGTCGTGGTGGGCGTCGGTGAAGTAGGCGCCGCGCTCCATCAGGTAGCGGAACCCGCCCAGCTTGCCATGCTTGCCGCCCTGGCCCGCCGCCGCCCCCGCCGGCAGGAAGAGGTCCGCGAAGCGGGTCAGGTAGTCGCCGCGGAACTGATCGATCGAGATCAGCACCACCAGCCGCGGCGGCGGCCCGGCCGTGCCGACGGCGGACGGCCGCACGGCGGCAGCCGGCCCCGCGGCGGCAGCCGGCCCCGTGGCGGCAGCCGGCCCCGTGGCGGCAGCCGCCATGGCGCCGGTCATGGCGCCGGCCCCTGCCCCCGCTCCCGCCGCCGCCAGCAGCCACGGCAGCCACGGCAGCCAGGCGGCCGCCACCCGCTTGCTCGAGCGCCTCATCGCCGTCTCCTCGACACCCGAGAGATCTTAATGCGGCGGGCGCCTTACCCGAAGCGGCCGGTGATGTAGTCCTCGGTCTGCTTCTTGGACGGGCGGGTGATCATGGTCTTCGAGTCGTTGAACTCCACCAGCTCGCCCAGGTAGAAGAGGGCGATGTAGTCGGCCACCCGTGCCGCCTGCTGCAGGTTGTGGGTGACGATCGCCACCGTGTAATCCTCGACCAGCTCCTGGATCAGCTCCTCGATCGCCGCCGTGGAGATCGGGTCCAGGGCCGAGGTCGGCTCGTCCATCAGCAGCACCTCCGGCTTGACGGCGATCGCCCGCGCGATGCAGAGCCGCTGCTGCTGGCCTCCCGACAGCCCCCGGCCGCTCTGCTTGAGCTTGTCCTTGACCTCCTCCCACAGGGCCGCCTTGCGCAGCGCCCATTCCACGCGCTCTCCCATCGCCGCCGGCCGCAAGTTCTCGTACAGCCGCACGCCGAAGGCGATGTTCTCGTAGATCGACATCGGGAACGGCGTCGGCGCCTGGAACACCATCCCCACCCGCTTGCGCAGCAGGTTGAGGTCGAGGCTCGGGTCGAGCAGGTCGACGGTGCCGTCCAGGATGACCTTGCCCTCGGCGCGCTGCTTCGGGTACAGCTGGTACATGCGGTTGAAGGTGCGCAGCAGCGTCGACTTGCCGCAACCGGAAGGGCCGATGAACGCCGTCACCCGGTTGGCGTAGATCGTCATGTCGATGCCCTTCAACGCGTGCGCCTTGCCGTAGTAGAAGTGGACGCCCTGCACCTCGAGCTTCGGCTCGGGAGGCGTCTCGGGCCGGTCTTCGAGATCGACCTGCAGCGCCGGCAGCAGCGGCGCGCGCTCGGCGCTGGGGTACGAGGTCTGGGGGGGCTCGGACACGGTCATCATTTGGCTACCCCGCTTTCTGCTGGCGGAAGACGATGCGTGCCACGATGTTGAGCAGCAGCACGCTCAGGGTGATGAGCAACGAGCCTGCCCAGGCCAGCTTCTGCCAGTCGGGATAGGCGCTGTTGGCGAACTGGAAGATCACCATCGGCAGGTTGGCGATCGGCGCGTTCATGTTGGTGCTCCAGAACTGGTGGTTGAGGGCGGTGAACAAGAGAGGCGCGGTCTCGCCGCTCACCCGGGCGACGGCCAGCAGCACGCCGGTGAGGATACCGGAGCGCGCGGCGCGGAAGGCGATCAGCACCACCACCTTCCAGCGCGGCGCGCCGAGCGCGGCCGCCGCTTCGCGCAGGGTGACCGGCACCAGGCGCAGCATGTCCTCGGTGGTGCGGACGACGATCGGGATGGCGATGATGGCAAGCGCCATCGCCCCCGCCCACCCGGAGAAGTGTCCCATCCTCACCACGACCGCCGCATAGACGAAGAGGCCGATGATGATCGACGGCGCGGAGAGCAGGACGTCGCTGACGAAGCGAGTGACCTCGGCGAACCAGTTGGCCTTGCCGAACTCCGAGAGATACGTCGCCGCCATGATGCCGATCGGCGCCCCCACCAGAATGCCGACCACGGTCATCAACAAGCTGCCGAAGATGGCGTTGATCAGGCCGCCGGAGCTGCCCGGCGCCGGCGTCGATTGCAGGAACACGATGGGCCGCAGCGCCTCGAGGCCTCGCGCCCCGAGCGTCCACAGGATCCAGGCCAGGAAGAAAAGCCCGATCGCCATGGTGCCGACCGACAGCGTCAGCGCCAGCTTGTTGAACCAGCGGCGCCTCCGGTAGAGCGCGCCCGAGTAGACCTGCTTGTAGGAGTCGGCGGCCCGCGGCGTCACGCCGAGCGCGGTGTTCTGCGGGGGCGGCGGCGCCGGAGCGGGCGGGGTGGGGCTTTCGGGGCCCGGCGCGGCCATCAGCTCGGCCTCCCTTCCATGCGCTGCAGCCGCAGCAGCAGCAGCTTCGAGCACGCCAGCACGATGAACGTGATGATGAAGAGGATGAGGCCCAGGGCGATCAGCGACGAGGTGTACAGGGCGCCGATGGCCTCGGCGAACTCGTTGGCGAGGTGCGCCGAGATGGTGTTGCCGGGCATGAACAGCGAGGCGTTGATCTCGTGCGCGTTCCCCATGACGAAGGTGACCGCCATCGTCTCGCCCAAGGCGCGGCCCAGTCCCAGCATGATGCCGCCCGCCACGCCGACGCGGGCGTAGGGCAGGACGATGTGCGACACCACCTCCCAGGTGGTGGCGCCGACGGCGTAGGTCGACTCCTTGAGGATCGCCGGCACGGTCTCGAAGACGTCGCGCATCACCGACGAGATGAAGGGGATGACCATGATCGCCAGGATGATCCCGGCGGTGAAGGTGCCGATGCCCATGGGGGGGCCTTGAAACAAGCCGCCGACGAGCGGCCAGCCGCCCAGGTGGTCGGTGATCCAGGGCTGCACGTGATCGGCGAGCAGCGGCGCCAGCACGAACAGCCCCCACATGCCGTAGATGATGCTGGGGATCGCCGCCAGCAGCTCGACGGCGGTCGCCACCGGCCGCTTGAGCCAGCGCGGGCACAGCTCGGTCACGAACAGAGCGATGCCGAAGCTGATCGGGATGCCGAACAGCATGGCGATCGCCGAGGTCACCAGGGTGCCGTAGATGTCGACCAGGGCGCCGAACTTCTCGGTGACCGGGTTCCAGTCGCGGCTGGTGACGAAACCGCGGAAGCCGAAGCGGTGCAACGCCGGCAGGCTCCCCTGGTACAGCGACAGCAGGATCGCCCCGAGCAGGGAGAACACCACCAGGGCGAAGAAGAGCGTGCTGCCCTGGAACAGGCGATCGGCGAGCCGCTGGCCGCGGGCATGCGCGGCGACGGTCCCCTGGGTGACCGGGGACACGCCGCCGGGCACGCCCGCGGCCGGCGCGGCACCCCGGAGGGCGCCCGGGGCGACGGGAGGGCCGCTCGGCGGCGGGCCGGCCTGGCCGGCCTGGGTGACCTGGCCGACCTGGCCGCCTTGGCCGCCTCCAGCCATGGGTGGCGCCTGGGGTGCGCTCATCAGCCCCGCGGACGGCTCAACGCGCGCTTCCGGCGCCGGTCCAGACGGGCTTGCCGGCGGCCTTGATCTGGGCTTTCCAGGTGTCCTCGACCAGCTTGATGACGTTGGCAGGCATCGGCACGTAGTCGAGCCCGCTCGCCATCTGGCCGCCGTTGTGGTACGCCCAGTCGAAGAAGTCCAGCACCGCCTTGGTGTTCTCGGGCTTCGGCGGGTCCTTGTAGATCAGGATGAAGCTGGCGCCGGTGATCGGCCAGGACTCGGCCCCGGGCTGGCTGGTGAGCAGCAGGAAGAAGCCCGGCGCCTTCGCCCAGTCGGCGTTGGCGGCCGCCGCCGAGAAGGTCTCGGAGCTCGGCTTGACGAACTTGCCCGCCTTGTTCTGCAGCAGCACGTAGGCGAGCTTGTTCTGCAGCGCGTAGGCGTACTCGACGTAGCCGATGGCGCCGTTGATGCGGCTGGCGTAGGAGGCGACGCCCTCGTTGCCCTTGCCGCCCACCCCGGTCGGCCAGGCCACGGAGGCTTCCTCCCCCACCTTCTGCTTCCACTCCGGGCTCACCTCGGAGAGGTAGTGGGTGAAGATGAAGGTGGTGCCCGAGCCGTCGGAACGGTGGACGACCGAGATGGCCTCGTCGGGAAGCTTGAGCGAGGGGTTCAGGGCCTTGATCGCCGGCTCGTTCCACTTCTTGATCTTGCCGAGGTAGATGTCGGCCAGCACCGTGCCGTTGAGGCGGACCTGGCCGGCGCCGACGCCTTTGATGTTCACCACCGGCACCACGCCGCCCATGACCATCGGGAACTGCAGCAGGCCGTTGGCGTCGAGATCCTTGGGTTCGAGCGGCTTGTCGGAGGCGCCGAAGTCGACGGTCTTGGCCTCGATCTGCTTGATGCCGCCGCCGGAGCCGATCGACTGGTAGTTCATGGCGACGCCGGTCTTCGCCTTGTATGCCTCGGCCCACTTGGCGTAGACCGGGTAGGGGAACGTGGCCCCGGCGCCCGAGATGTCCACCGCAGCGCCGGCGACTGCCGTCCCCGCGGCGAGGACCAGCGCGGCAGCCAGCGGCGCCCCCGCGCGGGTGATGAAGCGCGCACAGCGAGACCGAGTCTTCATCGCGTGAATTCCTTTCCGAGATGGTGAGCCGTGATCAGGGATGCAGCCGCGAAACATACGACGGCGAGCCCATGCGAGTATTGAACCCGGATGTGACAGCCGTGTGAACGGAATCAAAACTCCAGGTGACTGCGTGGTGGCCATTGTCTGGGGCGCGGATGGCGGGGCAGGGTCCAGGAGGTGACAAACCTGTGACAGAGACGCCGCGCGGCGGCTGACCCCCACCCCGCCAAAACGAGGTGGGGGAGTTGGGGAGTTTCGTCTCAGAAGCTGTAGACGGTAAAAACGCCGAACTCGTTGTAGTTGCCCTTGTTGCCGGCGCCCTTGGTGGTGCCGATGGTGCCGTCGCTGGTGCTGATGCTGCCGTTCTTGACCTCCTCGTACTTGTAGACGAGGGACGCGGCAAACGACTTGTTGGCGCGCCACTGCAGGCCGGCATCGAAGAAGTTGTCCTTGAGGCTGGGCTTGAGGTCCTTGCTGGGCTTGGCCTCGTCGTAGCGGCCGAAGATGGTCCAGGCCGGGGTCGGGATGATCGAGGCCCAGAGCGAGAAGCCGTCCGCCTTGTCGGTGGCGACGGTGGTGACGTTGGCGTAGTTCTTGGCCTGGAAGTACTCGCCGCCGACGTGGAAGAAGGTGCCGTTGTAGGCAGCGAGACCGTCCCAGCGGGTGGCGGTGTGCAGCGCCGGCGCGCTGTAGGTCTCGAGGCCGCGTTTGCCGGAGAGGAAGCCGCCGGCGATGTTGAGGCCGGGGATCGGCTGGATGCCGACGCGGCCCTCGAAGTCGACCGACTTGCTGCGGGTGGGGTTGCTGTAGCCCCTGCCGTTGTCGGCGGTGACGTCGTAGTTGATGACCTTGTTGTCCGAGACGCCGATGACGTGGACGCCCCAGTCGGCCGAGTTGCCGAAGCCCAGGCGATCGGTGATCGACTGCTCGACGTAGCGGAAGCCGGTGACGTCGTCGACGTACGGGATCCAGGGCTGGTTGGCCGAGCCGAGCAGGATCTGGAACAGCGAGTCGAGCTTGGCCTTGACGTAGGCCTTCTTGACGAACACGTCGTAGCGCTTGGCTCCCTGGTCGCCGATGTCGCTCTGGAACTGCGCCGACCAGACGCTGTCGAACTCGTGGGTGACGGTGAAGTAGAAGCGCTTCACGTCGGTGCCGACGCCGGAATCGCTGCTCTTGACGTTGGTCGCCTTGTCCTTGTTCTGCTTGTCCGAGAAATCGGCGTACACCAGGCCGTTGATCGAGGTGTCGGCGCGGACGGCGGTGGCGCAGAAGGCCGCCAGTCCCGCCAGAACCAGCGCGACGAGCTGCTGCGAATTGGGCTTGCGCATCAGATCAATCTCCTCCCCGTTGGTCAGGGCGTAATGAATGCCGGGACTCTAGCGGCGCGCGGTTACCGCGTCAGTGCCAACGAGGTAGAGAAGCGGTGACAATCCAACGTTCGTGCCCCGAGACGAGCGTGCGGCGA
>DASZHY010000421.1:0-3452 GCA_035949675.1 Thermoanaerobaculia bacterium
GTGCAGCGGGTCACGCAGATGCTGGGGTCGGCGACGTGCAGATGGACGGGCTGGTCCTCCTCGTGCGCCGTGCCTGACATGTAAACGTCGGCGAGGCGGTCGAAGACCAGCTGCGTGCCGTTCACCGACGCGCGGGCGGGCGGGATGGGGGGCGGCGGCTCGAGCCGGCTCCCCGCGGGCGAGGTCAGCGGCACCAGGCGCTCGTGGCCGGCGCGGGTGGGCAGCCGGTCCCGCACCCCCCCGCCGCGGCCGCCGGTGATCAGCCCGAGCCCCGCTTGGAGCATGCCGGCGAGCAGGCCGTGATCGAAGGCCTGGTGGAAGTTGCGCACCGGCCAGAGCTCGTCGCGGATCCAGCTGGACTCGATCTTGGACTCGTAGAGACGGTGCAGCGGCTGCGGCGAGGCGGTGGCTGCCGGGGTCGGTGCGGGGGTCGCTGGCGGGGTCGCGGCCTGGGTCGCTGCCTGGGTCGCTGCGGGGGTCGCTGCCGGAATGGAGGCGCCCGACAGCTGCTCGAAGATCGCCTCGGCCGCCAGCATGCCCGACTTCATGCCCAGATGGATGCCCTTGAGGCGCTGGCTGTTGAGGAAGCCGGCGGTGTCGCCGATCAGCAGGAAGCCGTCGCCGCCGAGCTGGGGCAGCGACCACCAGCCGCCCTCGGGGATCGCCTTGGCGCCGTAGAAGGCCAGCTTGCCGCCGGCGAGCAGGCGGGCGATCGCGGGGTGGGTCTTGAAGCGCTGGAACTCGAGATAGGGATCGAAGCGCGGGTTCCGATAGTCGAGGCCGACGACCAGGCCGACGATCAGCTGGTCGTTCTGCATGCCGTAGACGAAGCCGCCGCCGAAGGTGTGGCGGCCGAGCGGCCAGTTGAGGGTATGGATCACGTCGCCCGGGGCGAGGGGGCCGTTCTGAGCCGGGCGCCCCGGCGGCAGGTCCCAGACCTCCTTCAAGCCGAGCGCGTAGACCTGCGGGTTGCGGCCGCGGGAGAGGCCGAGCGCCTCGTCGAGCTGCTTGACCAGGGTGCCGCGCGGTCCTTCGCCGAGCACCACGCAGCGGGTGCGGATGTCGATCCCGGGCTCGTAGTTGGCCTTCTTCTCGCCGTGCTTGCCGATGCCGCGGTCGCCGGTGCGCACGCCGACGACCCGGCCCTGCTCGACCAGGGCCTCGACCGCCGGGAACTCGTAGAAGACGTCGACGCCGGCGGCCTCGACGCGCGGCGCCATCCACTTGACCAGCTTGCCGAGGGAGGCGACGTAGCAGCCGTGGTTCTGCAGCGGCGGCGGGATCGGCAGCGAGTGCGCGCCGCCGGCGGTCAGCAGCAGCACCTGCTCCTTGCCGACCGGCGCCTCGAACGGCGCGCTTTGCCAGTCGGCGGGGAACAGCTCGGCGAAGGCCCGCGGATCGACCACCGCGCCGGAAAGGGCGTGGCTGCCGGCCTCGCGTCCCTTCTCGAGGACTGCGATCGAGAGCTCGAGCGGCTTGGCGGCCTGCTGGTTGTGCCGGCGCAGCAAGCTCGCCAGGTGGTAGGCGCCCGCCAGGCTGGCCGGCCCGGCGCCCACGAACAGCACGTCGATGTCCAGCGTCTCGCGCTCGCCGCCCATGCCGGAGGTGTTCGCGAACGGGTCAGCCGAGCTTGAGATCGAGGGCCGGGGGCATGATCACCACGGTTTCCTCCTCGACCGCGAGGCCGGCGGCCAGCCAGGAGTCGAGGCCGCCTTCCAGGGGGCGGACGCGGGTGAAGCCGCGGTCCATGAGGACGCGCGCCACGCGTGCCGCGGAGGCCTCGTTCGGGCAGGTGCAATAAAGGACGATCTCGCGGTCGCGGGGCAGCGCGGCGAGCTGGCTGTCCACCTCGTCTAAAGTCATGCGCAGGGCGCCGGGGATGTGCGTGGCGGCGAAGCTGCGGGTGGTGCGCACGTCGACGATGGCCGGCGGCTCGCCGCCCTCGAGCAGGCGGCGCAGCTCCTGGACGGAGATGCGGGCGAGCCGCAGCAGCTTGTAGAAGCGGCGGCGCTCCCACCACTTCATCGCCACCGCCAGCGCCAGCCCGGCGACGGCGGCGACCACCGCCCAGACGCCCAGGCGATGCAGGAAGGCCAGCACGCGGCCGACGGTGCCATGGAACAGCGCTCCCAGGCTCACTGCCGAGCCGGCCCAGAGGAGGTTCCCGAGCAGGTCCCAGACCAGGAACAGGTGGATCGGCACGCTGGCGGCGCCGGCCAGCGGCAGCACCACGATCGAGTAGCCGGGGACGAACTTCGAGTACAGCAGCGATGCCATGCCGCGCCGGGCGAAGAGCGCCTGGGTCGAGCGCTGGCACCCCTCGGGCGACAGGGCGAAGCGGCAGATGGAGCGCACCGCGCGCTCGCCCCGCCAGCGGCCGAGGAGGAACCAGCCGAAGTCGACCGCGAGCGGCGTGGCGACGGCAATGATCAGGAGTGGCAGGGCCGGGATCAGGCCGGTCGCCGACAGCGCGCCCGCCACGAACAGCGCCGGCAACGCCGGGACCGGCACACCGACCCTCTCCAACAGAGCGTTGGCGAATACCAGGGCCAGACCATGCCGGCCGACCTGCGCGATCAGTTCATCCATCGGGAGTGAACCTCGATGCTCCGCGGTGGGGGCGACGGCGCGACTACCGACTACTATCGACTACCACCGACTACGACGACCGACTACCACAACCGGCCACCTCGACTACCGCCCTATTCTCGCATGCCTTGCCGCTCAGTGGAAGCGGTTTCATACGCATGGTGCGCGCGGTGATGGCGACAAAGGGGTGACGCGGGGGCGGCGCCTGGCTGCGATGGCCGGCGACGGCCGGCGACAGCCGGCGACGATGAGGGCGGCTTGCCGTTCGCCGTTCGCGGTTATCCTAGCGCTGCCGGGCGCGGGCCGGCGGCGGGGCGGCGTGGCTCGCTGTCGCGCGGTGCGAGGCATTGGAGGGTTGTGGTCTTGGCAGAGGTTGATGCGGTAGCGGCGAAGACGGTGGGAATGGCGGTGCCGGCAGTGGCGTCGCTGGTCGCCACGTTGACCACGCCGCTCACGCCCGAGCTGGCGGCGGGGCTCGATGGTGTCGAGTGGCTCGAGGTGCGCGCCGACGTGCTCGGCGACCTCGACCCCGAGCCGTTGCGGCGGCTTTTTCCCGGCAAGCTCCTGTACACGCTGCGCAGCCGTGCCGAGGGCGGCAGCTACGAGGGCTCGCAGGAGCGGCGCAAGCGGCGGCTGATCGCGGCGGCGGCCAGCTACGACCGCATCGACCTCGAGGGGGCGCGCGACCTGGGGCCCGAGCTCCTCACCGCCGTGCCGCCGGCGCAGCGCCTCATCTCCTGGCACGGGCCGGCCAGCGACGCGGACGCGCTCGAGGCTTGCTTCGGGCGCCTGGCGGCGGCCGAGGCCGCGCTCTACAAGCTGGTGCCATGGGCCGTCCAGCCGGGCGAGGCGCTGGCGCCGCT
>DASZHY010000422.1:0-13777 GCA_035949675.1 Thermoanaerobaculia bacterium
CTCGGGGACCACCGGCTTCCCCAAGGGCGCGATGCTGACGTTCCGCAACCTGCTCACCATGGCGACGAGCCTGAACCAGGTCGACGCCAAGCTGCCGGACGACGAGTTCGTCTCCTTCCTGCCGCTGGCGTGGATCGGCGAACAGATGATGTCGCTCGCCAGCAGCCTGGCGATCGGCTTCACCGTCAACTTCCCCGAAGAGCCCTCGACCGTGATGCAGGACGTCCGCGAGATCGGGCCGCACATCATGTTCGCGCCGCCGCGGATCTGGGAGAGCATCAATTCCATGGTGCAGGTGAAGGTCATGGACACCACCCGCGCCAAGCGCCTGCTGTACGAGCTGTGCATGCCGGTGGGGCACAAGATCGCCGACCTGCGCTTCCGCCAGCAGCCCGTGCCGCTGCCGTGGCGGGCCGCCTACCTGCTGGCCTGGCTGCTCCTGTTCCGGTCGCTCAAGGACCGGCTCGGCCTCTCCAACATCCGCAGCTGCTCGACCGGCGGCGCCGCTCTTGGCCCCGACGTGTTCCGCTTCTTCCATGCGCTCGGCGTGCCGCTCAAGCAGATCTACGGCCAGACCGAGATCAGCGGCATCTCCTGCATCCACGCCGATGACGACATCCAGTTCCACACCGTCGGCCGGTCCATCCCGGGAACCGAGATCGCCATCTCCGAGCAGGGCGAGATCCTGTCGCGCAGCCCGTCGGTGTTCGTCGGCTACTACAAGAACGAAGCCGCGACCCGCGAGACACTGGCCGGCGGCTGGCTGCATTCGGGGGACGCCGGCTACCTGACCGAGGACGGCCACCTGGTGGTCGTCGACCGCATGAAGGACGTGATGCAGCTCGCCGGCGGCGCCCAGTTCTCGCCGCAGTACGTCGAGAACCGCCTCAAGTTCTCGCCGTACGTCAAGGAAGCCGTGGTGATCGGCAAGGACCGTCCCTATCTCACCGCCATGCTGTGCATCGACATGGGCATCGTCGGCAAGTGGGCGGAGACCCACAAGCTCGGCTACACCACCTACACCGACCTCTCCGCCAAGAGCGAGGTGTACGAGCTGCTGCACCGCGAGGTGGCGAAGGTCAACGAGACCCTGCCGGCGGCGGCGAAAATCAAAAAATTCGTCCTGCTCTACAAGGAGCTCGACGCGGACGACGAAGAGCTGACGCGCACCCGCAAGGTGCGGCGCGCCTTCGTCGAGGAGCGCTACCGGGAGGTGATCGCCGCGCTCTACGCCGAGGTGCGGCGGGTGCCGATCGACGCCGTGATCCGCTTCCAGGACGGCAAGACCGCGCGCATCAAGACGACGCTGCAAGTGCGGGAGCTGGAACCATGGACTTCTTCCTCCAGCTGGTGATCAATGGCCTGGTGGTGGGGAGCATCTACGCCCTGGTGGCCATGGGTTTCGTGATCATCTACAAGTCCACGAGCGTGCTCAACTTCGCGCAGGGCGAATTCCTGCTGCTCGGCGCCTATATCAGCCTGGTGCTGCTGACCCGCTATCACGTGCCCTTCTTCTTGACCGTCGTGCTGACGCTGGCGTTCGCCGTCGTCCTCGGCCTGGCGATCGAGCGCTTGATCTTGCGGCCGATGATCGGCGAGCCGGTGGTCTCGGTGATCATGGTGACGCTGGGCCTCTCGAGCATCCTGCGGGCCGTGGTGCAGGGCATCTGGGGCACCGACACCAGGCCTTTCCCCGAGATCTTTCCCAGCGCCCCGGTGATGATCGGACCGGTGCCGGTGTCGCGGGCGTACGCCTGGAGCCTGGGCTGCGTCGTCGTGCTGCTCGTGTTGTTCAGCCTGTTCTTCAAGTACTCGCGCTTCGGCATCGCCATGCGCGCCACGGCCTTCTCGCAGCAGGTGGCGCTCTCGATGGGCATCTCGGTGCGGCACATGTTCGCGCTGGCATGGGCGATCGCGGCGGTGGTGTCGGCGATCGGCGGCATCCTGCTGGGAGCGGTGCGCACCGGGGTGGACCAGTCGCTGGCGCTGATCGGCCTCAAGGTCCTGCCGGTGGTGATCCTGGGCGGGCTCGACAGCGTCCTGGGCGCGATCGTCGGCGGCCTGTTGATCGGGGTGCTGGAGAACCTGGCGGGCGGCTACCTGGATCCGGTCTTCGGCGGCGGGGTGAAGGAGGTCGCGCCTTTCGTGATCCTGGTGTCGATCTTGATGATCAAGCCCTACGGGCTGTTCGGCAAGGTGAAGATCGAGCGCGTATGACGCACCGGTGCGGCGACTTCAAGACGTCCTACGTGGACGACATGGCGATCTTCGACTCCGGCCTGGCGCGCTGGTGCCTGGGATTGTCGCTGCTGGCGCTGCTCACCGTGCCGCTGTACGCGAGCAGCTACTGGATGGACGTCACCAACCGCATCGGCATCGCCGTCGTCGGCGCCCTGGGGCTCAACATCCTGACCGGCTTCACCGGTCAGATCTCGCTCGGCAACGCCGCCTTCATGGCGGTCGGGGCCTATGGCACCGCGTACCTGAGCGGCCATCTGGGGTTGCCGCACATGGTGACGATCCCGCTCGCCGGCATCCTGGCCGCGGTGGCCGGCATGATCTTCGGCGTGCCCTCGCTGCGCCTCAAGGGGCTCTACCTGGCGATGGCCACCCTGGCCGCGCACTTCATCGTCGAGTTCGTGGTCACCCACTGGAACGCCGTCACCGGCGGCGTCAACGGGGTGAGCGTGCCCGCGGCGGCGCTGTTCGGCCGCGCACTCGATTCCGACTTCAAGCTCTTCTACCTGATCTTCCCGGTGACCTGCCTGCTGGTCTTCTTCGCCAAGAACCTCTTCCGCACCAAGGTCGGGAAGGCGTTCGTCGCCATCCGCGACCACGACATCTCGGCGGAGGTCATGGGCGTCAACCTGTTCAAGTACAAGCTGCTCTCGTTCGGCGTCAGCTCGTTCTACGCCGGGGTCGCGGGCTCGCTGCTGGCCTACCAGGCCAGGTACATCAGCCCCGAGAACTTTCCCATCACCCTGGCCATCGACGCGCTGGCGATGATCATCATCGGCGGCATGGGCAGCATCCTGGGCGCGATCCTGGGCGCCGTCTTCTTAACCGGTCTGCCCGAGCTGCTGCGTCTCGGGACGTCCAGGCTGAGCGACGTCTTCCCCTCCCTGGTGGGCCTGTTCGCCTCGCTGAAGCTGGGGCTGTTCGGCCTGGCCATCGTCCTGTTCCTGATCTTCGAGCCCGACGGCCTCGCGGCGCGCTGGCACAAGATCAAGACCTACTGGCGCCTCTACCCGTTCTCGTATTGAAGATCGAAGGCCGGGGGCCGGCAGCCACATTGCCCACGGGACTGTGCAGCCCGCGCCGAGCGAGGCCGGCGCCCGCCGGAGATTTTCTGCTGCCGCGCCAGAAACCTCTTGACACCGGCGAGAAGTTCGCTACGCTTAATGACGTGGACGAGATCGCGGCACCCGAACAACCTCCGAGTAGCAACTGCAGCGTCGCCTTTGCGGACGTCTGGCGACCTGTCGGGCCTGAAGGGGCGATCCTTCTCTCTCCCGCCTTCCAACCTTCCACCTCCTTTCCACGTACTGCCGCAGCGCCCGGGCCCCCTGGCTCCGATGCCGCCGATACCGGTGGCCTGCGGCGGCACTTCGCCTCGCTAGCGCACTGATCGCCATGCGCTCGGAGCCCCCCGGGGCATTCGTCGCCGGCCGCCCAGCGGACCGGATCGAGGAGCCGAGCAAGGCGGAGCCTGCCCGGGGAATTCCCAATCACCACGGAGGAATCCGATGATGAAGCGAGAGGCACTCGCCTCGGTTGTCGAACCGCTGACCGCCAGGCGCGAGGAGATCTGCGCCGTCGTCAACGACGGCTACGACCCGGCGACCTGGGGGGATTGGCGGTGGCAGATGCGCCACCGCCTGACCCGGCTCGATCAGTTCGATCGCCTGCTGCGGCTCACCGAGACGGAGCGGCGGGGACTCGCGCTGGCGAGCGAGAAGTTCTCGGTCGCGGTGACGCCGTACTTCGCGGGGCTGATCGATCCCGAGGACCCGGCCTGTCCGATCCGCCGGCAGGTGGTGCCGGTGGAAGGCGAGCTGGTGGTGTCCCAGGGTGACATGACCGACCCCCTGGACGAGGACGGCGCCAGCGTCGTGGAGGGCTTGGTGCACCGCTATCCCGACCGCGTGCTGTTCCTCGTCCTCGACACCTGCGCCGCCTACTGCCGCTACTGCACCCGCAGCCGGCTGGTGAGCCAGGGCGAGCTCGAGCCGCTCGGCCGCCGCGTCGAGGCCGTGCTCACCTACCTGCGGGCGCATCACGAGGTACGCGACGTGCTGCTCTCGGGCGGCGATCCGCTGCTGATGTCGGACGCCACGCTCGACAAGCTGCTGGGCCGGCTGCGCGAGATCCCGCACCTCGAGTTCCTGCGCATCGGCACCCGCATCCCCTGCTTCCTGCCGCAGCGCATCACGCCCGAGCTGGTGGCGGTGCTGCGCAAGCATCGCGTGTGGTTGTCGGTGCACTTCTGCCACGCCCGGGAGCTGACGCCGGAGGTGGCGCAGGCCGCCGATCTGCTGGCCGACGGCGGCATCCCGCTCGGCTGCCAGACCGTGCTGCTCAAGGGCGTCAACGACTCCGCCCCGGTGCTCCGCGACCTGTTCCACGGCCTGCTCAAGCTGCGCATCCGCCCCTACTACCTGTACCAGTGCGACCCCGTGCTCGGCACCGGCCACCTGCGGACCTCGGTGGCGACGGGGCTCGAGCTGATGGACCAGCTGCGCGGTCACACCACCGGCTACGCCGTGCCCACCTACGTGGTCGACGCTCCGGGCGGCGGCGGCAAGATCCCGGTTCAGACCGAGAACATCGTCGGTCATGACGGCGGCGTCTGGCAGCTCCGCAACTGGGCCGGCAAGGTCTACACCTACCGCGATCCCAACGCTCCGCACGCGCCGGCGCCCACGCCGGAACCGGCGACGTCGCAGACGGTCGAGGCGCGCTGAGGTGACCGCCCCACGACAGGCGGCGCCGCCCCCGCCGCCAGCTGTCAGGCCGCCGCTGCGCATCGCGCTCGCCTACGACCTCAAGACGGACTACCTTGCCGCCGGCTTCTCCCCCGAGGCGGTGATGGAGTTCGACGACGAGACCACGGTCGCGGCGCTCGCAGCCGCCCTGGCCGCGATCGGCCACCGTCCCGAGCGGGTCGGGCGCGGCGTCGAGCTGGCGCGGCGGCTGGCCGCCGGCGACCGCTGGGACCTGGTGTTCAACTTCGCCGAAGGCGTGAGCGGCCGTTCGCGCGAGGCGCAGGTGCCGGCGCTCTGCGAGCTGTACGAGCAGCCCTACACCTTTTCCGACCCGCTCACCGCGGCGCTGACGCTCGACAAGCCGCTGGCCAAGCGCGTGGTGCGCGACCTCGGGCTGCCGACGGCGCCGTTCGCGGTGGTCAGCCGCGCCGAGGAGGCCGACGCGGTCGACCTGCCGCTGCCGCTGTTCGTCAAGCCGATCGCCGAGGGCAGCTCGAAGGGCGTCAGCCAGCGCTCGAAGGTGACCCGGCGGGAGGACCTGCGCGGCCGCTGCGCCGAGCTGATCGCCGCCTTCGCCCAGCCGGTGCTGGTCGAAGCCTACCTGCCGGGGCGGGAGATCACGGTCGGCATCGTCGGCAATTTCGGCAACGGCGCCGCGGCGCGGGCGCTGGGGACGATGGAGATCCGCTTCATCACCGGCAGCGACCGCGAGTTCTACACCGCGCTCAACAAGGGAGAGTTCGAGCAGCGGGTCAGCTACACCCTGCTCGACGGCGAGCCGGTGGCGGCGCGCGCCCGCGAGGTGGCGCTGGCGGCCTACGAGGCGCTCGGCTGCCGGGACGCCGGGCGCGTCGACCTGCGCTGCGCCGAGGACGGCGAGCCGCAGTTCCTCGAGATCAACCCGCTGCCCGGCCTGCACCCGATCCGCTCCGACCTGCCGATCATGTGCGCCCTGGGCGGCGTCGAGTACCGGCATCTGGTGGAAGAGATCGTCGCCGCCGCGGCGCGGCGCTGGGGGCTACGGCAATGATTCGACGGCTGGCGCACCAGGCGGATCGAGCACACCTGCGCGAGGTGCCGCGGGTGATCGTGGCCCACAACCCGGTCGGCCCGCTGGACGACCCGTCGACCTCGGACGTCCTTGCCCAGGTCGACCTGGTGGCCGGGGCGCTGGCCGGGCTCGGGATCGAGACGACCCGGCTGCCCGTCGCCGGCTGGCGGATCTGGGAAGACCTGGCGACCGGAGCGCCGCCGCTCGCGCCGGGCTCCCTGGTGTTCAATCTCGTCGAGGCGCCGCCCGGCGTGCCCGGCGTCCATCCGGCGACCGCCGCGGCGCTCGAGCTGCTGGGGCTCCCCTTCTCGGGATCGAGCGCGGCGTCCCTGTGGCTGACCTCCGACAAGCTGGCGACGCGGGCGGTGCTCGCCGCGGAGGGCCTGCCGGTGCCGGCCGGGGGGAGGCTGGACGAGAGCGGCGCCGAGGTGCTCGACCGCGTGCCGCCGCCCTGGATCCTGAAGCCCGCTTACGAGGACGCCTCGCTCGGCCTCGACGGCGACGCGGTGTGCGCCACCCGCGAAGCGGCGCTGGCGCGGGCGGCCGCGCTGCTGCGCCGCTTCCCCGGCCAGCCGCTGGTCGTCGAGCACTACCTCCCCGGGCGGGAGCTCAACGTCTCCCTGCTGGCGGCGACTGAGGCGGCGACGACGGCACCGATGGCGCTGCCGGTGGCCGAGATCGAGTTCGTCGACTTTCCCGCCGGCATGCCGCGGATCGTCGGCTACGAGGCGAAGTGGCAGCCGGAGTCGTTCGCTTACACCCACACCGTTCGGCGCTTCCCGCAAGATGCCGCCTCGGCGCCGCTGCTCGAGCAGGCGGGACGGCTGGCGGTTGCCGCCTGGCGCGCCTGCGGCCTCGCCGGCTACGGCCGTGTCGACCTGCGCCTCGACGAGCGCGGCGTGCCGCACGTGCTGGAGGTCAATGCGAATCCATGCCTGGCCGCCGACGCCGGCTTCATGGCGGCCGCCGAGCAAGCCGGCCTCGGCGCCGCCGAAGTGATCGCCCGCATCCTCGGCGCCGCCGTCGAGCGGCATCGCCGGCTGAGCGCGTCCGCCCACCGGCCCGCCCTGACGCCGGCGGCGGAGGCCGCCGCTGGTACCGGCAGCCGTGGCCGGCGGGCATCGGCCCGCCGCCTGCGCGCCGTGGGTTAGCTCATGCCCAAGGACCCGCTGCCGGCGCTGCGGAAGCTGTGCCTCGCTTTCCCGGAGGCCAGCGAGCGTCTGAGCCACGGCGCGCCGGCGTGGTTCGTGCGCGGCAAGAAGACCTTCGTGACCTTCGCCAACCACCACCACGACAACCGCCTGGCTTTCTGGTGCGCGGCGCCGGATGGCGCGCAGGAGCTCCTCGTCGCCTCGCGGCCCGACCGCTTCTTCAGGCCGCCCTACGTCGGGCACCGCGGCTGGCTCGGCGTTTACCTGGACGTGTCGGTCGACTGGGACGAGATCGCCGAGCTGATCGCCGACGCCTATCGCACGGTCGCGCCCAAGCGGCTGCTGGCCGCAGTGGACAACGAGGCGGGCGCGTGAGGGTCGCCATCCTCGGCGCCGGCGGCGTCGGCGGCTATTACGGCGGCCTGCTCGCCCGCGCCGGGCATCCGGTGGCGATGCTGGCACGCGGCGCTCATCTCGCGGCGCTCTCGGCGCGCGGCATCGAGGTCCGCAATCCCGGCGAGACCTTCACGGCGGCGGTTGCGGCGACCGACGATCCGCGGCAGCTGGGCGAGGTCGAGCTGGCGATCCTCGCGGTCAAGAGCTATTCGTTGCCGGAGATCGTCCCGGCGGTCCGCGAGGTGGCGGCGGCCGGTGCGACCATCCTGCCGCTGCTCAACGGCGTCGAGGTGAACGATCGGCTGGCGGCGGGCGGCGTGCCGGCCGCCAACCAGCTCGGCGGCCTCTCCCGGATCAGCGCCGCCCGCGTCGCGCCGGGCGTCGTCGAGCGCCGCAGCCCGTTCCAGGCGGTCGTGGTGGGCGAGCTTCAGGGCGGCATCTCCGAGCGCGCCGAGCGCATCGCCGCGATGCTGCGCGACGCCGGCGTGGAAGGCGCCAGGGCCTCGGGCGAGATCACCGCCGACCTGTGGCGGAAGTTCGCCTTCATCGCCACCATGGCGACTGCCTGCGGCCTGGCGCGCTCGCCGGTGGGGCCGCTGCGGGCGACGCCGCTCGGGCACCTCCTGCTCGAGCGGGCCGTCCGCGAGGTGGTGGCGGTGGCGCGGGCGCGCGGCGTGGCCCTGGACGCAGACGAGGAAGCCAAGGTGGTGAAGGTCATCGACTCGATGCCCGAGACGATGCGGCCCAGCTTCCTGCTCGACCTCGAGGCGGGCGGCCCGACGGAGCTCGACGACCTGAGCGGCGCGGTCGCCCGGCTCGGCAGGCAGGCCGGCATCGAGACGCCGGTGCACGACACCGCCGCCGCGGCATTGGCGCTCCCGGGCCGGCGCGGATAGGCACGTCCGCCCGCTCGGCCAAAGGCCGCCTCCCGGGCGCTCACAGCCCCAGGTAGGCTTCCCGCACGCTCTCGTTGGCGAGGAGGTTCTTCGCGCTGTCCGCGATCATGATCGCGCCGTTCTGCACCACGTAGCCGCGATCGGCGATGCTCAGGCCGCCGACCACGTTCTGCTCGACGAGCAGCAGCGTGACACCGGTGCGCCGGATGGCCGCGATCTTCTCGTACAGCTCTTCCACGATCTTGGGCGCGAGACCCAGCGAAGGCTCGTCGAGCAGGAGAAGTCGCGGCCGGGCCATCAGGCCGCGCGCGATCGCCACCATTTGCTGTTCGCCTCCGGAAAGCGTGCCGGCCAGCTGCTTCAGCCTCTCTGCCAGCCGCGGAAAGAGCGCGAGCTGCTCCGCGAGCGATTGCTTGGCATGAGGGCGGGCGTGAGGCGAGTACGCTCCGAGAGACAGGTTCTCGGCCACGGTCAAGAAGGGGAACACCTGGCGGCCTTCCGGAACGTGGCTCACACCGCGCTCGACCATCTCGTGCGCGGGCACACCGGAGACGTCGGCGCCAGCCAAGCGCACGGCGCCGCTTCCAGGTGGCTTCATCCCGGAGGCGATCCTGAGGATCGTCGTCTTTCCCGCTCCGTTGGCCCCGATGAGCGTCACGATCTCGCCCGTCTGGACCTCCAAGCTGACTCCGAACAGCGCCTGCAGATCGCCATAATGAGCGGTAACGCGCTCGAGCTCGAGCAAGGGCGGGGCGCCTGTGCTCATTGCGCCAGCTCCCGGTACTTTGGACCCAGGTAGGCCTCGATGACCGCCGGCAGCCTGACCACGTCCGCGGGTTTGCCTTCGGCAATCTTGACGCCATGGTCCAGCACCACCACGCGATGCGCGATCTTCATGACGACCTGCATCACGTGCTCGACGCCGCCCACCGCGCTCACTCCCCGCTCCGGCAGCCGCTGGATCAAACCCGCCAGCGTCACCGCCTCGCCGCTGGTCAATCCGGATACGATCTCGTCGAGGAGGATGAGCTTGGGCCTCGTGGCCAGCGCCCTTGCCAGCTCCAATCTCTTGAGCACGGCCAACGGCAGTCCCCGCGCCGGCTGCATGGCGAGATGCTCCATTTGAAGGAAAGTCAGGATCTCTCCGGCCTCCGCCGCGGCCCGGTCCGTGCTCGCGGTGTGCATGAAGGCGCCCAGCATCACGTTTTCGCGGACGGTCAGGCCGGGCAAGGGCTTGACCAGCTGAAAGGTCCGCCCGATCCCCAGGCGCGCCGCCTCGTGCGGGGCCACCCCCGAGACGTCCCGGCCTTCCAGGTGGATGCTGCCCTCATCAGGATGGAGGAAGCCGCTGACGAGATTGAACACAGTGGTCTTGCCGGCGCCGTTCGGACCGATGAGGAACAGGATCTCGCCCTTGCCTATCGCGAAGGAAACGTCCTTGACCGCGCTGAGCCCGCCAAAGCGGCGCGAGACGTTGCGGAGCTCGAGCAGCGGTGTGGTCATCGGCCACCGAAGCGCCGTTGCAGCCCGCCGACGATGCCCTCCGGCAGGAACAACACGACCAGCACGATCAGGATGCCGTAGACCAGGAGATGACTTTCCTGGAACTGGTTCTTGAACACCTCGGCGGACCCCAGCAGCAAGATCGCCCCCACGACCGGACCATAGAGCGTGCCGGCGCCGCCGAGCATGGTGACGATCGCCACCTGCAGCGAGATGTCGATGGTGAGCACGCTGTCCGGGACGATGAACTGAAAGGCGCTGCCATACAAGGCGCCGCCCAGCGCGGTGAGAAAGGCGCTGATGAGGAGCGACCGAAGCTTATAGCTCGCGGTGTCGATCCCGACCGCGCTGGCCGTCTCCTCGTCCTCCCGGATCGCCATCAGATAATAGCCGAAACGCGAGCGTGCGACGTAGACGTTGATGACGAATGCCGTCACCGCCAGCGCGATCGCCGACAGGACCAGCATGGCCCAGTGCGAGCGCCCGGAGAACAACGCCGGAGTGCTGAGGCCGATGGCGCCGCCTGTCAGCTTCAGATTGGTGACACTCAAGCGGAGCACCTCGGCGAAAGCAATGGTCGCCAGCGTGAAGTAGGGGCCGCGAAGCCGGAAGACGATCCGTCCGATGATGCCCGCGAAGGCGGCGGCCACGGCGGCGGCCAGGAACAACGCGACCCACCTGGGGGTGGAGGCCGCGCTCAACAGGGCGAAGCCATAGGCGCCTGCGCCGAAGAAAGCCGCGTGTCCGAGCGATAGCTGTCCCGCGAAGCCACCCACCAGGTTCCAGGCCAGCCCCAGACCCGCGAACAGGACCATGCGGAAGAGGACCTGGAGCAGGTAATCGTTCCGCGCGACCAGCGCGAGACTGCCGCACGCCAGCACGGCGGCGGCGAACGCCCACGGTTTCCAGCCTCTAAGGCTGCTCATGCCCGCTGCCGCCCGAGGATGCCGCTGGGCTTCCACGACAGGACCACGAGGAAGACCGCGAAGTCCACGGCCAGAGCCCACTGGTTGCCGACGTAGAGACTGGTGAGGTTTTCCGACACTCCCAACAGCAGGCCGCCCAGGGCCGCCCCTTCGATCGAGCCCATCCCACCCAGGACGACCATGACGAAAGCCTTCAAGGTGTAGTCGTCGCCG
Organism: Thermoanaerobaculia bacterium; assembly: GCA_035949675.1. Lineage (GTDB taxonomy): Bacteria > Acidobacteriota > Thermoanaerobaculia > Multivoradales > UBA5704 > JASLEW01. The sequence goes on from DASZHY010000422.1 coordinate 11,122, forward strand.
ACGCTGGGAAACAGATAGAGGGCAGGCAGCAGGAGGCCGCCGGCAATGCCGGCGAGCGCGATGCCCAGGCAGAAGCTGAGCCCCTGGATGCGGGTGACGTCGATGCCCACCAGCGCCGCAACCTCGCTGTTCTGCGCGATCGCCCGCAGCGCCTGCCCGGTGAGGCTGCGGGTGACGAAGAGGTAGAGCCCGGCGATCAAGACCGCCGCGATGGCGAATGAAAGCAGGGACGCGGCGCTGGCGGCAAACGGACCAAAGCGCAGCGTGCGGTTCACCAGCGGGATGTTGACCTGATGATAGTCGGCACCGAAGATGAGCTGCGCGCCATCCGTCAGGATGAGCGCGATCCCGGTGGTCATCAGGATCTGCATGAAGTCGGACCGGTCCCGCACGGGACGGATCAGGAAGCGGTAGATCAGCTGTCCGAACAGGAAGAGGAAGAGTCCGGACGCGATGAACCCGAGGTAAGGATCGATGCCGAAGTGCTCGAACAGGACGTAGGAAACGTACATGCCCACCATGAGAAAGGCACCGTGGGCAAAATTCACGATGCGCATGACGCCGAAGATCAGCGCCAGCCCCATGCCGATCAGCGCATAGAGCGCGCCGGTCAACAGCCCATTGAGACAGGCCTGGAAGAATACGATCAACCGGCCCTTCTGCGGTGTCCCGACACAGTGGCCCGCGTCAACGCCGGCTCCAAGGGGGAGCAGGGATCACCGGCTTCGTGTCCGCGGCATCGGCAGGATAGACGATATGATAGCGGCCTCCCAGCACCTGGGTGATCATGACCGGATGCCGGTTCTGGCCGTTGGCGTCGAACTTGACGGGCCCGAACGGCGTCGAACGGAGATCGAGGTTCCTGATCGCCTCGCGGATCGCCGCCCGGTCCAGGGACCGCGCGTCGTTGATCGCCTGCGCCACAACCTGCAGGGCCGCGTACGCCTCGATGGCGTGGTAGGCGGGGTGCGACTTGGTTCTCCGCACGTATTCCGCGTCGAACTCCTTCGCGCCCGGCCAGCGCGACTCCGGGAGCCACTGGGAGACCGAGAAGGTATATTCCGCGTTCTTGCCCGCACCCTTGGGCGTCGGGAACTCGGCGGCGGCAAAGCCGGTGCCCGCCGAGGTGTAGTACTTGGGATCGAGATCGACCTCCTGGGCCTGGCGCATCAGGGTGCCCGCATCGAGCAGATAGGAACAGAAATAGATGACTTCGGGATTCGCCTGCTTCACCCGCTGCAACACCGCCTTGTAGTCCGGCGACTTGGCCTCGTAGGCCTCGACCGCGACGACGGTGATCCCCGCCGCCTTGGCCGCCTCGCTCATCGCGCGCATGTTCGACTGCCCGAAGTTGGTGTTCTCGTAGACGATGGCCATCGTCTTTGGCGCACCGGAGCTCTTCAGGAACTCGACGGTCGTCCGGGCGTAGTCGCCGGCGCCGGCGCAGATACGGAACACCCAAGGTGACTTGGAGTCCATGACATTGTCCGCGGTCGCCGTCGGGATCATGAGGGGAACCTGCCGCTGGATGACGCTGGGCACGATGGCCTTGGTGCTCTCGCTCGAATAGGAGCCCAGGATGACCGGCACGTGGTCCTGGTCGAAGAGCTTGGAGACTCCCTGGACCGCCTGGTCGGGCTTGCTCTGGTCATCGTAGAAATCCAGCACGACCTTCTTTCCCAGGACGCCGCCCTTGGCGTTTATCTCGTCGAGGGCGATCGCGTAGCCGTTCTTGTGCGCCGCGCCAAAGGCGGCCTGGCTGCCGGTCAGCGAGGTGATGACGCCGATCCTCGTCGCATCGCCGCCCGGCTGGGAGCAGCCCAGGAGACCCGCCAGGAGGGCGGCGCCGACGAGTGTCCCGAGGAGAGCTGCAGGTCTTCTGCAAGGCATGGCACTCTCACCTCCGAAAGCATGGTTGCGGGCGGCCACAGTATACAGAAGTCCGGGTATTTTTCCGTCTATACTGAGTGTGCCATGGCTGGATCTTCTCTCAAGCTCGGCTATGCCGACCTGCTCGCCTTCCCCGAGGATGGGAAGCGCCACGAGCTGATCGACGGCGAGCACTACGTGAGCGCCGCTCCGACGCTGCGCCATCAGGTCGTGCTGAGGAATCTGTTCTTGGCGCTCCACGACTTCGTCGGGCCCCGCCGTCTCGGGGAGCTCTTCTTCGCCCCTGTCGACGTCCTCCTGTCCGACCACGACGTGGTCGAGCCCGACCTGGTCTACGTCAGGCGCGAGCGGCTGGCGATCCTCGAAACGCGGTTCGTCCGGGGCGCACCTGACCTGGCGGTCGAGGTGATCTCGCCCTCGAGCCGGAAAGTGGACGCAGGCGTCAAGCGGCGGGCCTACGAGAAGTTCGGCTTTGGCGAGTACTGGCTCGTCGATCCGGACGCGGAGACGGTCGAGGTCTTCCGCGGCGGCGGCGAGTGGCGCGAGCCCGCAACCCAGCTGAGCCGTGCAGCTGGACCGCAGACGCTCGTAAGCCCACTCTTTCCGGGTCTCGTCCTGACGCTGGATCAGATCTTCGAGTAGGGCAGGGACCCGGGCCCATCCGCTCCAAGGGGGAGAGACGTAGAGAACGGATATGAGATCGCACCTCTGGCTGTCGAGCTTTGCCGCCGCCGCTGCCGTCCTGCTCCCGCTGTTCGCCGCCGCG
>DASZHY010000423.1:0-11978 GCA_035949675.1 Thermoanaerobaculia bacterium
GGACGCCTTCGGCTTGCCCGCCGAGAACGCCGCGATCCAGCGCGGCGTGCACCCGCGCGACTGGACGTTTGGCAACATCAAGGTGATGAAGGAGCAGTTCCGGCGCTGGGGCATCCTCTACGACTGGAGCAAGGAGATCGCTTCCTGCACGCCGGAGTACTACCGCTGGAACCAGTGGCTGTTCCTGCGCATGCTGGAGCGGGGCCTGGCCTACCGCAAGCAGGCGCCGGTCAACTGGTGCCCGAGCTGCCAGACGGTGCTGGCCAACGAGCAGGTGGTCGAAGGCGCCTGCGAGCGCTGCGGCACGGCGGTGGTGCAGCGCGACCTCGAGCAGTGGTTCTTCCGCATCACCGACTACGCCGAGCGGCTGCTGGCCGGGCTCGACGCGCTGCCCGGCTGGCCCGAGAAGGTCAAGACCATGCAGCGCAACTGGATCGGGCGCTCGGAAGGGGCGGAGATCGACTTCGCCGTCCCGGCGCTCGGCGAGCGGGTGACGGTCTTCACCACCCGGCCGGACACCCTGCACGGCGCCACCTTCCTGGTGCTGGCGCCGGAGCATCCGCTGGCGGCGCGCCTGATCGCCGGCCACCCGCGCCAGGCGGAGATCGAGGCCTGGATCGCCCGCGTCCGCAACAGCCCGCGCATCGAGCGGGAAGAGGAGGGGAGTGCCAAGGAGGGGCGCGACACCGGCCGGACCGCCATCAACCCGGCGACCGGCGAGGAGATCCCCATCTGGCTCGCCAACTACGTGCTGCCGGACTACGGCAGCGGCGCGATCATGGCGGTGCCGGCGCACGACGGCCGCGACCTGGCATTCGCGCGGCAGGAGGGGCTGCCGGTGCGGCTGGTCTACCACCCGGACGCGCCGGACGCGGGCGCCGGCGAGCTGGACCCGGCGACGCTGACCGAGCCCATCCTGCACACCGGGGTGATCCGCGACTCGCCGCCGCTCGACGGTCTGCGCGACGGGCCGGAGGCGGTCCGCCGCGCCATCGCCTGGTGCGAGGCCGGCGGCTTCGGCCGCGGCAAGGTCGTCTATCGCCTGCGCGACTGGCTGATCTCGCGCCAGCGCTACTGGGGGACGCCGATCCCGGTGCTGTACTGCGAGCGCTGCGGCGTGGTGCCGGTGCCCGACGACCAGCTGCCGGTCGAGCTGCCTTACGACGTGGAGTTCACCGGCCGCGAGGGCAACCCGCTGGCGCGCGTCGCCTCCTTCGTCGAAGCCACCTGTCCGCGCTGCGGCGGCGCCGCCCGGCGCGAGACCGACACCATGGACACCTTCGTCGACAGCTCCTGGTACTACCTGCGGTTCCTGTCGCCGCGGGACGCGGCCCGCATCTTCGACGGCGCCGTCGCCAACCGCTGGGCGCCGGTTGACCAGTACATCGGCGGCATCGAGCATGCCATCCTCCACCTGCTGTACGCGCGCTTCATCTGCCGCGTGCTGCACGACTTCGGGCTGGTGGCGTTCGAGGAGCCGTTCGCGAACCTGTTCAACCAGGGGATGATCACCCGCTACTCGGAGCTCTCGGGGCGGGTGGAGAAGATGTCCAAGTCGCGCGGCAACACGCTCTCGCCCGACGCGCTCATCGACGAGATGGGCGCCGACACCGAGCGCGTCTACACCCTGTTCATCGGTCCCCCCGAGAAGGAGGCGGAGTGGAGCGACGAGGCGGTGACCGGCGCCTACCGCTTCCTCGGGCGGGTCTGGCGGATGGCCGAGAAGCTGGCCGACGCGCCGGCGATCGCGCCTGCCGACGCCGAGCTCGAGCGTGACCGCCACGCCGCCATCCAGCGCGTCACCCACAGCATGGAGACGTTCCACTTCAACACCGCGGTGGCGGCGCTGATGGAGCTTGGCAACTCCTTGTCGCGGGCGCTCGAGGAGAAGACCGCCTCGCGGCTGCGCTGCGAGGAGGCCTTCGACACGCTGCTGCAGCTGCTGCACCCGATGGCGCCGCACGTCACCGAGGAGCTGTGGGAGCGGCGCGGCCACGTCGAGACGCTGCTCGACACCTCGTGGCCGGAGTACGATGAGGCCAAGCTGCGCCGGGCGCGCATCAGCCTGGTGGTGCAGATCGACGGCAAGCTCCGCGACCGCGTCGAGGTGGACGCCGCCGCCGCCGACAAGGAGGTGCGCGCCGCCGCCCTGGCCAGCGCCAAGGTGCAGGAGCATCTTGCCGGCAAGGAGATCGCCAAGGCGGTCGTGGTGCCCGGCCGGCTGATCAACCTGGTAACCCGGAGGTCCGCATGAGAGTCCGTCAGCTCGCGCATCGCAACCCCTGGCCCGCCGGGCTGCTGTCGCTGGCGGCGGCCCTTGCCGGGATTACCGGAATTATCGGAGTCATGGCGCTTGCCGGCTGCGGCTACGCCCTGGTAGGACGTGGCAACGCCCTGCCGCCCGACATCCGCAAGCTGTACATCAAGCCGATCGAGAACCGCACCGGCCACCAGCGGGTGGACCAGGCGGTGACCCTGGCGATCGGCGACGAGATGGTCAAGCGGCACCGCTTCACCCTGACCTCCTCGCGGGAGGGGGCGGATGCGGAGCTGTCCGGAGCGGTGGTGGGCTTCGGGGCGACGCCGGTGACTTTCGACCAGGCGGGGCGAGCCACGGCCTACGAGCTGTCGCTCACCGCCTCGATGGTGTTCAAACGGATCAGCGACGACAAGGTCATCTGGCAAAACAAGAGCTACAACTTCCGCCAGAACTTCCCGTTGACCGCGTCCAACGCCTTCGTGGACCTCGAGTACAGCGCCATCGACCAGGCGGCGAAGGCGTTCGCCCAGACGCTGGTGAGCGACCTGCTGGAAGGCTTTTAGCTAGATAGGTGGTGCCGGCGGGGCGAAAGGGTCCCCGCCGTTGCCCCCCGCTGTCGCCAAGGGGGCCAAGGGGGGCCCAGGGGGGAATCAGCCCGGCAGGGCCTTGACCTGGGAGGCCAGGCGGGACTTGTAGCGCGAGGCGGTGTTCGGGTGGATGACCTTCTTCTGGGCGGTGGCGTCGATGATGCCCAGGGTGGTCGGGAGGAGGTTGGCAGCGGTCGCGGCGTCGCCGGCGGCGACGGCGGTCCGCAGGCGCTTGATGGCGGTGCGCAGCCGGGAGCGATGGCCCCGGTTGCGGTCGCGGGCGGCGGCGTTTTGGCGGATGCGCTTCTCAGCCGACTTGGTATTGGCCATGGGTTGTTGCTCTCCACAAAACAAAGTCGCACCGAAGTGCGACCGAAGGGGCTTTATACCACCCGGCCCCGCCCGCCGTCAATCCTGCCGGCGGTCGCCGTCGTCGTAGGCAAGCCAACCCACGATCGCTCCTCGCGAGACGGGTGTCCGTCTACTTCTTGTCGGCCGATGAGGCCGCAGGACCCTTTCGCATCAGGAAGAGCCCGACCAGGTTTCCGACGATGGCAAATGGAGCCAGATGCGTCGATATGAACCCTAGTCCGATGGTTAGGGCCTCGACGAGCCACGCGACCCCGATGGCGGCTGACACGGCCCAGATCGCCACACCGGCCGTCCGTCGAATCGATGATGGCGCCGCGGTCATCTACGGTCTGCCAAAACACCTAAGCTAACAGGCCGTGCGGGTCGCGCGCCGCCCTTCTTCTTGCCGCTCTTTTTACCGGTTCCCCGCTTCACCAGATGCCTATTCCTTACCTATCTAGTCTACCACGCACGGTGGCAGTTATTTATTACAGTACGCGGACAGCAACCGCTCCAAGACCGCCTTTTAGTGCCCCTTGGACGACCGGGGGGGCGGGTACCGCCGCTACCTTCTACCCTCCGCCGACCCCGATCTCGCGCAGCCGCTGGCGGGCGAGGTTCGCCTCGTCGCTGGTCGGGAACTGCCGCAACACGTGCTGCAGCTGCACCACGCCCTGGGAGCGCTCCCCCAGCTCGAGGTGGGCGTAGCCCTTCTTGAGCAGGGCGCTCGCCGTCTTGTCGCTGCGCGGGTACCGGTTGAGCACGGCGTCGTACTGTTCGATCGCCTGCCGGAAGCGCTTCTGGCGGTAGTAGCACTCGCCGATCCAGTACGTCGCGTTCGCCGCCAGGGCCGTGCTCGGGAAGCTCTCCAGGTACTGCTGGAAGCCGCGCAGCGCCAGGTCGTAGCTGCCCTTGAGGTAGTCGTTGTAGGCGGCGTTGTAGAGGGTCTGAGGATCGCCCCCGGAGCGGTCGGGGCCCCGCTCGCCGGCAGGACGCTCGCCCGAGGTAGCCGCCGGCGGGCCCTCGTTGAGCGGCTGGGCCGGCGGCCCCGGGGGAGGCGGGGACGCGCCCCCGCCGCGGGCGTTCCTGAGCTCCTGGTTGGTGGTGGCGATCTGCTGCGACAGCTGCGCCAGACGATAGTTGGTGTCCTCGAGCTTGGCCTGCAGCGCCTCGATCTGCCCCGAGAGGTCCTGCAGCTTCACCTGCATGTCGGCCTCGGTCTTGAGCAGCGAGTCCATCTGCTTGCCGACCGAAGCCTCCAGGCTCTGGACCTCTTCCTTGCTCGAGCTCTGCTTCTGCACCTGCAGCACCTGGCGCTGGACGTCGGAGAGCTGAGAGCGCAAGCCGTCGATGTCCTGCGAGGTGACGCAGCCGCCCAAGGCGCCGGCGGCCACGATGGCGAATAGTGGAGCCAGTGGAGCGAGCGCGGCCAGCGCCGCGCGCGCCAGACAGGGGGTCCCGGGACGTGGCCGCGGCATGCGGGAGAACACTTGCGCCAGCCCCGCTAGCCCTGGTTGGCGCGGCCGGTGATGATCATGTGCGCGTGCCGGTTCCGCGACCAGCAGGTCTCCTCGTGCTCGGTGCAGACCGGGCGCTCGGAACCATAGCTCAGGGTGCGCATGCGTTCGGAGGCGACGCCCAGGGAGGCGAGATAGCCCTTGACCGAGTTGGCGCGGCGCTCGCCCAGGGCCAGGTTGTACTCGCTGGTGCCGCGCTCGTCGCAATGGCCTTCTATGGTCATGTTGAGGCGCGCCTGGCTCTTCAGCAGGTCGGCGTTGCGCGCCAGCTTGCCGCGGGCGTCGTCGTCGAGCGAGTAGTCGTCGAAGGCGAAGTAGACGTCAGGGCTGAAGCCGCGGCGACGCAGCTCGTCGTTGACGATCTGCATGTCCTGCGACAGCAGCGGGTCCTCGGTCTGGTCCTGCCGGGTCTGGTCGCGCGGCGGCTGCACCTCCGTCGTGGGGGTGGAGGGCGGCGCCACCGTGGTGGTTTCGACGTTGAGGTCGGACGGCTTGCTGGCCGGCTTCTTCTTCGGGCAGCCATACAGCATGGTGAGCAGCAACGGTGCCACCACCCAGATCAACCGCTTGTGGATCATGTCGGTGCCTCCTCTCTCGCACTCTTAGCTGTCGGATGCCGCCGGCCTCAGGAAAGGACGGCGGCCGGATTTCAATACTACACCTTGGAGCCCTATCGCCTGCGGCGAACCAGCCTCCTCTCCTTTGTCTTGGTCAGCACGTTCTCCTCGCTTGTCACTTGTCCAGGTTCTGCCTGGACCAGTCGGCCATGTCATTGCTGCCGGCGTCGGTCAGCTGGTGGACGTTGCCGCCGTCGGCGGCGTCCATCACGTAGAGCTGCTTGCCGCCGCCGCGGCGGGAGGTGAAGACGATCTTGCGGCCGTCGGGCGAGAAGGCGGGCGACTCGTTCTCGCCCGAGCCGGTTGTGAGCACCTTCGCCTCGAGCGAGCCGACGTTGACGACGGCGATCTGGAAGACCCCGTCGCGGCGGCTGGTGTAGGCGATGCGTTCGCCGTCCGGGCTCCAGGCGGCGCCGTCGTTGTAGGTGCCGTCGAAGGTGACCCGGCGCTGGTTGGCTCCCTCGGCATCCATGATGTAGATGTGGGGATTGCCGGCCCGGCTGGAGGTGAAGGCGATCATGGTGCCCTTGGGGCTCCACGCCGGGTTGGTGTCGATGGCCGGGGAGTTGGTCAGGCGGCGCAGGTTGCCGCCGCTGCGATCGCAGGTGAAGATCTCGACGTTGCCCTCGAGCGAACGGGCGAAGGCGATCTGGCTGCCGTCGGGCGAGAAGCTGGGAGTGATGTTGAGCGAGCCCGAGGTGACCAGCGCGCGCTTGCGGCCGGCCGCCAGGTCGGCCAGATAGATCCCGGGATAGCCGTTCAGGAACGAGGTGTAGGCGATGGCGTCGCCGGTCGGGCTCCAGGCGGGCGACATCGAGGTGGAGCGGTGGTTGGTGATCCGCTGCTGGTTGTGGCCGTCGTAATCCATGATGAAGATCTCTTTGCGGCCCTCGCCGGTGCGGTCGGAGGTGAAGGCGATCGCGGACATGGCGATGCCCGGCGAGCCGGTCAGGTAGTGGACCACCTCGTCGGCGAAGGTGTGGGCCATGCGCCGGGTGACGCTCGTCTTGCCGCGGTAGCGCTTGGCGAGGATCGCCTTGCCGCTGCCGACGTCGAAGAGCCGGCCTTCGAACACCAGCTTGTCGTCTTCGGCGTGAGCGTCGCCGAGCAGCACCACCTCGGCGCCCGAACCGCGATAGGCCGGCAGGTCGTGCTCCACGTCGCCCGACAGCCCGGCCTGGCTGAACGCCTCGGGGCCCCGGATCTCGAAGTAGCCGGAGAAGTCGAGGTCGGCCCGGACCGTCGCCTCGAGCTCGCCGCCCGCCGCCGCCATGCCGCCGGCCAGGTTGCCGGGATGAAAGGCGGGGACCGCCAGCTTGATCTTCGGATGCTGGCCCGGATGCGAGACGATCGTGAAGGCGGGCGGCGGCGCCGGTTGCTGCTCGGAGCCTGGCGCGGGCGGCACGGCAGCGCCAGGGGGTGGAGTGGTCTGGCCGCGGCCTGCCGGCGCGGCTTCGCGCGGTGAGGTCGCCGGCGGGGTCTGTCCCGAGTAGAGCAGCGCCGGGGCAGCCAACGCCGCGGCCAGCGTCAGCCCGGCGAGCAGTCGTAGCCCGGCCGCGCCGCGGCCGGTGCTTCCGGCGGCGCCGGCGAGAGGTGCCACAGCTTCTCTCGCATCTGGTGGAGGAGGCGCGAAGGCGTGACGCGCGGGTGGTTTGTGCTTGCGGCTGCGTCTCGGATTCATGTCAATTGGCAATCCAGTTTACGGTGACGGAATCGTGGCTGGCGGTGTATGCGCGCGGCAGCGGTGGAAATGGAGCCGCGTTCTGCACCGCGCGCAACGCCGCCAGGTCGAAGGTGTCGAAGCCGGATGACTCGGCGACGGACAGGTCGCTGATGCTGCCGTCGCTGTGAATGCGGAACGAGATCCGGGCGTGCGCTTGGCCGACCGGCGACCTCGTCCAGTTCTGCTCGATGCGGGACTGCGTCTGGGCGATGTAGTAGTTGTAGGTGAAGTCCTGGTTCTCGAGGCTGACCGTCAAGGAGCCGACGGGCGCCTTGCCAGTCACGGTGCCGGTGGCGGCACCCGAAAGCCCGGCCTGCGCTTGCGGTGCGGCAGCGGCCGGCCCCAGTTTTTTTGCCAGCACCTCGCGTGGCGGCGACAGGACCTTGGGTAGCGTCGTGGGATCGACGCGGTTGTCGGGCGGCGCCGGCTTCGGCTTCTCGGGCTTTGCCGGTTTGACCGGCTTCGGGGGCGGCAGCACCGGCGCCTGGTTCGAGCGCGGCGGCACCGGCGGCTCCTCGTCCTTGGGAGGCGGCTGAGGCTTTGGCGCCGCCGGCACGATTGCGGCCGTGGGGTGCTCGGCTCCCAGCCGCTGCGCCGGCACCACCTGGACCGCCACGTACTCGAGCGGCGCCGGCGGCGGAACGAGGCGGGGCAGCAGGATGAGGACGGCGCCGATCACGACGTGGAGGCCGGCGGCGGCGAACAGGCTCACCACTGCCAGGCCGGATCGGGCCAGCCGCTCGCGCTCGGCCAGGACCTGGTCTACCGCGGGGTCCATCGGAGCTAGCCCCTTCCTCCTTTCGGCGGCCGCTCGGTCACCATGCCGACGTGCACGATACCGCTGCGATGCAGGCGGTCCAGGACCTCGATCACCCGCCCGTAGGGGACGCCGCGGTCTCCCTTGAGGAAGACGGTGTCGTCCTGGCGCCCGGCGAGCTGCTCCTTGATGCGATCGGCGAGCTCGGCGAGCGGCACCTGGGCGTCGCGCAGGAACACCGTGCCCTGGCGGTTGATCGACAGCACGATCGGGTCCTGCACCTTGAGCGGCAGGTTGCGGGCATCGGCCCGCGGCAGGGCGACCTGGATGCCCTGATGGAGCATCGGGGTGGCCACCATGAAGATGATCAGCAGCACGAGCATCACGTCGACCAGGGGCGTGACGTTGATGTCGCCCATCACGTCGTCTTGCTCGTCTCGCAGCTGGAAGGCCATGGTCAGGTGAAGTTGCGCTCCGCCAGGTTGAGGAACTCCATGACGAAGTCTTCGATGCGCGCCCGCAGCTGGCGGCCGCTGTGGGCGAAGTAGTTGTAGGCGATGAGCGCCGGGATCGCGGCGCCAAGGCCGGCGGCGGTATTGATCAGCGCTTCGGCGATACCGGGAGCCACCGAGACGATCGAGGTCGAGCCGGTGCTGCCGATGTCGCGGAACGCCACCATGATGCCCCAGACGGTGCCGAACAGGCCGATGAACGGCGACGCCGAGGCGGTGGTGGCGAGAAACGGCGTCCAGCGTGCGACGTTGCGCAGCTCGACGCCGGCCGCCCGTTCGAGGGTGCGCTCGAGCGCCGCCAGCGAGGTGATGCGGTACCCGCGGCGCTCGCCCGCCGGCTCGACCTCCTGGGCGCTCTTGATCTGGCTGTCGATCTCGGCGTAGCCGGCCTGGAAGACGCCGACCAGCGGCGAGTGCCGCAGGCGGTTGGCGAGGGCGTTGACCTCGCTGAAGCGGTGGCTGCGGTGGAACGCCTCCAGGAACTCGCGGCTCTGCCGGGCGGCGCGCCGGGTCTGCCAGGCCTTGCCGAGGATGATCGCCCAGGACACCAGGGAGAAGAACCCGAGCACGGCGAGGATGGACTTGGCGACCGGGCCGGATTCACGGAAGAAGTCGAACAGCCCCTGTCCCTCCACCGGCGCCGGGGTTTGCAGGAGCAAGAGGCTGATCAGACCCATTCCCGGTTTCGCTCTCCTCTGGTCCGCCTTCCGATCGCCGGTGGCCGCGGCTCCGCCTGTCGCCTGTCGCCTGTCGCGGCACTCCCCGCTCGTCGGTCCGGGCGGCCGGCACCCGCCCGCCGAAACCGCGCGCCACCGTAGCATGGGGCAGCTGCCCTCTCCAAGCGCTTACAGGCGCGCCGGCGAGCAACGACGTGTCGTTATGGCACGGACCCCGCCCTGGCAGCCGGGCGAATGATGGCAAGCAGCAAACCCTGTGCCTCGGCCCGCGCGGTCCCATTGCCGGAGTCGCCGGCGGCGGGCACTACCAGCTGTCGCCGCGGTCGCCTCCGTCCGGCGGAGAGCTGTCGCCGCCCGGGGCGGAACCAGTCCGCACCGAGGCCTCCGCCTCGGGGTCGCCGGCGGGCGGCGGGGAGCTGCCGCCGTCCGGCGCGGCCCCCGCGGGCGCGCCGGGCGCGGCGCCGCGCTTGCGCTTGCGGCCTCCCCGGCGGCGTTTGCGCCCGCGCCGCGCTTCAGACTCTTCGGCGGCATTGGCGGTATTCGCGGCATGGGCGGCAGGGGCGGCATGGGCGGCGGCGGCAGGGCGGGTGCTTCCGCCGCCAGGGCCTTCCGGGGCGGCGCCGGCGGCGGCCGAGGAGGCGGGCGGGGCAGCCTTTGGCGGGCGGGGTGCGCTTCCGGACCTGGCTTCGCGCTCGCCCCGCGGCCCCCCGGCGGCAGGCGTCCCGCGACGCGTCTGGCCGCTGCGGCCGCCGCGCCCGCGCTCGCGCCGGCGCTGGCGCCCGCCGCGCTCGGCCGGCTCGGCAGCGCCGTCCTCGATCTCGCCGGCCGGGCCGGGCGGGCCGCTCCCACGGCTCTCGCCGCCCTGCGACAGGCCAGGCTCCGAGTCGGCGGGAAGCGCCAGGTCCCAGGGCTTGAGCGCCACCGCCGCCGGCTTCGGGCGCGGCGGCGCGGCGGGACGCTCGCGCTTGAACCACTCGATCTGCTCTTCCGGCCGGTGCAGGCCGGCGGCGGCGATCACCTCGATGCGGATGTCGAACTCGCGCTCGAGCTCGGCCAGCTCCTGGCGGCGGCTGTTCTGCATGGCGTCGGCGAGCTCGGGGTGCAGGCTGATGCGGACCCCCTGCACCGACCCCGAGGCAGCGCGCGCCTCGATGCGCCGTAGCAGGTTCAAGGTCACCATCTCCGGGCTGGCCAGGCGGCCGGTGCCGGCGCAGGTGGGGCAGGGCCGGTGGGTGCGCACCTGCAGCGCCTGCTGAATGCGCTGGCGGTTGATCTCGAGCAAGCCGTTGGGGCTGATGCGGCCCACCGAGGAGCGGGCCTTGTCGGCCTTCATCGCGTCCTTCAGCGCCTTTTCCACCCGCCGCTGGTTCTTGCTGGCGCGCATGTCGATGAAGTCGACCACCACCAGGCCGCCGATGTCGCGCAGCCAGAGCTGGCGCGCGACCTCGTTGGCCGCCTCGAGGTTGGTGTGGAGCGCGGTCTCCTCCTGGGTGGCGGCGCGCGTCGAGCGGCCCGAGTTGACGTCGATGGCGGTCAGCGCCTCGGTGCTGTCGATGACGATCGAGCCGCCGCTCGGCAGCTCCACCCGCCGGTCGTAGATGCTGTCGATCTGCGGCTCGAGGTCGAAGCGGCTGAAGAGAGGCAGCCGGTCCTCGTAGCGCTCGAGCCGGATCTTGGCGCGCGGCAGGAAGGCATCGATGTATGCCTGGGCCTTGTTGAATGCCGCGTCGTCGTCGACCAGCACCTCTTCGATGGTGCTGTCGAGGTGGTCGCGCAGCGACTGCACGATGAGATCCTGGTCGCTGTAGAGCAGCCGGCTCCCCTTGCCGTCGAGAGCGGCGGCTTGCACCTTTTTCCACAGCCGCAGCAAGGCGGCGAGGTCGCGGCCGATGGCCGTCTTGTTCTGGTCCAGGGCATTGGTCCGCACGATGACGCCGCAGCCGGGCGGCAGCTCGAGGTTGGCGACCAGCGACTTGAGCTTCTTGCGCGTCTCCTCGTCCTCCACCTTGCGCGACACGCCGCGGGTGTCGTCGAAAGGCGTCAGGACCAGGTAGCGGCCGGCCAGCGACAGGCTGGTGGTGAGCGACGCGCCCTTCTGGCCGATGGCGTCGCGGGCGACCTGCACGACGATCGGCTTGCCGCGCTCCAGTACGTCGTCGATGCGCGGCTGGCCGCCGCGCGGCGGGTGGTAGTAAGCCTCGGGAACGACGTCCTGGATGGCGAGGAAGCCGTGGCGCTCGGTGCCGTAGTCGATGAAGGCGGCGTTCAAGCTGGGCTGGATGTTGACGATCGAGCCGCGGTAGATGTTGCCGCGGGTCAGACCGGACTCGGCGACGTCGACCTGGAAGTTCTCCAGGGTGTGGTCGCGGACGATGGCGATGCGCAGCTCTTCCGGACGCTGCGCGTTGATCAGCATTCTGCGCGTCAAATCTCGCTCCCTTCCGACCCGTAGGAAGTGTCGGCGCCCGGCGACGGTACCACCGCAGGCCCCATTTGCGGGGCGCCGACCGGGGTGAGCAGGGGCAGGATCACGAAGAATCGGCCGGGCACAAGCAGGCGGGCGAGCCCGCCGTGGAGCATTGTCGCTTGCGCGCGCCTCCACCGCAACCCCGCGGCGCGAATGCGGCGTAATAGCGGTGACGCCGGCCCCGATGGCAGAAGCGGCAGCGCATGCGGCCCTGCGCTCCCTCGGCCTGCGCCCCTGTGCCCCTCCGGGCGATGATGCGTTCGCTCTCGGACGCTCACCCGGCCGCGCGGACGTTCTGACCATTTTGACGCGAGGGGTCATGGCGACCTGCGAAACCCGACTCGTGAGTTGCTCGCCCATGACGCCGCGAACGCTTCCGGATCGATCCACGGTTCCTCCGGTCCGTCAACCGGCGGCGGAGGCCTGGTCCCGCCGGTCGCGCGAACGAAGCCAATCGATCTCCCAGTTGTAGTCGCACGGCCCGCCCCACGAGTCCGGCAACGTCGCGCT
>DASZHY010000424.1:0-7315 GCA_035949675.1 Thermoanaerobaculia bacterium
GTCGCTCGCCACGATCCGCGCCATCGCCAGCCCGGCGATGCCCCAGCTCACCAGCCAGCTCGCGCTGTGCGCGATCGTGTAGCTCATGGGGAACCCGTACCAGTTCCAGGCCGGCAGGTCATAGATGACCGCTCCGAAGAGGGTGATGAGCAGCACCAGAAGGACCCGGGTGCCGTAGGTCGTGGCGGTAGCCGTGAGCGCCAGGATCCAGGCGACGATGAAGGACGCCACGAGACCGAACAGGAACTCGTACGCCAGCAGCTTGCCGAAGCTCAGCTCCTCGCCGCCCGGCTTATAGACCAGGATGCCGGACGGACCTTGCCGGTATTTCTCGAGGTACGCCGCCTCATCGGCCTTCACCTGCGCTTTGGTCCTGTTCGCGGCCATGTTGGGTACCGGGAAGAAGTAGAAGCCCGGCTCACGCACCGCAGCTCGCAACCCGGCGAGCGCCGAATCCTCGGCCGGCAGGGCCTTGACCCCAATCTCGCCAAGGCCCGGCGCCATGTGCCAGGCGGCGCTCACCAGGAAGACGATCACACTGCCAACCATGCCGCCCAGCAGGACCTTCTTGCCCATGTCGCGCCTCCCAGTTCAAGAATGGAATCATCGATAACTTACGCCACGATTACGCCTCTGTCAAGAGGTCGGGGACCATCAGACCATCAGGGGTCGGGGCAATCGCGGCAATGGGCAATGTGGGCGATCTCGACGATCTCGCCGATCTCGCCGATCTCGTCATGGGGAGAGGCTACGTTCGGCTCGGTCCGGCGAAATCGACGGCGGTGGTGTTGCCGCCGCTGATCAGGACGCCGACCCGCTCTCCGGGGGCCGGCCGGTAGGCGCCGCTCCGCAGCGCCGCGAAGGTGGCCGCGCCGCCTGGCTCGGCGACGATCCGCATCCCGTCCCAGAGAGCTTGCTGAGCGCCGCGGATCGCCTCGTCGCCGACCAGGACCACGCGATCGACGTAGGCGCGGGCGATCGGGAACATGAGCTCGCCGACGCGGAGCGGCGCCAGCGAGTCGGCGGCGATGCCGCCGGCCGGGGCGTCGACCGGCCGGCCGGCAGCGAGCGCCGCGGTCAAGGTGGGCGCGGCCTCGGGCTCGACGCCGACGATCCGCGCGCTCCCGGCGTACCAGGCGGCGACGCCGCCGATCAAGCCGCCGCCGCCCACCGCGACCAGGACCGTGTCGAGGTCGGGGACCTGGGCGGCGAGCTCCATGCCGAGAGTGCCTTGTCCCAGCAGCGTCTCGATCTGGTCGAAGGCGTGCACCGGCAGTGCGCCCGTTTGCTCGGCCCATAGCTCGGCGGCAGCCAGGGCGTCATCGTAGCGCTCGCCCACCACCGTCAGCTCGGCGCCGTACTCCCGGATCCTGGCGGTTTTGGCGGGCGATGACACCGTGGGGACGAAGACCTTGGCGCGGACGCCCAGCCGCATTGCGGCGTAGGCCACCGCGGCGCCATGATTGCCGCCCGAAGCGGCGACCACGCCCGCCTCGGGCACGTCGCGCAAGAGCAGGTTGGCGAAGGCGCCCCGCGTCTTGAAGGAGCCGGCGTGCTGCAGCAGCTCGAGCTTGAGCGTCAAGCGGGCCGTTTCGAGCCCTGCGATCCCGAGCTCGGCGCCGCCGACGCCGGCGACCGGAGTCGCCCGCACGTAGGGCTTGATCACCTCGTAGGCGGCGCCGATCCTGGCGCGATCGATCGTCGCCGCCGCCACGGCCTCGAAGCTGCGGCGTGCGTCAGGCATCGGCCCTCTCCAACTCGGCGATCAGCTCGATCTCGACGCACGAGCCGAATGGGACCTGGGCGACGCCGAAGGCGCTGCGCGCGTGAGCCCCGGGCGCGCCGAACACCTCCAGGAGGAGCTCCGAAGCGCCGTTGGCGACGAGATGCTGCTCGGTGAAGGTCGGGGAGCTGTTCACCAGCACCAGCAGCTTGACGATGCGCCGGACGGCGTTCAAGTCGCCGGTGGCGGCGTGGAGCGTGCCCAGCAGGTCGACCGCGACCGATCGCGCCGCCCGCCTGCCTTCCTCGGTGGAGACGCCGGAGCCCAGCTGCCCGACCCAGGGCCTGCCGTCTCGCTTGGCGATGTGACCGGAAACGAAGAGCAGCTCGCCGGCGCGCACGAACGGCGCAAACGCGGCGACGGGCGGCGTCGCCTCCGGCAACGCTATAGCCAACTCGTTGAGCCTGGAGTAGATCGACATCGAGCCTCCTCGTGCCCGCCTCCAGGAAGCAGTTCCTGGAAGCGCCTTCCAATCGGTTCCATGCCGCGGGGCGGGCGCGCTGGTCTCCGCGCGCCCTCCGCTCCTTCATCCGGTTGACGCCTACCAGGCGGACTGAAACGCCCGCTTGACCTCGGCGATCCGCTCCTCGTTGCGCTGGTAGAACGTCCACTGCTTGATGCGTTTGCCGCGGATCAGCCCGGCCTGCGAGAGGATCCTCAGATGCTCGCTGGCGGTGGAGGGGGTGACCCCCAGCTTCTGCGCGATGAACAGAGAGCAGACGCCGTCCCGGATCAGATCGCCGTCGACCTGTGGCGGGAAGTGGGCGCGCGGGTCCTTGAGCCAGTTCAGGATCTCGAGACGGCGCTCGTTGGCCAGTGCCTTGAAGGCTACGGCGGTCAGCATATTGGCAAGTTTGCCATCTGACGAATTATCTGTCAAGGGTCGTTTGGGTACACTGTGACGGTGAGCCTCCCACCGGTTGTGGCGCCGGCCACCACGGACTTCATGCTGGGCGATCGGCGGGTCCGCCCGTCGCGCAACCTGCTCGAGCTCCCAGCCGGTACGGCCTCGTACGAGCAGCCCGCGGCCATCGAGGCCGTCTCCAACAGGTCTCCCGACGGCGCCGCCTCCGCCGAGCCTTCCGCGGCCACCGGCGGCGCTTCCCTCGTGCCGCTCGCAGTCGCCGGCGGCGCTGGCGCGACTCTGGCCGCGCCAACCGCCGTCCAGGTGGAGCCGAAGGTGATGGAGGTGCTGCTCTGTCTGGCGCGGCGCGCCGGCCGAGTGGTCACCAAGGACGAGCTGGTGCGGGAAGTATGGGAAGGCCGGTTCGTCAGCGACGACGTGGTCTGGCGCAGCGTCCGCGAGCTGAGGCGGGCGCTGGGCGACGAGGCGCGTGCCCCCCGCTTCATCGAAACCATCCCCAAGCGCGGCTACCGGCTGCTGGTGCCGGTCGCTCAGATTGCCGAGCCGGATGGCGTTGTGGCGGCAAGCACACCGGCCAGCATGGAGCAGGCATCGGTTCGCGAGGGAACGGCAGCCAGCGCTCTCCCGGCCGTTCCACCCGCTGCCTGGCCCCGGTTGCCGGCGCGGCGCCTGCCGCGGCCTGCCGCTGCCGCCGCGTTGGCGGTGCTCGCGGCGCTGGCGCTCGCCGCTGCCTGGTGGCTCGGCGCCCGGCGGCCGGCCGGGCTGCAGCCGGTGCGCATCGCCGTGCTGCCGTTCGCCAACCTGAGCGGGGACGCGGGCCAGGCCTATTTCGCCGACGGTCTCACCGAAGAGCTCATCTCGCGGCTCGGCAGCCTGCGGCCGGGAAGGCTCGCCGTCATCGGACGAACCTCGGTCATGGCGCTCGCGGGGCACGGCGGCGACGCCGCCGAGATCGGCCGCAGGCTGGGCGTTTCCTATCTGCTCGAGGGCGGCGTGCGGCGCGACGGCGGGCGCGCCCGCGTGACCGTGCGGCTGGTGCGGGCCGCCGACGGCACCGCGATCTGGAGCCAGCGCCAGGACGTCGAGCTGCGGCAGACCCTGCAAGCCGAGAGCGCGATCGCCGAGCGGGTGGCGCGCGAGCTGGCGATCGAGCTGCTGCCGCCGCATGCGGCAACGGCGCGGCCGGCGCCGGCCGCCGCCGCCGCTGCCGACCCGGTCGCCCACGATCTCGAGCTGCGCGGGCGCTATCTCCTCGCGCGGGCCACCTCGGCGGCCGCCCTGGCCGAGGCGGCCGCCCAGTTCCACGCTGCCGCCGACCTCGACCCGGCTGCCGCGACGCCGCGTTCCGGCCTTGCCGACTGCTACCACCTGATGGCGGTGGTGGGCCGGTTGCCGCCGGCCGACGCGTATCCACGCGCCGAGGCGGCGGCGCTGGCCGCCGTCGAACGCGATCCCGAGTCGGTGGAAGGCCGCACGGTGCTCGGCTCGATCCGCTTCCGGTACCGCTGGGACTACGGCGGCGCCGAGCGCGAGTTCCAGCGCGCGCTCGCCGCGAACCCCAGCTACTCGCCGGCGCACCACGACTATGCCTGGCTGCTGGTAGCCCTCGGCCGCATGAACGAAGGGATCGCCGAGATCCGCGAGGCGCAGCGGCTCGAGCCGCTGTCCCTGCGGGCCACCGCCGACCTCGGTTGGGTGCTCTACCGCGCCGGCCGTCCGGACGAGGCGATCGCTGCCATGCGCCGCGTGCTCGAGCAGGCGCCCGGCTTCACCGCCGCCCGCGACTGCCTGGAGCGCGCCCTGGCGCGCCGCGGCCGCACCGCCGAGGCCCTCGCCGTGGCGCGCGAGGCGCTGCGGCGCGAAGGCGCGTCGCCGGCGGAGATCGCGGCGCTGGTCGCCGCCCCTCCCGGCGCCGCCGCCGGCGGTCCTGGCGCGGACGCGGCGGCGCGGCGCCGCATCGCCGCCTGGCGGCTGGCGCGCCTGACGTCGCCGGCTGCCGCAGGCGCCTACGTCTCGCCCTATGCCGTGGCCGCGTTCGCGGTCGATGCCGGCGATCCCGAGGCCGCATTCGCCGCTCTCGAGCGCGCCGTCGCCGGCCACGACCCCATGGTGGTGATGCTGGCGGTCGATCCCGAGCTCGCGCCCCTCGGGGCGGACCCTCGCTTCGCATCCCTCCTGCGCCGCCTCGGCCTGCCGCCGGCCGCGGCTGAGTCTTGAGGTCAGGAGGCGCCCGGCGCATCAGCGCCGATGGACGGGCACCTCGAGGAAGGAAGCGCGGCCCCGCTCGCGGTAAACGGTCCACACCACCGGCCCCGCCGCCGGGTAACGTGCGAAGAGGCCGGCGTCCGCTCCCGCCAGGGCCAGGCGGAGACGGTGGCCCCGCCGCAGCACGATCGAGGTGGGGAAGAGCGCGAAGCGGATGGTGGCAGCCTGGCCCGGCTGCAACGGCTCGGCGTCCCGCCGCAAGAAGCTGTGCGCAGGCCCGAGGGGTGCATAGGGCAGACTGGCCGGGTCCACCTCCTTGCGATGGATGACACGCAGGAGACCTTCGTCGAGGTAGGTCACTCGGCCATCCGGGGCGACGTCCTCCAGGTAGGCGTGGACCGCTCCGTCACTTGCCGTAGAAGCCAGTTCGAGGGTGAGGACTGGCGAGCCCGTGATCTCGACGTCGCTCTCGAGCGGCGGAGCGGTATAGGTGAGGAGCTTCTTGTCCTCACCGGCGCGATCCGGATAGATGACGTCGCCTCCACCAAGCTGCGTATGCCACCGGGTCTGCTTGCCGCTCGAGGCGGTGAAATCCACTCGGTAGGAGTCGCTCGCGGACGCAACATCCGGCGGCAACTGCTGCAAGCCGTTACTTTCGGCAAGATAGAGACGTTCGGTTTGCAAGCCCTCAGGGGGCCAGACCTTGGTGGTATGCCACTTCCCTTCGCCCATCGTGTAGTACCGGATCGTTGATTCGATCTGCTCGGGCGGATCACGGCGCAGAGCTCGGTCGAAGAAGTCGGCCTGGATCTTGTACTGCTCTGGCGGCGGCGGCTCGGGCGGCGTGTGCGAAGCGGCGAAGGGATCGGCGTTGAAGTCGCCGCCGTGGGACAGCGGCCCGATCACCACCACCTGCGGGTTGGAGAACGTGCGGTAGCGGATCAACGCCCCTTCGCACGGGCTTGCGTCCATCCAGCCGCACCACACCATCATCGGCACGCCGGCCGACTCGATCTGCCGGCGCAGCCCGTAGGGGCTGATGTCCTGGAACCGGTAGGTGTCACCGGCGACCACCAGGGCGTCGTCGCGAAACTCGGCCTTGGCGACCGTTGCGGCGACGTCGAGAGTGTGATGCTGCGCGACCAGCTGCGCGAGTCGGATGCCCCGCGGGTCCGCGTCCACGCGCTTGACTCCTTTCGACATCTGCCGTGCCAGCCAGCACTGGAAGCCATGGGCGCCGGCGGCGGCGCACAGATCGTTCCGGTCCAGGGCTGCCACCAGGCCGCCCCACGTCTTGACGAAGGCGGCGAGCAAGACGCCGCCCGGCTGGACCAGCGCCTGCGTGTCGAAGTCGTCGTAGAGCGGCATGACCGCGCGCACGGCGGGCTGGTTCGGCACTGCCGCAAGCTCGGCGGCGTCGCCATCGTAGGAGACGCCGAACGTGCCGACGCGGCCGTTGGACCAGGTCTGACGCGCCGCCCAGGCGGCGACCTCGCCCAGGTCGGCGACCTCGTCAGGGGAGTACTCGACGACCCGCTGCCCGCCGGAGGCGCCGCTGCCGCGCGCGTCGACCTTGAGCACGACGAACCCGCGACCGTTGAAGTAGGCCCGCTGCTGGTCGATGAGACTCTCCACCCGCTTCCAGTGCAACGCGGTCAGGAAGCGCATGCCCCACCCCAGATCGCTGCTGCGCCAGTAGCGGGTGGTCTTCATCAACGCCGGCCAGCGGTCGCCCGGCCGGTGATGCGCCGGCAGCCAGACGTCGACGGCGATCTCCACGCCGTCCCGCATCGCGACGTAGACCGCGGTGTTGCGCCGCAGGCCCGACGGCGTCCGCTCTTCTCCCGGCAGCGAGCCGCGCGCGCTGGCGGCCGCCGCGGCAGCCGCGGCCAGGGCAGACCAGATCGCGATCATCAGCCCGATCCTGCGCAACGGTCCTTTCATGTCTTCTCCTCGGCGGCGGGTGTGGCACGGGCGCGCCGGGGGCGGCGGCGCTCGGGTCTTGCGGCGGTGAGGAGGTCCAGCATGGCGCGGGCGATCTCGGGGAACCGCTTGCGCAACGCCGGCAGGCGCTGGCCGCGCGCGACGAAACCCAGCCACGCGAGATAGAGGACCTCGACGCGGCCGCGGCTGCGGCCGCCGATGACCTGGGCGAAGAGCTTGATCCGCTCCTCCTCGGCGCGATTGACCCTTCTCGCCACCCGCGGCGAGACCGACGCCCAGGCGAAGATGGCGGCATCGGAGGGGACCTTGCCCTCCTCGCTGAGCCTGGCGCGCTCGATCAGGATCTGGATCAGCGCCGCCAGCGCCCGGCGGCCGGACGCGCCGCCAAGCTGCGCGAGGATCTCCTGCCCCTCGCCCTCCCATTCGCGCAGCAGCAGTTCCAGCAGCTCGTCGCGGTCCTTGAAGTGCCAGTAAAAGCTGCCCTTGGTCACCCGCAGGTCGCGCGCCAGCTTGGCCAC
>DASZHY010000425.1:0-15987 GCA_035949675.1 Thermoanaerobaculia bacterium
ACGACCATCATGCGCGGCATCGAGGCGCTCTATGCCGCTTACGACGAGCTCGCCGAATACCGCGTGGTGCTGATCATGAACGCCAACACGCTCGCCACCGAGGAGGGCGCGGTGGACACCGGGCGGCTGTTCTCCCGCCTCGAGGAGCGCGTGCGCCAGGTGCTCGGCACCGGCGCCACCGCCGAGGAGATCGGGCGCTTGATGGAACGCGCCACCATCTGCCTCGACGAGATCGACAAGGTCTCGGGCCTGATGGGCGGCAAGCCCTACGTCACCGGCATCAACATCCAGCAGGCGGTGCTCACCCTGATCGAGGGCGAGCGGGTGCCTTACCGGATCACGGCCGCGTCCGCCAAGGACGGCGGCGCGATGCAGAGCGCAACCGTCTGGGTGGACACCGGCAAGATGCTGTTCCTCTGCGCCGGCGCCTTCGAGACGCTCTACGACCAGGTCTTCGCGCGCGTCGTCTCGCCGAAGAGCGGCACCAAGCTACCAACCACCACCACCTTCGTCGACGGCAAGGTCCAGATCCGCGAGTACTTCACCCTGCGCCACCATTTCCGGCCCGAAGACCTGTTCGAGTACGGCATGCAGCCGCAGTTCCTCTCCCGCTTCGACAACGCCGTGATCCTCGAGGACCTGAACGCCGGCCTGCTGTCGCGCATCTTCGTCGAGCCCGAGGACGGCGTGCTGCGCACCTCCCAGAGGTTCTTCCGCAAGTACGGCATCGAGCTCGAGGTGACCGAGCAGGCGGTGCAGAAGATCGCCGAGGAGGCAGCCAAGAGCAGCCGCATCGGCGCCCGCGCCCTGAAATCGATCTACGGACGCATCATCAAGCCGTTCGAGTTCGATCCCTTCGCCCGTCCCGAGGTGACGGCCAACGGCGACGGCCACCGCCTGGTCATCGACGAGGGCCTGGTGGCCGCCTCGCTCAAACCGCCGGTCTAGCCCAGCCCGCGCGCCCCACCCATGAGCTCCGCACCGCAGACTCCGGCATCGCTGCCGGCTGAGGCCATCGAGCGCGCCGCCGAGCGGCTGCTGCAGCGGCACGGCGCCGAGCAGGCGGAGCGGATCCACCGCGGCGTCGCGCAGGCGGCCGCCAGCTGGTGGCCGGAGGACGGCAGCGCCGAGGATTTCGTCGCCTTCTGCGCGACCGCCTTCCAGTCCGACCCGGCCGAGCTCGAGCGCAGCTTCCGGCGCCTCGAGGAGGTGTTGGAGCAGGTGGACGGGCACCTGCACGAGGTGCGCCGTGAGCTGCTGGCGCCGATCGAGGTCGACCGCGGTGCGGCGGTGCCGGCCACCGCGGTGGATTCGCTGCTCGTCCATCTGGACCTCGCTCCGCACGTCGACGAGGACATGTTCCGCGAACGCATCGCCGCCTTCGCGCTGCTCAACTTCCCCCTCCATACGCTGCGCCAGCGGCTGGGCGAGGGCGGCGCCTGGGACCGCGCCGCCTGGGCGCGGTCGCGGATGATGGAACGCTTCGCCATCCGTGTGCCGGCGGCGGTGACGCAGGCGGCGAACCGCGCCTCGACCGCGGCCGAGGAGTACGTCTCCACCTACAACATCCGCCTGGACCGGCTGATCACCGCCGGTGGCGAGCGGCCCTTTCCGGAGGGTCTGCGGCTGATCAGCCACTGGGGGCTGCGCGATCAGCTGGCCTCCTATTACGCCGACCCCGACACCGCCGCCGCCATGATGCGCCAGCGGCTGATCCTGCGGGTGATGGAGCGCATCGTGCGCCAGGAGATCCCGGCGGCGGTGATCGACAACCCCGAGCTGCTCTGGGACCCGGAGGCCAACACGGTGCGGCCGCTCGGGTCCGGGCAGGCGGCGGTCCCCCCGCCGCCACCGCCGCCGCCGGCGGTGGAACCGGAGGCGGCAGTTGCCGCGCCGGCAGCGCGTGAGCCGGACCGGCGCTACGCCGTGCTCCTCGCCATCTTCCAGGCGCAGCGCACGGTCGATCCCTACACCCCGACGGCCCCGAGCCTCCCGGCGCGCCGCTTCGAGCTCGGGCGCCAGATCCCCGAGGAGGAGGTCGAGGCGCTGCTGGTGTCGGTGCTCGATGCCCCCGAGGTCGACGAGCTGGCCCGCCACATCGCACACCGGCTGGGGCGCCCGCTCGAGCCTTTCGACATCTGGTACTCGGGGTTCAAGGCCCGCGGCCGGCACGGCGAGGCGGACCTCGATGCGCGAGTGAAGGCCGCGTTCCCGAGCGTGGCCGACTTCCAGGCAGCGCTGCCCGAGCTGCTGGTGCGGCTGGGATTCGCGCCCGATCGGGCGGCGTGGCTGGCCGGCCGCATCGTGGTCGACAGCGCGCGCGGCGCCGGTCACGCCCTCGGCGCGGTGCGCCGCCAGGACCGTTCCCACCTGCGCACCCGGGTCGGCGACGCCGGCATGGACTACAAGGCCTGGAACGTCGCGATGCACGAGCTCGGCCACAACGTCGAGCAGGTGTTCTCGCTCGACGGCATCGATCATTGGTGGCTGGCCGGAGTGCCCAACAACGCCTTCACCGAGGCGTTCGCCTTCCTCTTCCAGGAACGCGACCTCGAGATCCTCGGGCTCGCCGCGCGGGCGGCCGAAGACCAGTCCGCGCGCGCCCTGGGGACGCTGTGGAACACCTACGAGATCGCCGGCGTCTCCCTCGTCGACATGCGCGTCTGGCGCTGGCTCTACGCCCACCCCGACGCCACGCCGGCGGAGCTGCGCGAGGCCGTCCTGGGCGTCGCCCGCGAGGTCTGGGACCGCTTCTTCGTCTCGCGCCTCGGCCATCCCGGCTGCGAGGTCCTGGCGATCTACTCGCACATGATCGCCTATTCCCTCTACCTCCCCGACTACGCGCTGGGTCACATCGTCGCCTTCCAGCTGGCGGCGCACCTGCGGCAGATCGCCGGCGCGGATGGAGCCGCGCTCGGAGAGTCCGGAGCGCCCAGTGCGCCCGGCGCCTGCGGCGCCGAGCTCGAGCGCATCGCCCGCCAGGGGCGCCTGACGCCCGACGCCTGGATGCGTGGCGCCGTCGGCGGCCCGGTCTCGGCGGCCGCGCTCCTCGCCGCTGCACGCCAGGCACTCGAATCGCCGGCGCCCGCGGGCGCTGCCGGCGCATCGTAGCGGCCAGGCCGCGGACTCTCTTCGCTGGTGTCGCTGGTGCGGCACGGTTGCTCTCACGGCCGTTCTATGCTAATGTGACATAGCGATGCCCGGATCCTGGCGATGAGCAGCGACCGAGCCGTGAAGTCGAGGAAGCGCGCCACGGCGCTGCTCGCCGGCCTCGCGGCTTGCGTCTCGGCGCCACCGCTGGCCGCCGCCGTCCGCGACGCAGGGGGCCGCTGGCAAACACTCGGGCCGTACCAGGCGGCGGTCAGTGCGCTGGCGGTCGATCCGGCCGACCCGGCCAACGTCTATGCCGGGACCGACGGCGGCAGCGAGGTGTTCAAGAGCGCGGACGGCGGCGCGACGTGGAGCGGCTTCCACCAAGGACAACCGCAGCGTGGCTATGCGGCCGCGCTCGCCATCGACCCGCACCACACCTCCACGATCTACCTCGCCGACTCAGGCAGTGGCGTCTTCAAGAGCATCGATGGAGGCACGAGCTGGATCCAGACCGGCCCCGTGCTCCCTGTGCCGTTGAGCTCGGCCCTGACGTCGCTGGCGATCGACCCCATCCACCCGCGGATCCTCTACGCTGGGGGCACCGACGGGGTATGGAAGAGCGTCAACGGCGGTGCCAACTGGACGCTCGCACATCGCGGACTCCCGGCCGGACAAGGTGTCTTCGCGCTGGCGGTGGACCCCTCGGCGCCGCGCAAGCTTTACGCTGGCGTCAGCCCCATCGGGCCGAGCTCCAACACCAAGGGTGTCTTCAAGAGCACGGACGGCGGGGCGACCTGGGCGCCCGCGGGTGCAACGCCGCCGCCCTCCCCGGTGGTTGCCCTGGCGATCGATCCGCACTCGCCGCGGGTGGTCTATGCCGGCGGCGACGACGGGCTCTGGAAGAGCGCCGACGGCGGCGCCTCGTGGCGGCGCGCCGACCACGGGCTGAGGCGGTTCGGCACCATCCAGGCAGTAGCGCTCGATGTTACTTCGCCCCGCACGCTCTTCGCCGCCGCCGGAGGCGCTGTCTTCAAAAGCGTCGATGCCGGCGCCAGCTGGGCGGCCGCCAACCAAGGGCTCGGAGGCTTCCATGTCTTCACTCTGGCACTCGATCCCTCCGGCTCGGGGGCGGTCTATGCAGGGACCTACAGCGATGGGATGCTCAGCGGCGTCTTCAAGAGCAGCGACGGCGGCGCCAGCTGGTCGGCCCGGGACCAGGGCGGCCTCACCACGTTCAGCTTCTCCTGGATCGCCGAGAGCCCGGGGGGGACGATCTACGTCTCCGGGATCGGCTCCGGGGTGGGCACCGACCTCTTCGCCAGCGGCGACGGGGGTCTCACCTGGGCCACGGTCACCCCTCGGCCCGCGGTCTTGCTCATTCAGGTCTTCGTCGATCCTCTGAATCCCGCGACGCTCTACGGAGTGGGACTCGATGGCCTGCAGTTCTCGCTTCTGCTGCGCAGCCAGGACGGCGGAGCGAGCTGGGCGCCCGCGCCGGCGCTGGTGTTCAACGTCAACTTCGCGGCGATCGATCCGCAGGACGATGCCATCCTCTATGCCGTCCTGGACCGGGGGCTCGTGCGCAGCGCCGACGGCGGCAACAGCTGGACGCCGGCCACGGGCGGCGACCTCCCGCAGACGCTTCTCCGCCAGGTGGTGATCGATCCAGTCTCGCCCGCCAACGTGTATGCCTTCGGTTGGGCCGGCGACCAGCTCTTCGGGAGTCGAGACCGGGGACTGAGCTGGGCACGGCTCGGGAGCAGCCAAGGCGGGATCACCGCACTGCTCGCCGATCCTCACGACTCGGGGACCCTCTTTGCCGTGGCCGCGGGGAGCATCGAGAAGAGCATCGATGGCGGCGCCAACTGGTCGGTCGTCTACGTTCCGCCCGACCCCCTGCACGCCGGCGTCTCGGCGATCGCCATCGCCCCCACTTCCCCTTCGACCGTTTATGCCGCGGTGCCCGAGCTTGGACTGGTGCGCAGCGCCGACGGCGGCGCCACCTGGGACCTGCTCACGGCCGCCGGCCTGGGGGCTTTCGTGCAGCAGCTGCAAGTCGATACGCGGAACCCGCAGCGACTGATCGCCGGCATCTTCAATGGCGGGCTTCAGGGCCTCACCATCCCGGCGCCATAGGCGAGGGCTCCAATCCTCGCCGTCCTTGGCGCGCTAGGGCGCGAGGGCGCGAGGCGCGAGCAAGATCAGGCGGTCGGCGTGGCCGCTTTGGCGGCTGGATCCTGCCGGCTACACGCAGTACCGGGTTAGGGCCTGGCGATCGCGGACGTGGATGCGGTGGTCGGAGTCGACGGCGATGTAGCCCTGCTGCTTGAACTCGACGATGGCCTGGTTCACCCGCTCGCGCGACGCTCCGACGACCTCGCCGAGGTCGCTCTGGGTGAGGCGCAGCTGGATCTTCACCTCGCCCTTCGCGGTCGCCGCCGTTCCCCGCGAGTCGCCGTAGCGGTCGGCTAGCGCCAGGATCTGGCGCGCCACGCGGCCGGGGACGTCGAGCGTGCAGAGCGCCTGGATCTGCTCGTTGGCGAAGCGCAGCCGGTGCGACAGCAGCCGCACCAGGTTGTTGGCGAGCGGCGACATGTTGCGCAGGCAGGTCTGGAAGGTGGCGCGGTCCATCCACAGCAGGCGCGACGCCTCGGTGGTCACCACGTTCGCCGAACGGCCGGCGCTGTCCACCAGGCTCATCTCGCCCACCGTGTCGCCCGGACCCAGGAACGCCAGGATCACCTCGCGGCCGTCGGCCCGGCTGATGTAGATCTTGACCGTTCCCTCGAGCAGCACGTACACCACGTCGCCGGGCTGCTCGGCGGTGATGAAGTGCGAGCCGGCAGGCACGTTCGAGGCGCGCAGCAGCTGGTTGAGCTGCACGAGCTGGTCCCCGTCAAGGCCCTGGAAGAGATCTAGATCGCGCAGCTGACTGGGGTCGGCAAGGGCGCCCATGGATACGGCCATCCTAATTTCAGTGATCGGCATGACACAGTCTATCGCGCCGGGCGCCGATCGGCGAGCAGCGAGGCCAGCACCTCCACACCGCGGTCGACCACGGCCGGCGGCGCGGCGGTGAAGCACAGCCGGACGTGGTTGGGATAGGGACCGAAGCTCGCTCCCGGGGCGACGAACAGGCCGCGCTCCACGCAGTCTTCCAGCAGGCCCCCCAGGCCCCGGTGGTCCAGGCAGCCGGCGATGTCGAGGAACAGGAACGTGCTGCCCTTGGGCGCCGGCACCCCGAGGCGCGCCGCCGCGCGCTCGCCGCTGCGCCGGTATTGCTCCCTGGCCCGCTCGATCCAGACGTCGCCCGGGTCGCCGAGCACCTTGACCGCGGCGAGCTGCGAGGCGGTTGGCGTGCTGTAGAAGCTGTGCAGGCCGACCTTGCGCAGCTCCGGCATGGCGGCGGCGGGCCCGATCACGTAGCCGCAGCGATTGCCGGCCATGCCGTACGCCTTGGAGAACGAGTGGACGGCGAAGGTGCTCTGCGGGGCGAGCGGCCGCGTGTAGGTGTGCTCGCCCTCGTAGACATAGTCCTCGTAGACCTCGTCGGCGAGGATCCAGAGATCGTGGCGCTCGGCCCAGGCGACCAGCGCCTCGACGATCGGCCGCGCGATCACCTGTCCGGTGGGATTGCTGGGCGTGTTGAGGTAGAGCGCGATCGAGCGCTCGCGGAGGTGCGCGCTCACCACTTCGACGGCGCTCTCCGGCGAGTCGGCGACGTCGAAGAACGGGACCTCGACCGGCACGCCGTGGAACGAGCGGACGATCCCCGAGATGAGGGGCCAGTGAGGCGAGAGCACCAGCACCTCGTCGCCGGGCTGCACGATCGCGCCGGCCACCGCTCCCAGGCCGCCCGTGGCACCGGTCGCCACCAGCACGTTCTCCCGCTCGGTCGGCACCCCGGTGCGCTGCCGCGCCCGCTCGACGATGGCGTCGAGCAGCGCCGGGATCCCCTGCGGCGGCGCATAGCGGTGCATGCCGGGCCAATCGGCGACCGTCAGGTCCTCCATCCGGCAGCCGGCCGGCGGCTCCATCCAGGTGTCCCCCACGTGCAGCGGGTAGACCTCGCCCTGGAAACCGGCCAGCCGATGCGCCAGCGCCGAATAGACGGCGCCGGAGATGTCTGCCAGGGATGGGGAGAAGTGCGGGTGGCGAGGCATGACGAGGGTTTGGCCTGAGGGACATGTCGCACGTCCGCCTGGCCTCAGGGACATGCCGCATGGGCACCCTGCCCGTGCGGCCTGGACCTGCGACTCGATGCTATCTCAGAGCGGCAGCCGGCCGGCGAGGAGCGTGCGTGCCGGCGCCCTTGCGCCTGAACACAAAGCAAGAGCGTGTGATCATGTATACTTCATGTTACAAGCCCCGTGAGAACCCCCCTACGCGATGATCGCCGATGATCGCCGATGATCGCCCGATCCGCGCCGCGCTGGCCCTGGCGCTCACGCTGGGAGCCTTGGCGCTGCTCGTCGCGCAGGGCCTGCAGACGTCGCGCAGCGTCGCGCGCCGGATCGGTTACGACCTCACCAACTATTCCGACGGCGCGCACGTCGAGGACGTGACCCCGGGACAGCCCGCCGATCGCGCGGGCCTGCGCCAGGGTGACCGGATCGTGACGATCGGCGGCACCCCGATCTCCGGTCTGCTCTCCTACGGCACCGCCACCGGCCGCTTCCAGGCCGGCAAACCGGTGGTCTTCCGGGTGGTGCGCGGCGGCAGCGTCGTCGAGCTGACGCTGCATCCCGGCATGCCCTTCCCGCTGGTGTCCTTTCTGTTCAACGCCTTCACGGCGCTCGGTTTTCTCGCGGTGGCGCTGCTGGCGCTGACCCAGAACCTGCGCGACCTGCGCACCAGGCTGCTGCTCGGGTTCTCGATGGCGGTGGCGATCGAGCTGCTGCTCCCCGGCGCCCTGGTGCCGGTGATCGGGCTCAGCTGGCTCAGGACCTGGGCGAGCTGCGCTTTCTATCTCCTCACCGGCATCGAGTTCAGCTTCGAGCTGCACCTTGCCTCGCTGATCCCCGAGCGTCCCGCGTGGCTGCGCCGGCGGCGCTGGGTGGTGCCGCTGTACTACGCGGTGGGACTCTGCTTCGGCCTCACCTGGTGCGCCATCTACCTGGCCGACGAGCGGGGCGCCCATGGCTTGCCGTGGACCAGCGGCCAGGCCGACAACTGGCTCAACCAGTTCGCGCTGCCGTTCTGGGCGCTGGCGGTGTCGACGCTGCTGGCCAGCCAGGCGCTGCGTCATCCCGAGCCCCGGGGCCGGCATCAGGCGGGGTTGGTGCTGTCGGCAACCGGCGCCTGGCTCCTCTTCACGCTCTACAACGCGATCCTGAGCCTCACCGGGCACGCGGCGCCGTCGTGGGTGGCGCCGCTGCAGACCCTGGTCCTGCTGTGTTTCCCCGTCGCCTTGTTCGCCGCCATCTTCCGCTACAACCTCTTCGACATCGAGCTGGCGGTGCGCCGCGGCCTCATCTACACGACGCTGAGCGGCGCCCTGGTGCTGCTGTTCTACGGCGTCGCCGGCGCATGCTGGCTGCTGTTCCCGGCGGCCGGCGAGCCGGGGGCAGGGCCGGCCGGCCGGCGGACGCTGTGGGGCGTCGGCGTCGCCATGCTGCTGCTGGGGCTGCTGTTCGCGCCGCTGCGGCGCTTCACCCATCGCCTCATCGACCGCGGCTTCTTCCCCGAGCGCAACGAGCTGCGCCAGCGCCTCATCGCCCTGGCCGGCGAGCTGCCGGCGCTGGGCAAGCTGCCGCGCATGGGGCGCCACCTCGTCTCGCGGCTGACCGAGATCTTCGAGTCGCGCTCGGCGGTGCTGCTGATCGCCAGCCCCGAAAGCGGCCTGCTCAAGGTGCTGGCGGCCACCGGCGGCGGCTGGGAGGATGCCGAGCGGTCGCTGCTGCTGGCGCTCGACGACCCCGGCATCGAGATGCTCAGGCGCGCCTCGCGGCCGGTGCCGGCGCCGCAGCTCGCCGCGCGCAGCACCGCGCTCGCCCACCGCCTGCGCGACCTCGACTCAACCGGTCTCGCGGTGCCGCTGCTCATCCAGGAGCGGCTGATCGGGGGGGTGGTGGTCGGCGCCAAGCAGGACGGCCAGCCTTATCCCGCCGAGGAGCAGGACCTGCTCATCCTGCTGGCGCATCACGTCGCCAGCGTCTTCGAGAACGCCCGCCTCTTCGAGTCCGCGACCTATGAGAGCTTGACCGGCCTGCTGCGCCGCGAGGCGATCCTCGATCACCTCGACCGCGAGCTCGAGCGCGCCCAGCGCTACAGCCGGCCGCTCACCCTGGCGATGGCCGACCTCGATCACTTCAAGGAAGTCAACGACCGCTACGGGCATCTCGCCGGGGACACGCTGCTCAAGGCGGTGTCACAGGTCGCCGCGGAGGGGCTGCGCAGCACCGACATGATCGGCCGCTATGGCGGCGAGGAGTTCCTGGTGGTGCTGCCGGAGACGGACATCGCCGGCGCCGTCAGCGTCGCCGAGAAGATCCGCGGGCTGGTGCAGAAGACCTCCGTGCCGATGGACGACGGCAACATGGTGCGGGTGACCATCTCGATCGGCCTGGCCTCGCTGCGGGACGGTCAGCCGCGCCAGGAACGGATGAGCGCCCGCGACCTCATCGCCGCCGCCGACCGCTCGCTCTACGAGGCCAAGAACAAGGGCCGCAACCGCGTCTTCCCGATGGTCGCGTGAGCCGCGGGTGAGCCGGCGAGCGCCAGTCGACCGCCGCTCCGGCAGGCGCGGCGGCGACTTGGTAGCATGGGGACGCCTCGCCGCGGCTCATCAAAGGCGGCGGAGGCGGGGGTGCCGCATGGAGTTTGCGCTCACTGAAGTTCGCCGGCTGCCGCAGGAGAAGCGGCTGCGCCTCACCTGGAGCGACGGCCACGTCGCCGATTACGACTACGACTACGTGCGGGGCTGGTGCCCGTGCGCCATGTGCCAGGGACACTCGAGCTCGACCATCCGCTACCAGCCGGCGAGCGGACCGGTGACCGCCGAGTCGATCCAGCCGGTCGGCAACTACGCGATCTCGATCGGCTGGTCGGACGGCCACTCGACCGGCATCTACCGCTTCGATTTCTTGCGCCAGGTCTGTCCCTGCGCGGCCTGCGCCGCCGACGGCTTGAAGACCGTCGCCGACGGCGGCTAGTGCAGGGTTGCTGGGCGGCTAGGGCAGGGTGGCTAGCCAGCGCTCGAGATCGCGCTCCGTATTGAGATTCAGGAACAGATCGGCCGGCGGGCCGAAGCGGCGCAGCGGCTCGCCCTCGAGATAGCGGATCCGCAGTCCGGCCGCCTCGCCGAGCCGGTGAGGGGCCGCGACGCCGCGCGCGACGCCGGCCGCCAGCGCGGCGAGCGCGGCCGGCCGGTAGAGGGCGCACAACGGCTCGAGGCCGCGCTCCCAGCGCGGCACCACCCAGTCGGCAGCGGCGGCGGCGGTGCCGTTGCCGGCGGCAGGCAGGCGGCGGCGCGACGGCTCCTGCGGCTCCCGCAACTCTCGCAACTCCCGCAGCAGGGCCGCGGTCACGTTCGGCAGATCGCAGGCCAGCACCAGCAGCGGGTGCCCGGGCCAGGCGAGGGCGGCGCCCAAGATGCCGGCAGCCGGCCCCGCTCCGGAACCGTCCGCGACGCAAGGCAGGTCCGAGACCAGGCCGCGGCCGCGGTCGGCGATCGCCACCCGCGGGCAGACGCCGAGCAGGAGCTGCGCGGCCCGCGCGGTGAGCGTCGCGCCCCCCACCGCCAGCGCCGCCTTGTCGCGCCCCATGCGGCGCGAGGCGCCCCCGGCCAGGACCACCCCGATGGTCGCCGGCGGCGCCGGGGCGCGCGTGGTAGCATCGCCGCCCGGTTGCGTAGCCAAAGGAGGAGACGCCATGCATGCAAGCTTAGCTCTAGTCGCCTTGGCCCTGCTGGCCGCCACCGCGCCGCCGGCCAAGGCGCACCCGAAAGTCACTCTCGACACCAGCAAGGGCAAGATCGTGATCGAGCTGTATCCGGACAAATCGCCGAAGTCGGTCGACAACTTCCTGGCCTACGTCAAGGCTGGCCAGTACGACGGCACCACCTTCCATCGCGTCATCGCCGGCTTCATGATCCAGGGCGGCGGCTACCAGGTCAACGGCACCGAGAAGCCGACGCGCCCGCCGATCGAGAACGAATCCAAAAACGGTCTCGAGAACGCGCGCGGCACCATCGCCATGGCGCGCACCGCAGATCCCCATAGCGCCACCTCCCAGTTCTACATCAACGTGGTCGACAACCGCAGCCTCAATTATTCGAGCGCGCCGCAGCGCTGGGGCTACACGGTGTTCGGCAAGGTGGTCGCGGGCATGGACGTCGCCGACGCCATCGCGGCGGTGCCGACGGGGCGGGGCGACGTGCCGGTCGAGCCCGTGGTGATCAAGAAGGTCACGGTCACGCCGTAGTCCCCCCTGTTGGCCGGTGGCCATGCCTCTCGCCGAGCTCAGGCAGGGCGTGCCGGTGCTGCTGCTGCTGCACGCGTTCCCGCTGTCGCGGCGGATGTGGCACCCGCAGCTCGCCGGCCTGGCCGGCTGCTGCCGGGCGGTGGCGCCCGATCTGCCAGGATTTGGCGGCGCCGGCTCGGGCGGGGGGAGCGGGGGCACCGTTCGCGCCGAGGGCGGCGGCGGTGAGACGGCGGCGGTCTGCAGCATGGAAGAGATGGCGGCGGCGGCGGTCGGGCTGCTCGATGGGCTCGGGGTGCCGGCCGCTGTCGTGTGCGGTCTGTCGATGGGCGGCTACGTGGCGCTGGCGCTGTGCGAGCTCTTCCCTGACCGGGTGCGCGGCCTGGTGCTGGCCGACACGCGCGCCGGCGCCGACGACGACGACGGCCGGCAGCGGCGGCTCGAATCGGCGCTCGCGGTGACGAGCGGCGATCCGGCGGCGCTTCAGGCGCTGGCCGATTCGCTCGTTCCCAGGCTGCTCGCCCCGCGCACCCTGGCGACGCGCCCCGAGCTGGCGGCCTGGCTGCGGCAGGAGATCGCCGCGGCGCCCGCGGCCGGCGTCGCGGCGGCCCAGCGCGGCATGGCCGCGCGCCCCGACCGCACCTCGCTGCTGCCGCGCATCGCCGTCCCCACCCTGGTCATCGTCGGGGAGGAGGATGCGATCACGCCGCCCGTGGAAAGCGTGTTCCTGCGTGACCGGATCCCCGGCGCCCGCCTGCTGACCATCGCCGGCGCCGGCCATCTGTCGAGCCTCGAGCAACCGGAGGCGTTCAACGGCGCGCTGCGCGAGTTCCTGGGCGGCTTCGCGCCGGCAGGATCAGCCGGCGCCAACTAAGGCGAAACCGATGGCCGAAGCGAAGGGGCGGGGGCGTCCCCTTCCCCCCCGGAGGGGTGGGAAGGGGATCGAGGGGTTGCGGGGGGAGACCCGATAGATGGCCGCGGCTCCGCCTGTCGCCAGTCGCGGCACTCGTTGCTCGTCGCTTCGAGTAGTCCTCGAACGCCCCCTACGGGCAACTCTTTCATGGCACGGGATCGCCGCAGCCCATGCACTCAGATGACTCGGGAATGGTGCCGAAGACCGGACTCGAACCGGCACGGGTTGCCCCACACGCCCCTCAAACGTGCGCGTCTACCAATTCCGCCACTTCGGCGCAAAGAGCATTCTAGCAGTACCCACCTGCGGCCAACGGGACAGACCGGAAGCTGCTGAGCTACCGCGGCTTGCCGGGATTCGGCGGCGGCGCCGCCGGCGGCGCCTTGGGGGCCTGAGCCGGGGCGCCGGGGACGCCGGGGCGGGCGGGCGCCGGCGCAGGCCTACCGCCGGGCGCCGCCTTGCCGCCGGGGGTGCCGGCCGGAGCGGTGGCCGGCTTGCGGGCGGCGGCGCCGCCCCGCATGACGGAGGCGGTGCCGCCGAACTGCGGGATGCCGATCGCGAGGGTGGTGAGCACGAAGACGATGAATGAGAAAACCGTCAGCTTGTGCAGGAAGGTGGTGGCCCCGCGGGCGCCGAAAGCGGTCTGGGTGCTGCCGCCGCCGAAGACCGAGAGGTCCGCGCCCTTGCCCTGCTGCAGCAGGACGACGAGGATCAGAAAGACGCAGACCAGGACGTGCACGGTGTACAGCAGGTAAATCACGGCTCGAGGCCTCCAGAGGGAGAAGAGGTAGTGGCCCGGGACCCTGCATCCCCAGGTCGGGGAGCGTCAACCGGAGCACGCTATAATAGCAAGGAACTGCCGCGGGTCAAGGCTGGCCCCTCCTACCAGAAAGCCGTCCACGTCCGGCTGCGCGATCAGGCCCGCCGCATTGGCCGGGGTCACCGAGCCGCCGTACAGCAGCGTCACGGCCGCGGGCTCCTCCCCGGTGAGCGCGGCCACCGCCGCGCGCAGGTACTGGTGGGCCTCCTGCGCGGTCTCGGGGCTGGCGGTCAGGCCGGTGCCGATGGCCCACACCGGTTCGTAGGCGACGACCAGGCCCCGGCGCGACGACCCGACCACCCCCTTCCCCTCCCCCTCCGCCGCTGCCGGGAGAGAAGGAGCCGCGAGGGGTGCCAGCCCGCGGGTCACCTGCCGCTCCAGCACCGCCAGCGTCTCGCCTGCCTCGCGCTGCTCGCGCGTCTCGCCCACGCAGAGCAGCGGCGTGAGGCCGTGACGCGCCGCCGCCGCCGCCTTGCGCGCGACCAGCTCGTCGCTCTCGGCGTGGTCGCGGCGCCGTTCGCTGTGTCCGCAGAGCGCCCAGGTGCAGCCGGCGTCGACGAGCTGCGGCCCCGAGACGTCGCCGGTGTGCGCGCCGCGGTCGGCAGGATGAAGGTCCTGCGCGCCCACCGTCACGTCGCTGCCGGCCAGTGCCTGCACCACCGCCGGCAGCAACGGGAACGACGGGAACAGGATCACCTCGGGGCGGTCCGCGGGACCCTCCGCCAGCCCGCGCCGCAGGTCGCGGCAGAACGCGACCGCCTCGGCCGCGAGCAAGTGCATCTTCCAGTTGCCCGCGACGATCCGGCGACGGGCGGCGCTCACGCGCGCCGCTCCAGCACCGCCACCCCGGGCAGCGTCTTGCCGGCCAGGAATTCCAGGGAGGCACCGCCGCCGGTCGAGACGTGGCCGATGCGGCCGATCACCCCCGCCTGGCGGGCGGCTGCCACCGTCTCGCCGCCGCCGATCACCGAGAAGCCGGGGCAGGCGGCCAGCGCCTGCGCCAGCTCCCGCGTGCCGGCGTCGAAAGGCGGCTGCTCGAAGACCCCCAGCGGGCCGTTCCAGAACAGGGTGCGCGCCGAGGCGATGGCCGCCGCGAACCGGCGCCGGCTTGCCGGTCCGATGTCAACCGCCTTCATCCCCTGAGGCACCTGATCCGCCGCGACCGTCTCGACCCGCCGCGGCGCCGCGAGGTCATCGGTGATCACCAGGTCGGACGGCAGCTCGACCTGGACGCCCCGGCCTGCCGCCCGGCCCAGGATGTCGCGGGCCACGTCGAGGCGGTCCGTCTCGACCAGCGACGCCGCCATGTCGTGGCCCTGGGCGGCCAGGAAGGTGTTGGCCATGCCGCCTCCCACCAGCAGCAAGTCGAGGCGGGGCAAGAGGTTCGACAGCGTGTCGATCTTGCCCTCGATCTTGGCGCCGCCGAGCAATGCCGCGAACGGGCGTTGCGGCTCGCCGAGCAACTTGCCGAGAGCTGCCACCTCCCGTTCCATCAGCCGGCCGGCGGCCTTGCGGTGCAGGCGCTCGACGATCCCCACCACCGAGGCGTGGGCGCGGTGAGCGCTGCCAAAGGCGTCGTCGACGTAGGCGTCGGCCAGAGCGGCGAGCTGGGCCGCGAAGCCGGGATCGTTCTTGGTCTCGCCGGGGTGGAAGCGCAGGTTTTCGAGCAGCAGCGCCCGTCCCGGAGCGAGGGCCGCCACCGCTGCCGCCGCCGTCTCGCCGACGCAATCGGCGGCAAAGGCGACTTCCTCTCCCAGCAGCCGGCCCAGCGCCAGCGCCACCGGCCGCAGGCTGTAGCGCGGGTCGGGCCCGCCCTTCGGCCGGCCGCAGTGGGAGGCCAGGACCAGCCGGCCGCCAGCGGCGGCCAGCTCGCGCAGAGTCGGCAGCGCCTCCTCGAGACGGGTCGCGTCGAGCACCTCGCCCGCCGCCGACAGCGGGACGTTGAAGTCGACGCGGACGAACACGCGCTGGCCCGCCAGGCGGCCGAGGTCGAGGTCTTCGAGCGTCAGCAGGTCGGTCACGGACACGTTACTCTATCAGGCGCTGTCCCGCCCTTGGCCGGCGCGGGCACTTGTCTGTAGCGAGCGCTCCGGTCACGCGGTCCGTCGCGGAAGCGGTGTCGAGCTGCCAGGCTGGAGGACGATCGGCAGACCCGAGCAAGGAGGAACGACCATGGAAATGTCGAACTACTGCGCCGCATACGAAGCCAGGAACTTCCGGAAGTATCCGAACTGGACCGAGAACGCGGCCAACGTGCGCAAGGAGAAGCAGGAGGTCGGCGGCAAGGAGGTCGAGGTCGACCGCCAGCTGGACGACGATTCGATTCTCTACCTGCACGACAGCTACATCGTCACCGACGGCATCTACAACGACGAGAACGTCATCTTCGACAACGTCACCGACGAGTGGAAGCAGTTCTGCCACGAGACCCTCGGGTTCGAGATCCCGGTCTACGAGCCGATCGAGATCCCCACCGCCCCGGAAGCCGAGAGCCAGCCGCCCACCGAGCAGCCGCCGCCGGCAACTCCGGCCGCCGGGTAGCAGCCTCCCGGCCTGCAGGGCCGCCGCCGGGTAGCAGCCTCCCGGCCCGCCCGCGTCGCCGCCGGGCAGCCTCCGCCCGCCGGACCGCCTCGTCTCCGGGGGCGGCCGCGGGCGGCCGCTTGCGCAGCGCGTAGACTGTGGCAATGTGGGCGATCCGGCGGCCGCTGGTCCTCGGCATCGAGACCTCCTGTGACGACAC
>DASZHY010000426.1:0-22504 GCA_035949675.1 Thermoanaerobaculia bacterium
TCAACGAGCTCTTCGAGCAGAGCCGTTTGCTGCCGCGCGACTCTACCCTCTAGT
Source organism: Thermoanaerobaculia bacterium (assembly GCA_035949675.1). Classification (GTDB taxonomy): domain Bacteria; phylum Acidobacteriota; class Thermoanaerobaculia; order Multivoradales; family UBA5704; genus JASLEW01. The sequence continues at coordinate 55 of DASZHY010000426.1, forward strand.
GTCGCGACCGGGACACGAAGGCCCTAGCGCCCGCTACCCTCGGTCTTCCGTTTGATTACCGCCGCGCCGCTGCCGCAGCCTGCCGGGTCACTGCCGGAGCTGCCGAGATGCGCGGGGTGCGCGGCAGCAGCGGTAACGCCCCACTGCCGGCTTGTGATACTCTCCGGCGTTCTGTAAAGCCCGCTCTCGCCGGGCCGCCACGGGATCGGGCCCCCCGGGCCCAACTCAAAGAGGACTACCAGCGCGCAGCGCGGCAGCCGCACGGCCGCAGGTCGAGGCCTGGCAGGCGCCCGCCCGCGCTCGCCTATTCTGATTTGCTCGGATCTGGAGGACACTGATGTCGCAAACGCTCAGCGTACACGGGGCCGCTAGGGCCCACAGCAAGCGCCGCCGCCGGCTCGGCGGCCTGGCGGCCCTCGCCGCCGCGCTCACCGCCACGCCGGCGGCCGCCAGCGAGGCCGATCTCCGCCTGCCTGACCTGTCGAGCGTCTCGTTCCTGGGCTTAGACGGCCACAACCTGCTGTTGTTCGGCCTGCTGGCCTGCCTCGCCGGCATGCTGTTCGGCCTGGTCAACTACATCCAGCTCAAGAACCTGCCGGTGCATCGCTCGATGCGCGAGATCTCGGAGCTGATCTTCGAGACCTGCAAGACCTACCTGGTGAACCAGGGCAAGTTCATCATGGTGCTCTGGGCGTTCATCGGCGCGGTGATGGTCTACTACTTCGGGGGGCTGTCGCACTTCTCCGCCGCCAAGGTGGCGACCATCCTGGTGTTCAGCCTGGTCGGCATCGGCGGCAGCTACGGCGTCGCCTGGTTCGGCATCCGCGTCAACACCTTCGCCAACTCGCGCTCCGCCTTCGCCAGCCTGCGGGGGAAGCCGTTCCCGACCTACGCCATCCCGCTCAAGGCGGGCATCTCGATCGGCATGCTGCTGATCTCGATCGAGCTGGTGATGATGCTCGGCATCCTGCTGTTCGTGCCGCGCGATTACGCCGGACCCTGCTTCATCGGCTTCGCCATCGGCGAGTCGCTGGGCGCCGCGGCGCTGCGCATCGCCGGCGGCATCTTCACCAAGATCGCCGACATCGGCTCCGACCTGATGAAGATCGTCTTCAACATCAAGGAGGACGACGTCCGCAACCCCGGGGTGATCGCCGACTGCACCGGCGACAACGCCGGCGACTCGGTGGGGCCGACCGCCGACGGCTTCGAGACCTACGGCGTCACCGGCGTCGCGCTGATCACCTTCATCCTGCTGGCGGTCAAGGACCCCACGGTCCAGGTGCAGCTGCTGGTATGGATCTTCGTGATGCGCGTGCTGATGATCGTCACCAGCGGCGTCTCCTACCTGCTCAACGAAGCGGTGGCCCGCGCCCGCTTTCGCAATGCCGAGGACATGAACTTCGAGACGCCGCTCACCTCGCTGGTGTGGCTCACCTCGCTGCTTTCGATGGCGGTGACCTTCGGCATCTCCTACCTCTTGATCCCCGGTATCGGCGGCGACCCCTCGCTGTGGTGGAAGCTGTCGACGATCATCAGCTGCGGCACGTTGGCCGGAGCGCTGATCCCGGAGCTGGTCAAGGTGTTCACCTCGATGGAGTCGGGGCACGTGCGCGAGGTGGTGACCGCTTCGCGCGAGGGCGGTGCGTCGCTCAACATCCTCTCCGGCCTGATCGCCGGCGACTTCAGCGCCTACTGGATGGGGCTCGCCATCGTGGCCCTGATGGGTATCGGCTACGGCGTCAGCACGCTGGGCCTGGGCGGCCTGATGATCGCTCCCGCGGTGTTCTCGTTCGGCCTGGTGGCCTTCGGCTTCCTGGGCATGGGACCGGTCACCATCGCCGTGGACTCCTATGGCCCGGTGACCGACAACGCGCAGTCGGTCTACGAGCTGTCGACCATCGAGACCCTGCCCGGCATCGCGCAGGAGCTGCAGAAGGATTTCGGCTTCACCCCTGACTTCGAGCGCGCCAAGCACCACCTGGAGGCCAACGACGGCGCCGGCAACACCTTCAAGGCGACCGCCAAGCCGGTGCTCATCGGCACCGCCGTGGTCGGCGCCACCACCCTGATCTTTTCGATCATCATGGTGCTCACCAAGGGCTTGCGGCCGGAGCTGGTCGCCAACCTGTCGCTGCTCTACCCGCCCTTCCTGCTGGGCCTGGTGACCGGCGGTGCGGTCATCTACTGGTTCACCGGCGCCTCCATGCAGGCGGTCACCACCGGCGCCTACCGCGCCGTCGAGTTCATCAAGCGCAACATCCGGCTCGACTCCGCGGCCGAGAAGGCATCGATCGCCGACAGCAAGAAGGTGGTGGCGATCTGCACCACCTACGCGCAGAAGGGGATGTTCAACATCTTCCTGACCGTCTTCTTCATCACCCTGTCCTTCGCCTGCCTCGAGCCCTACTTCTTCATCGGCTACCTCGTCTCGATCGCCATCTTCGGCCTCTACCAGGCGATCTTCATGGCCGATGCAGGCGGCGCCTGGGACAACGCCAAGAAGGTGGTCGAGGTGGACCTCAAGGAGAAGGGGACGCCGCTGCACGCCGCGACCGTGGTCGGCGACACGGTGGGCGATCCGTTCAAGGACACCTCGTCGGTGGCGATGAACCCGATCATCAAGTTCACCACCCTGTTCGGCCTGCTGGCGGTGGAGTTGGCGATCACCCTGCCGCGCTCGACCAGCGCCATCCTGGCGGTGGTGTTCTTCCTGGTCGCCACGGTCTTCGTCTGGCGGTCCTTCTACGCCATGCGCATCGGCTCGGTCCACCAGGGCTGAGCGGCAGCGGCGGTGCGGAGACGGCCGGTGGGCACTGCGCCCGCCGGCCGGCCGCGCGTCTCATAGTCGCTGCGCTACCGGTCTCATAGTCGCTGCGCTTCCGGTCTCATAGTCGCTGCGCTTCCGATCTCATAGTCGCTGCGCTCCTTCGAGCTTGCCGAGCTCGCGGTCGAAGGTGCCCAGGGGCAGGTGGCCAGCCTTCCGCGCTATCTCCAGGATCAGGCAATCGGAGAAGCCCAAGGCGGGCCGGCGGCGGAACTGCCCGAGTGCCGCGGTGATCGCATCGGCGTCCTGGACGGTGAGATCCCGGTGGTTGAGGAGCATCTCGATGGCCGCGGCCAGCTGCTCCGGTCCCAGGCCGTAGACAGCGTTCAACACCCACATCGCCTCCACCAGGACGAGGTGAGAAACCCAAGCTCCCCCGGTCACGAAGTCTTCGGCGGCGGCGGTCTGCCGGGCGTCGTCTCGGGTCGCCAGCCGCACCAGGACGTTGGTGTCAACGGCGCGCATGGCGGCTCCGCACGGAGCGCGGCACGCCCTCCTCGAGCTCCGCCAAGGTGCGGGGCTTGGGCGGCCTTGGGAACAGGGCTCGGTGTAGATCCTCCGAGCTGTAACGGCCGGCCCGCCGGACGACGATCCTCTCGCCTTGCTGCTCCCACTCGAGGATCGAGCCGGGGCCGATGCCCAGCCGCCGCCGGACCTCTGCGGGCACGGAGATCTGACCCTGCGCGGTCAGCTTCGAGGAGGCAATCTTCACGCCTCCATATTACCACGGTAATGCGGCGCAGTCGCAACCTGGCTGGCAGGCCGCGCCGGGCGGTGCGGGATGGCCGCCCCGCCGGCGCCTCACTCCTGCCGCAGCGCGCGGACCGGGTCGACGTCCAGCGCGCGGTGGGCCGGGGCGCTGGCCGCGGCCACGCCGACGGCGACCATGACGAGGGCGGCGGCGGCGAGGACCAGCGGATCGTGCGGCGAGGCGAGATAGACGATGCTGGTGAGCAGCTTCGTGGCGCCGAAGCCCAGTGCGAGCCCGGCCGCCGAGCCAACCACGAGCAGCAGGGCGGTGCGGCCGAGGACGAAGCGCAGCACCTGCGCCGGCCGCGCTCCCACCGCAACCCGGATGCCGATCTCCCGCGTCCGCCGGCTCACCGAATAGGACGCCAGACCGTAGATGCCGGTCGCCGCCAGCATGAGCGCCAGCAGACCGAAGGCGCCCAGGGCGATGCTCGCCGCGCGGGCGGGGAGGAGCGCGAAGCCGAGCATCTGCCGCAGGCTGCCGAGGCCGTAGATGGGAAGCCGCGGATCGAGGGCGGCGATAGCCTGCCGCAGCTGCTGGGCCATCTCTCCCGCGGGCAGCGCCGAGCGCACCACCAGCACCGTGGTTTCATTGGGCTGCTGCAGGATCGGCCGGAAGAAGGCGGGCCGCGGCGCTTCGGTGATCGACACGTACCTGCCGTCCTCGACCTGGCCGGCGACCTCGATCAGCGGCCCCTGGCCGGCGCGAAACCGCATGCCGACGGCGTTGGGCCGGCCGAGGACCTGGCGGGCGAAGGCCTGGTTGACGATCGCCACCAGCGGCGACCTGGCGTCGTCGTGCCAGGTGAAGTCGCGGCCGGCGAGCAGCCGAGCGCCGAGGGCGCCGAGATAGCCCGGAGAGATCTGGTACACGGTCGCGGTCTTGCCCTGCGCCAGGCGAAAGTCCGTCGTCTCGGCGCGGAAGACCATGTTCGAGGACTGATCGATGCTGAGCGGCAGCGAGTTGCCGTAACCGGCCGCCGCGACGCCCGGCAGCCGGGATGCGGCCTCGAGCGCGCGCCGCTGGAACGCCGCGCAACGTGCCGCGTCGTAGCCGGCCAGCCCGAGGTCGAGGCTCGCCACCGCGACACCGCGCGGCTCGAACCCGAGCGGCAGCGAAAAGGTGCGCGCGAGCCCGCGCAGCGCCACCAGGCAGGCGGTGACCAGCAGGCAGCAGAGGGCCACCTGCGCCGCCAGCAGGAGGTCGCGCACCGGCCACCACCCCGCCGGCCCCGCCCGCCCCGTCCGCCGAAAACCGCGGCCGCGCCGTGCCCGCCGGTGCGCCGACCCGCCGGCAGATCCGCCTTTGAGCGCCTGGTTGAGGTCGGCGCTCAAGGTCTGGCGCGCGGGCCCGATGCTGAACAGCAGCCCGCTGACGAGCGAGGCGGCGAAGGCGAAGGCGAAGACGCGGGCATCCGGGTCGACCTCGAACCGTACCGGAAAATCGAGCGGTGCACGCCATTGGCTGAGCAGCCGCAGGAGAACGGCGGCCAGGCCGCAGGCGGCGGCGCCGCCGAGCAACGCGAGGAGCGCCGACTCGGCCAGCAGCTGGCGCACGATGCGGCCGCGCCCGGCGCCGATCGACAGCCGGATGGCAAGCTCGCGATGCCGGTCCGTGGCGCGCGCGGCGAGCAGGCTGGCCAGGTTGGCGCAGGCGGCGAGCAGCGCCAGGCCGGCGAGCGCCATGACGCCGCCGGTAAAGGCCCGCATGGGATCACGCAGCGCGTTGCCGACCAGGCCTGGCTGTGCCAGGCGCAAGCCGATCCCCTCGTTCCAGGTCGGAGTCTCGTGCACGAGATCGGCGCCCAGGGCGCGCAGGTTCGCCGCCGCCCGCACCGGCGTGACCCCCGGCGCCAGGCGGCCGATGAGCAAGCAGTTGAAGGTGGCGCGCTGGTCGAGCCAGGAATGGCCTTCGATCTGCGGCTGCATCATCATCGGCACCCAGATCTCGGGCCAATAGAAGAGCTCGGTACCGTGGAATTCAGGCGGCGCGACGCCGAGCACCGAATACGAGAGGGAGTTGATGCGCACCGTCTTGCCGACGATCCGCGGGTCCGCCGCGAAGCGGTTGTGCCAGCAGGCGTAGCTCAGCACGGCGAAGGGGCTGGCGCCGGGCAGCCTGTCGTCCTCCGCATGGAAGAAGCGTCCGCGCAGCGGCCGGATGCCGAGCAGGTCGAAGTAGTTGCCGGTCGCGAGGTAGCCCCACACCCGGCGCGCGCCGTCGGCGGTTTCGACTCCCATGGGAGCCTGGCGGTAGGCGGCGAGGCCGGCGAAGATGGTGTTGCGGTCGCGCAGGTCGCGGTAGTTGGGGAACGATTGGGTGGGGAAACGGCGGTCCTCGACGGTGAAGACGCTCGCCGGCGAGGCGATGGCGAGCGGCTTCAAGAGCAGGGAGTTGACGACGCTGAAGGCGACGGTGTTGGCGCCGACTCCCAGGGCGAGCGAGAGAACCGCGACGGCGGTGAAGCCGGGGCCGCGGCGCAGCATCCTCCCCGCGAAGCGCAGGTCCTGCCGCAGCTGATCGAGCCAGCGCAGGCCGTGCGCGGCGCGGCACTGCTCCTTCCAGGCCTCGCTCGCGCCCAGCTCCAGGCGGGCCTGACGCGCCGCCGCGGCCGGCGTGAGGCCGCCGCGCACCAGGTCGGCGGCGCGGAGCTCGAGGTGACCCCGCAGCTCCTCGTCCAGCTCGCTTTCCCACTTGCCGCGGCGCCGCACGGCGCCGAGGGTGCTACGCAATCTACGCAATCTTCTCAGCCAGGCGAGCATCGGCAGGGTTCCTCATCACACCTTCTCCGGGCGCGCCGCGAGCGCCGCCGCCATGGCCGCGACGAGGCGCTGCCAGCCAGCCGTTTCCTCGCGCAGGCGCGCCCGGCCGGCAGCGGTCAGCCGGTAGAACTTGGCGCGGCGGTTGTTGTCGGAGGTCCCCCACTCGCTCTCCAGCAAACCCTGGTGCTCCAGGCGGTAGAGCGCCGGGTAGAGCGCTCCTTGCTCGATCCGGAAGCGCCGCCCGGAGATCTGCTCGATGCGCAGCAGCACGCCGTAGCCATGCTGCGGACCGAGCGAGACCGCCTTCAAGATCAGCAGGTCGAGAGTTCCCGGAAGCAGCTCTGCGGCAGGGTCCATGCTCAGCTCTCCTGAGTAGTCCAGGAGAGCAAAATTAAACCCTCTCTCCTAAGTTGTCAAGGAGAGAGATCGCGAGTCGCGAGCGGTGTCCGTTAGCGATCGGGGATGGCGGTCAACTGCTGCCGCCGGCGCCGCCGTCGCCCTCCGGCAGGTCGAGCCCGACCTGGCGCAGCAGCTCGAGGGCGTTGGTGGTGGTCGCCGGCCCCGGGCGCAGACGGTAGTCGAAGCTCATGCGCGGCCCGTCCGGTCCGGGGGTCAGCGTCTCGCGGAAATGCACCGCGCGCGCGGCCTGGGCGAGGCCGGCGCCGGCGGCCAGCTCGAGGTCGTGGGTCGAGACGGCGCCCAGCGCGCCGCGGGCGAGCAGGTGGCGCAGCACCCGGCGCACCGCGATCCGGCGCTCGACGCTGTTGGTGCCGCGCAGCACCTCGTCGAGCAGATAGAGCAGCACGGCGCCCTCCCGGCCGGCCTCGCCGGCGGCGGTCACCACCTGCTTGATCCGCAGCAGCTCGGCGAGGAAGAAGGAGATGCCGCCGGCCAGGGAGTCCTCGACCAGGATGCTGGTGGCCAGCCGCACCGGCGGCAGGCGCAACTCCGCGGCGCACGCCGGCCCGCCCGCCTGCGCCAGCACGACGTTGATCCCGATGGCGCGCAGCAGCGTGCTCTTGCCCGACATGTTCGAGCCGGTGACCAGCAGGAAGGTGCCGGCAGGGCCGACGGCGACGTCGTTGACGACGCAGCGCGCCGGCGGCAACAGCGGATGCCCGAGACCGCGCGCCGCGACCTCCGGCAGCCCGGCGGCCACCTCCGGCAGGCACCAGCCGGGGTTCTCGAAGCGCAGCGCCGCCAGCGCCGCCAGCGCCTCGATCTCGCCCAGCGCCATCAGCCAGCCGCGGGCCCGCCGGCCGGCGGTGCGCTGCCAGCCCTCGAGCAGGGCGAGGATGTGGAAGTCCCACAGGGTCAGCACCTGCAGCACGAAATGCAGCGGCGCCGAGTGGCGGGCGTCCGCCAATCCCAGGCGGCTCTCGAGCAACGCCAGCCAGGCATCGGCGGACCGCGCGCCATGCCTCCCCCGCCCGCCGGAGGCATCGGCGGACCGCTCGCCGTCCCCGCCACGCTCGCTGGGCCGGCCACGCTCGGGCCGGCCGCGCTCGCTGCTCCGACTGTCCTGGCGGTCGGTGCCCGCCCGCAGCGCCGCCTTCAGCTCCGCCAGCCGCGGGCTGGCGAAAGGCTGGGAGGCGGCGTGCCGGAGGGCCGCGGAGTACAGGACCATCTCGTCGCGGGTGGCGGAGACGCGCTCGAGCCGCGGCCCGACCTGGCGCTGGCAGGCCCGGCTGAACGCGAGATTCAACACGGCCATCGCCAGCAACGGCTGCACCCCCCAGGCCGGGACGGCGGCGGCGGCGAGCAGGGTCAGCCCGGCTGCCACCCGCGCCGTCCACAGCAGCGCCGGCCGCGCCAGCAGCCAGGGATCGCTCTCTGCCCAGCGCAGGAAGGGCTCGCAATCGGGAGGGTGGCGCTCCATGCCGCCCACGCTCGCCTCGAGCAGCTGGCGGAAATCGACCAGCTCCCCGAGCTCCGCGACCGCCGCCTGCCGCGCGCGCACCTCGGGCGGCGCCGCTGCTCCTTCGAGCCAGTCGCGCAGCAGCGCCTTGGCGGCCGGGGTGTGCGCGGTCCCCAGCAGCTGGAAGAGCGAGGCGCGTCCGTAGAGGTCGAGGTCCCTCCCCAGCGGCAGCTCCCGGTCGCGCGGCGGCTCCGCGGGCAGCGGCAGCCGGTCCCAGTCGCGATCGAGCCGCGCCAGCCCTGAGTCGACGATGCGCCGCAGCTCCTCGGCCCGGCGCAGCCGGCGCAGGCAGCGGTCGTGGAGCGCCGCCAGGGCGACGAAGGCCGCCAGGGCGGCGCCGGCCCCGGCGAGCGGCAGCCGCCGCGGCATCGCCGCCCGCGGCGACGCGAGCAGCAGCAGCAGCAACAGGCAAGCGAGGAAGGCGGCGAACGTGACGCCGCGCGCGATCGAGAAGCGCAGCGAGACGGCGGTCAGCCGCCGCTCGTCCGCCAGGCAGCGGCGGCGGCGCTCGGCATAGATCTCGGCCGGTGACCAGCGGGCGCCGCCGGCGAGCACTACTCGACCGTGACGCTCTTGGCCAGGTTGCGCGGCTGGTCGACGTCGCAGCCGCGGCGGACGCCGATGTAGTAGGCGAGCAGCTGCAGCGGGATGACGTTGACCACGGGCTGCAGCAGCGGCGCCACCGACGGCACCGTGATCACCTCGTCGCAGACGCCGCCGAGCTCCTCGGGGTCGCGGTCGGTGACCGCGATGACCACGCCGTCGCGCGCCTTGACCTCCTGCAGGTTGCTCTTGACCTTCTCGAACACCTGGTCGCCGGTGGCCAGGGCGACCACCGGCATGCTCTCGTCGATCAGCGCGATCGGGCCGTGCTTCATCTCGCCGGCGGGGTAGCCCTCGGCATGGATGTAGGAGATCTCCTTGAGCTTCAGGGCGCCCTCGAGCGCGATCGGGTAGTTGATGCCGCGGCCGAGGTAGAGGAAGCTGTCGGCGCGGAAATACCGGCGCGCCAGCTCCTCCATGGGGGCCGCCTGCAGCCGCAGGACCTCGTCGACCGCGTGCGGCAGGTGCGCCAGGGCGTTGATGGCGCGCATGGCCGAGCCGGCGCCGCCGTCCCCGGCGCCCCCGCCGTTTCCGCCCTTGCTGGCATCGCTATCACCCTGGCGCTCCTGCCGCAGGTAGAGCGCCAGCAGGTAGAGCGCCACCAGCTGCGTGGTGAAGGCCTTCGTCGAGGCGACGCCGATCTCCGGGCCGGCATGGGTGTAGATCACCCCGTCGCTGATGCGCGTCGCCTGGCTCCCCTGGACGTTGCAGACGCAGAAGAGGTGAGCGCCGCGCTCGCGCGCCGCCTCCATCGCCGACACCGTGTCGGCGGTCTCGCCGGATTGCGAGATGCCGACGGCCAGCACCCGGTCGTCGACGATCGGGTCGCGGTAGCGGTACTCGGAGCCGTAGTCGACCTCGACCGGCAGGCGGGCGATCTGCTCGATCATGAACTTGCCGACCAGCGCGGCGTGCCAGGAGGTGCCGCAGGCCAGCAGGTGAAGGCGGTCGATCCGGCGCAGCTCGCTCGCCGGCAGCTTCACGTTGTCCAGCAGGATGCGCCCGCGCTCGAAGTCCACCCGCGTCCCCAGGGTGTCCTGGACGGCCTGGGTCTGGTCGTGGATCTCCTTGAGCATGAAATGCTTGAAGCCGCCTTTTTCGGCCTGCACCGGGTCCCAGTTGAGGTGCTGGACCGGACGCTCGACCGGCTGCCCGGCGCGGTCCCAGATGCGCACGCCGCCAGGGCGCAGGCTCGCCAGGTCGCCGTTCTCCAGGAAGATGACGTCGCGGGTGTAGGCGAGCAGCGCGGTGGGATCGGACGACAGGTACTGCTCGCCCTTGGCGAGCCCGATCACCAGCGGCGGACCCATGCGCGCGGCCACGATCTCCTGGGCGTCCTGGTCATCGCGCTCGTTGCTCTCATGGCGCTCGTGGCGCTCATCGCGCTCGTCGCCCTCATCCCGGGCCGCCACCACCGCGAACGCGTACATGCCCTCGAGCTCGGCGCGGGCGCTGGCGACCGCGTCGCGCAGGTTCCTGCCATCGTCGAGGTAGGAGGAGATGAGGTTGGCTACCACCTCGGTGTCCGTGTCCGAGCTGAACGTCCAGCCCTGGGCGAGCAGCCGCTTCTTGAGCGCCAGGAAGTTCTCGATGATGCCGTTGTGGATCAGCGCCACCCGGTGCCGGGAGTCGATCATCGGATGGGCGTTGCGTTCGCTCGGCGGTCCGTGCGTCGCCCAGCGCGTGTGGCCGAGGCCGTAGTGCCCCGACAGCGGGTGTTGGGTCAGCTTCTCCCGCAGGCGCTCGAGCTTGCCTTCCGCCTTGAGCGTCCGCAGCTTGCCACCGTCGACCGCCACCACGCCGGCAGAGTCGTAGCCCCGGTACTCCAGGCGGTGCAGGCCTTCCATCAACAGCGGCACCACCTCGCGCTGGCCGACGTAACCGACGATTCCGCACATGCACTCGGTCCTCTCTGATCCTGCCTGCGGGGGCTCAGGGCCCGCCAGGCTCGGAGCCTGTCGCCGCCGCTTCCCCCTCGCGATGCGCGGCGGCGCCGCCCACTCGCGCTCCGGAAAGCAAGGAGGATGCCGGGGTCAGCCGCGCGAAGGGTCCGACCTGGCAGCCGCTGCCGACCTCCGCGCCGTCGATCACGCTGTAGGGCCCGATCGTCACCCGGTCGCCGATCCTGCCGTCGCGCACCCAGACCCCCTGTTGCAGCACGCAGCCGGCGCCGACGCTGGTGAGGCCGAGAAGCGACACTCCCGGGTGCAGGACCGTGTCGACGCCGACACAGGCGCTGGCCTCGACCACGGTGCGGGCGGGCTCCAGCACCGTCACACCTGAATCCATCAGCGCCTCGAGGTGGCGGTCGAGCAGGCAGCGATGGACCGCGGCGAGCTCCTGCCGGTCGTTGACCCCCTGCGCCTCCCGCGGCTCGGCCAGGCGCACCAGCTCGATCCGCCGGCCCGCCGCCGCCGCGGCGGTGAGGGCGTCGGTCAGGTAGAGCTCCTGCTGCGCGTTGGCCGGCGCGAGCGCGGCGAGGTAGGAGAAGACCGCGGGCGCCGGCAGGGCATAGAGGCCGGCATTGACCGACCGCAGCGCCAGCTCTGCGGGCGTGGCGTCGGCCGCCTCGACGATGCGCTCGAGCACCTCGCCCGCCGCACCGCCGCCGCCGCCGCCGCCGCCGGTGGTGGCGGCTGCCCTGGCGACCACTCGACCGAGGCGGCCGGGTTGCGGCAGGTCGGCGACCGCCATGGCCCCCCAGCCGGCGGTGGCGGCCGCCAGCAGCCGCTCGAGGGTTGCCGGCCTGACCAGCGGCACGTCCCCGGACAGCACCAGCAGCCGCGCCGGGCCGCCGATCAGGCCCTCGACCTGGGCAAGGGCGTGGCCGGTGCCGCGCTGCTCGGCCTGCACCACCCAGGTGAGGTCGCCGCCGCCGGTCTCGGCGCGCACCTCGTCGGCGCCGTGGCCGACGACCACCAGGATGCGCCGGCAGCCGGCGGCGCGGGCGGCGTCGAGCACCCACGCCAGCAGCGGCCGGCCGGCGGCATGGTGGAGCACCTTCGGCACCTGCGAGCGCATGCGGGTGCCCTTGCCCGCGGCGAGCACCACCGCCACCCTCTCGCCGTCGGTCATGACTCAGCCCCGTCCGGCCCCCGCCTGCCGCAGGCGGAGCGGCGCGAGCAGGCCGAGCACCGCCCGCGACAGCTTCTCCGGATCGTGCCTGATCAGGTCGCCCTCGGCCAGCAGGTCGGCGGCCGCCAGCTCGACCCCCGAGCGCGCCATGGCCTCGGGTTCGACGGCCACCGGCGTCGAACCGGCCTCGGCGTAGTGCGCGAGCAGCGCGGCGGGGATCGGCGTGGCGTTGTACAGCACGGTGTGGATGAGCCCGGTGCCGATGTGCCGCTCGATGGCGTGCAAGTGGGCGGCCCCCATCATGCCGTCGGTCTCGCCGGGCTGCGTCATCAGGTTGAGCAGCAAGATGACGCGGGCGCGGCTCTTGGCGATCGCCTGGCGGATGCCGCCGATGAGCAGATTGGGGATGATCGAGGTGTACAGCGATCCCGGTCCGAGCAGGATGGCGTCGGCGTTCTCGAGGGCCGCGACCGCGGGCGGGAAGGCAGGCGCCGCCGGCGGATCGAGCTCGATGCCGGCCAGCTCCTCGCCGGACACGCCGATCGCGCTCTCGCCCTCGTAGACCTTGCCGGAGACGCCGCGCCCGCGCAGGCGCACGTCGACCAGCGTCGCCGGGTAGACCTTGCCGCGCACCGACAGCACCGACTCCGCGGTCAGGATCGCCTGGTGGAAGTCGCCGGTGATGCCCGTGAGCGCGGTCAGGAAGAGGTTGCCGAAGGAGTGGCCGACCAGCCCGCCGCCGTTGGGGAAGCGGTACTGGAACAGGCGGGCCAGCAGATCCTCGTCGTCCGCCAGGGCGACGATGCAGTTGCGGATGTCGCCGGGCGGCAGGACCCCGAACTCCTTGCGCAGGCGGCCCGACGAGCCGCCGTCGTCGGTGACGGTGACGACCCCGGTGAGGCGGCCGAGGCGCGGCGAGCCGACGTGATGCTTCAGGCCGCGCAGCAGCGCCGACAGGCCGGTGCCGCCGCCGATCGCCACCAGGGAGCTGCCGCCGCCCCTCCTCCCCTTCGCTTCGGCGATCATTTACGCCTTCGCCCTACCGCTTCTTGAGCTCGATGAGGATCTGCTTGGCGACCGACTTGAGGGTGTCGAAGACCCCCACGCCGGTGGTGGCGATGGCCTCGAAGGTGGGCTCTCGCTTGTAGTTGAGAGTGCGGTACATCTCTTCGGCCGGGGCTACGTTCCCGAGGTCTCGTTTGTTGAACTGCAGGGCATAGGGGATGACCGCCAGGTCGAAGCCATGCTCCTTCAAGTTCTGTTCCAGGTTGCGGATCGACTCGATGTTGGCCTCCATGCGCTCCGTCTGGCTGTCGGCCACGAAGACCACGCCGTCGACTCCCTTCAGGATCAGCTTGCGGCTGGCGTCGTAGAACACCTGCCCGGGCACGGTGTAGAGGTGGAAGCGGGTGGTGAAGCCGCGGATGCTGCCGAGGTCCAGCGGCAGGAAGTCGAAGAACAGCGTGCGGTCGGCTTCGGTGGCCAGCGAGATCATCTTGCCCTTCGAGTCGGGAGAGGTCTTGTTGTAGATGTACTGCAAATTGGTCGTCTTGCCGCACAGGCCGGGGCCGTAGTAGACGATCTTGCAGTTGATCTCCTTGCTGGCGTAGTTGATGAAGGTCATCCGCTTGCCTCACTCCGCGACTGCCGCTCTCGCCGCCCTCCCGCCGGCCGGGGTCGCAACGCTTCCCAGGGCCGCGCCCGGGCACGGCCGTGTGGGGGAGCGCAGCCGGGCCCGGCGGCTACTCCCCGAAGAGCGCGTCGATATCGTCGTCGGTGATCTCGGCGAAGGGGCTCGCGTGCGAAGGCCCCTGGGCGTCTCTGTCGCCCTTCTGTACCATGACCTCGAAGATCCTCTCGAGGTCGCCGCTGGCGCGTTTGACGCGCAGCCGCACCAGGCCGAGCGACGACCGGTCGTCGAAGATCACGACCAGGATCGCGCGCTTGGCCACGATCGAGATGTGGATGTGGTCCTGCTGCCCTTCGTGGAACAGGACCGAGAACTCGCGCTCGCCGATCAGCTTGGCGAGACCGTCCGTCGCGGCCACGTTGCCCGCGGTGAGGGAGGCGAGCGAGGTGGTGTCGAACTGCTCGATCTCGCCGGCTGCCGCGATCTGCTGACCGTTCTTGTCGATCAGGAAGACGGCCTTGCCGTTAGCCTCCTGCCGCAGGCGGCGCAAAGCCTCCTCGAGCTGCTTGAACTCCTCTTCGTAGAGCACGAAGTCGGCTGCGCACATGACGTTCCTTTCCGGACCGCGCGACGATACACCATCCCGCACAGGTCAGTCAAAGCTCTGATTTCAAGGCAGTTGCCATTGGTGTGACCGCTCTGAGCGCGCCGTGCCCGCGGCGGCCGCGGCGGGCGCCAGCCGCTCTCCGGAGGAGCGTCAATGGAAGAGTCGCCATCCTGTCAGAACGTCGGCCTGGGCGATCAGCAGCTCGCCGCCGGCGAGCTGGTACCGCAACGGCACCGGCTTGCAGCCGCCGGCGCCGGCGTTCATCTCGGAGAGCCGGAAGGACTTGTCGCACTTGTTGCACACCATCCAGTCGCCTTCATGACGGAACCCGCGTTTGCCCTTGGCGCACACCTCGGAGGCGTCGAAGGCGACCTGTACCTGTCCGGAAGCGTCGCGGCCGACGAAGAACCAGACCTCCTGGTTGGATGGATTGAGGAAGTGGTAGAACCGGACCTGCTGCGGCCCGAGTCCGGCAAGGCTGATTCTGACCGCCCCGTCCGGTCCGGCGGCAACGCGCTCATAAGGCGGCCGCCCGAATCGCCCTTCGAGCGCCAAGTCGGCCACCACGACGAACCCGCTGAAGAGTACCACGGCAAGCACGCCGTGAATCGGCTTGAATCGCATGATCAACCATTGTACCCCCTCCGGTGGGAACCCCCCGGTCCAGCGGCGACGGCCTCCCGGATGGCGACGCCAAGGCTCGTTTAGGGGCCGTGCCGAGATCGAGGTCTCTTGCTTCGCCTTTTGAGTCGCGATCCGGGAGGCCGTCGCCGCTGGACCTCCTCCCACCTTCGTTCACCGGACCCTTCGGCGACCTGTCTCTCGGCATGGGCGCCGGGGAGGTTGCTTAGCGCACTGGCGGCACAGGTTTGGGCAAGACCTCCCGGCATAGCCACTCGGCGATCAGGGGGGCGGCGGCGGTGTGACCCCTGGCGTTCCAGTGGCCTTCGCCGGGCGCGGTGTTGCCGGAGCCGTGCAGGTAGACGCGCTCGCGAGCCGCCAGCTCTTCCAGCGGCGGGCCCAGGTCGAGGACCGGAATCCCCGCCTCGCGCCCGAACGCCGCCAGGCGCCGGCCCGGGTAGAAGAGGTCGGCGAGCCCCAGCTTGCGCATGAAGACCGCGCGCACCGCGGGGTCGGGATGGACCTGGATGCCGGTCGTGAGCACCACCACCCCGAACGGCACGCGGCGCCCGGCGGCGTCGTCGCGCATGGCGGCGATCATGGCCTCGGTGACGCTCCAGGCGCCGCGCCAGTCCTGGTCCCGCGGCGGCGAGTAGACGGCGTTGTCGAGGCCCAGCTCCTGCAGCGCCTCGCCCTCCTCCTTGGAGCGCGCCTTGGCGGCGCCGATCCAGCCGTCCACCACGCCCTTGCCCTGCTTGGCGAGCTGCAGCAGGCGCAGATGGTCGTAGGCGGCGTAGGCCAGGCGCCCGGCGGGCGTCTGCCGCAAGCGGTAGCCGGCGGCGGAGCGAAAGGAGTCGTCGAGCGCCAGGCCGCCGCCCGGAGCGATGACGAAATAGGGGCGCAGCGGGTCCTGCTCGAGCGGGCGGGCGTTGTTGCGCACGTCGTTGCCGGGATAGAAGGCCAGCAGCACCAGGTCCGGCTGGAAGCGCCAGACCTGCCGCCGCAGGGTGAGCAGCTCCTGCGCGGTGCCGTAGCCGGCGACGCCGAAGTCGAGCGCCTCGACGGCCCGGCCGCGGGCCGCCGGACAGCTCGCGAGCTGCCGCTCCAGCAGCTTCCAGAACGTCTGCCCGACCGGCACCTGCAGCGCTTCGGCGCAGGAGTCGCCGAGCACCGCGATGCGCAGGCGGCCGGGCGGCTTCGCGGCGGCGTGCTCGACGTCGCGCAGGCCGGCGCTGCTGATGCGCACGTAGGCCAGGCCTTCCTTGCGCCACCACCCCTCGGCCCCCGGCTGCAGCGACCAGCCGCGCTCGGAGTCGGGGCGGTAGAAGTTGGGATAGGAGATGCCGGCGATGCGCAGCGCCGCCTCGCCCACGAGCAGCGCCAGCGCGGTCGCGGCGGCCACCAGGGCCAGCTTGGCCTTCACCCTGGAAGGCCCCGGGGTCGCCGGCACGCGAGGGGCAGCGGCTAGAACAGGGTGTAGATGAACGGCGCGGCGGCCTGGCTGGTCACCACCAGCACGATCACCAGCGCCAGGATGAGCACGAACGGCACGATCCAGTAGACCTTGTGCTGGCGGGCGAACTGGAAGATCTCGCCCATGAACGAGCCGACGTAACGGAGCTTGCCCATGACTGTCTGTCTCCTCGGCGCCGGAACCACGCGCCGGCGCGACGGCGCTCGGGATGGCGGTGAGCCGCCACGAAACCGGTACCTAATCCAGCTGGAAGTCCTGACGCCAGTTGCCGCGATCGGCAAACGGCGGCTGGACCTGCTTGTCGATCAAGAAGGGCCCCAGCACCAGGTGGTCCATCTCGGTGCGCATGAAGCAGCGGTAAGCGTCCTCCGGCGTGCAGACGATCGGTTCGCCGCGCACGTTGAAGCTGGTGTTGACGATCACGCCGCAACCGGTCTGGCGCTCGAACTCGGCGAGCAACGCATGGTAGCGCGGGTTCTCCTCGCGCGAGACCGTCTGGATGCGCGCCGAATAGTCTACGTGAGTGATCGCCGGGATGTCCGAGCGCGGCCGGTTGACCCATTCGACCAGCGGCAGGCCCTGCTCGTCACCCTGGCGCGGCACCCGCCGCGAACTTACCACGTCCGCCACCAGCAGCATGTAGGGCGACGGACGGTCGAGCTCGAAATACTCGCCGACGCGCTCCTCGAGCACCGTCGGAGCGAACGGCCGGAAGCTCTCCCGGTACTTGATCTTCAGGTTCATGATCGACTGCATGCGCGGCGAGCGGGCGTCGCCGACGATCGAGCGGTTGCCGAGCGCCCGCGGGCCGAACTCCATGCGGCCATGACACAGGCCGACGACGTTGCCGTCCGCGATCAGCCGGGCGACGCGCGGCGCCCAGTCGGCGTCGGCCAGCTCCTCGTAGGGCAGGCCCTGGTGGTCCAGGTACTCGCGGATCTGGCCGGCGCTGAAATCGGGGCCGAGCAGAGCACCCTGCATCAGGTCGCGGCGCTTGCCGGCAGCGCCGGTGACGGTCACCCGCGGGTGGCCCATGGCGTTGTGCCACAGCGCCAGCGGTGCGCCAAGGGCGCCGCCGGCGTCGCCGGCCGCCGGCTGGATCCACAGGTCGTCGAAGATGCCGGCGCGCAGCAGGATGCCGTTGGCGACGCAGTTGAGCGCCACGCCCCCCGCCAGGCACAGGCAGCGCTTGCCGGTGAGCTCGCGGGCATGCCGCGCCAGCTTCAGGACCACCTCCTCGGTCACCTCCTGGATGGAGCGGGCGAGGTCCATCTCGCGCCCGCCGATCGGCGACTCCGGCCGGCGCGGCGGCCCGCCGAACAGCGCGGCGAAGCGGCTGTTGGTCATCTCGAGCCCGTCCAGGTAACCGAAGTACTCCATGTTCAGGCGGAACGAGCCGTCCTCCTTGAGGTCCATCAGCTCCCGCTTGATCAGGTCGGTGTAACGGCCCGTGCCATAGGGGGCGAGCCCCATGAGCTTGTATTCGCCCGAGTTGACCTTGAAGCCGGTGAAGTAGGTGAACGCCGAGTAGAGCAGCCCGAGCGAGTGCGGGAACCGGATCTCGCGGATCAGGCGCAGGCGCTCGCCCTCGCCGACGCCGATGGTGGTGGTTGCCCATTCTCCCACCCCGTCGAGAGTCAGCACCGCCGCCTCGTCGAACGGCGACGGATAGAACGCGCTCGCGGCATGGGACTCGTGGTGCTCGGTGAAGTAGATCGGCGGGTGACCGCCGGCGTCCCCCCGGCTCTCCGGATCCTTGGCGCCGTCCGCGCCGACCAGCGCGAGCGCCTCCTCGATGCGCGGCGGGATCCACAGCTTCTCGCGCAGCCACAGTGGCAGTGCCTGCACGTAGGAGCGCAGCCCGCGCGGCGCGACCGCGAGATAGGTCTCGAGGATGCGGTGGAACTTGAGCAGCGGCTTGTCGTAGAAGACCACGCCGTCGAGGCGGGCCGCCTTGCCGAGGCCGTTGCCGGCCTGCGCCAGGCAGTAGCGCACCGCATTGACCGGGAAGGCGCTGTCGTGCTTGATGCGGGTGAAGCGCTCCTCCTGCGCCGCGGCCACGATGCGGCCCGCGTCGATCAGGCAGGCCGCCGAGTCGTGGTAGTAGCAGCTGATGCCGAGGAGCTTCACGTCAGAACTGCTTGCGGTACGACTCGGCGGTAGGGACGCGGTCTGTGGTCGTCGTCCAGTAGGTTTCGAGGGCGGGATCGGCGAAGCGGGTGAAAGACAGCTTTCCCGTGGCGCGCAGGATCAGTCCCACCGGCAGGAACAGCAGGTAAAAGAGGACAGTCATCAGCAGCCAGGTGACGGCGGTGCCGACCCAGCTGCCGAGCCGGTCGAGCGCGCCGCGCAGGCGCCGGTAGAGAGTCAGCGGCGCCGCCAGGGCCAGCAGCGCGACCGCGAGCGAAGCCGCTGCCACCGCCGCGGCGAGCCCGGTGCGGTGCAGGAGAAAAGCCAGCGCCGCCGCCACCGTCAAGCCGACGCCGCCGCCGATCGCGCCCTGGCGCCGCGCCGCCGCCGCTTGCTCGCGGGCGTCGCCCGCGTCCGGCGCCGCCCGCCAGTTCCAGACCAGCGAGGACGGCTGCCACTGGATCTCCGCCATCGTTCCTCCCGGGCGCTTGCTCTCGAAGCCCCTCGTTGCCGGGCCAATAGGGTAGTCGCGATCGTGCCGGGCCGCAACCCGGACGGGCCAGATTGCACAATTTTGGTTGCATAGACCCATGGCTTCCTCTACAATCATGCAAAACCGTGCTCTGGCACGCCGAGACGCCCGTGAGGCCGGTAAGACCGGAACGCCGGCAGGCACCGGCCAAGTTCCACGATCCGGGGTGACCGGTCCAAGCGGCCGGTCACCGCGGGCCCAGGAGGTCGGGAGTGAACAGGATGAGAGCATCGATCGTGCTCCTGCTGTCTGCCGCCGGTGTGCTGGCTTTGCCGCCCGCGCCCGCCCTGGCGGGCGACGTCTTCGTGCCGCTGGCCAGCCAGCTCTCGATCGGCGGCGCGACCTACGCGACCACGGTCTGGGTCTCCAATCCCGATCAGTCGGCGCGGCACTTCGCCACCCTGTTCATTCCGCAGGGCAGCGACGGCACGACTCAGAAAGCGGGAAGCGGCAACATCACCGTGCCGCCGAGCGCCACCGCGACCTTGACCGGGGTGGCGCCCGCCGGGCAGACCGGCCTGCTGGAAATCAGCGGCGCGCAGCAGCTGGTGGTGAGCGCTCGCCTGGAGGTCACGGACGCCGCCGGCACCATGCTCGGCGTCGCCACCATTCCGGCGATCAGCCAGGACCGCGCGCTGGCGGCCGGAGCGTTCCTGGAGCTCCAGGGCTTGCAGCGCACTGCCGGCGGCATGGTCACCGACTTCTCGCTGATCAACCTCGACGGCAGTGCGGCGCAATGCGCCGTGGCCGCCTTCGCCCCCGACGGCCACGCGCTGGCGCCGCCGGCGACGCTGTCGTTGCAGCCGCTGTCGCGCCGCGACTTCGCGGACGCGCTGGCGGTGCTGGGCGCCGAGGTGATCGCCGACGCGCGCATCGTCGCGAGCTGCGATCACAGCTTCTTCGCCTTCGCCATGGTCTATCAGCCCGGCGGCGCGGCGATCCAGTTCGTCGGCCCGTCGCCGGCGCTCAGCGGCAGCGTCGGTCCGGGGTTCCCGGGCGGCGGCCCGGGTAGCGGCGGCGGCAACGTCATCTTCAGCGTTCCCGGCACCTTCCTCAACGCCACGGCGAGCAACTCCGAGCAGCTCTACAACCTGCCGGCCCCGGTGGGGGTGCCGTACAAGCGCGCGACGATCGACTGGGACCTGCGCCTCGGCGTGTTCCCGACCGGCCTGTTCACCGGCGTCATGTCCTTCCGGCGGCCCAACAAGACGCGCGGGTTGCGCGAGCCCTTCTGCGCCGTGCAGATCGTCAACCGCAACTCGAGGACGCTGCTCGACCTCGGCGTCGAGAACGTGTTCGTCAGGACCGCCGGTCCCTGGAAGCAGAACAGCTTGTATCACCTGCGGCTGGTCTACGACCTGACCGTCAACACCTGCGAGCTCGACGTGTCCCAGGGCGGTGCGGTCATCTACACCATCTCCGGCCCGACGCAGTGGTTCGACCTGAGCGCCAATGACAACCCGCTGGTGGTGGACTTCGGCCAGACCGGCATCGGCGACGGCGCCTATTACCCGCCGGTCAGCTGGAGCTACTCCAACCTCAACGTGGTGCTCGAGCCGAAGTAGGAACGGCGAGCCTGGCGGTCCAGCGCCACGGCAGCGACCGCCGGAGCTGGGACTACCGGGCACTAGCTCGAGCTGACGAAGACCAAGCTGGCGGCGAGCGCCAGGGTGAGCGCCGCCTCGGTTGCCAGCAGCAATGCGACGCTCGCTTTCCATCCGTGAGCCCGAGCGGCTGGCTCCCCTGACGCCAGGCGTTCCGCGTGGTCCAGGATCTCGGGGCGTTCGCGGCGGCCGCTCTGGCGCGGGCCGCCGGCGGCGGCCGCCGTCGCGGCGGCGAAAAGGCAGGCGAACGGCATCCAGAACAGCCAGATCCTGCCGGCCTCGCCGCGCACGCCTCCCGACAGCAGGACCAGCGCCAGCAAGCCCCACCAGGTCCACGCCGCCAGCCGACCGGCCGCGAGCCGCGCGGTGCCGGCGCCGGGCGAGGTGCCGCTCTCGCGCCGCCAGGCGCCCGGGCGCAGCGCGGTGGCGGCGAGCCCCAGGACTCCCGGCGACAGCAGCAAGGCGAGATCGTACGGGTTCCACAGCAGCCAGGTGGCATAGGAGCGCGGCGCCACGGCGATCTGATGGTGGAGCGCCAGGGCGGTGCGCAGGGCGTGCCAGGGATCGTGGCCGGCGACGGCCGCCAGCACCAGGTAGGGCAAGGTAAAGCCCAGCGCCAGCGCGCCCCAGCGCCGCCAGAGCAGCGCGCCCAATCGCCGCCAAGGCAGCGCTTCCAAGTGTTGTCGAAGCCCGCCGGCCACTGCCCGGCCGCTCGCCCGGTCACCCGCCTGGCCGTGGTCCATGGCGCCGGCAGCGTCATGCTCTTCGGGCCGATCGCGCCGTGCGGCGGCGGCAGGCGCGGCGGCGGCGCAGGCCGCCACCAGCGGCAGCGCCGCCAGGCAGCCGTAGCTCGCAAAGCAGGCGGCGAAGAGCAGCACGCCGGCCGCCGCGGCACGGACCCGGCCGTCTCCGGCCGCGAGCCAGGCGGCGCCGACCAGCAGCACGGGCAGCGCCTGGTCGAACGACGGAGTGAACAGCGAGCGCGCCGGCACCAGCAGCCACATCACCGCGGCAAGCAGCGCCGTCTCGCGCGGCTCGCCGAGCCGGCGGGCCAGCAGATAGAGCGGCCAGGCGACGAGGGCCGACAATGCCGGGAGCAGCACCGCGAGGGCAGCCACCGCCCACGGCCCCGGCGGCGGCTCCGGCACCGGCCTGCCATGGCTGATGGCGCGCGCGACCTCGCGCTCGATGGCGGCGGCCGCCAGGGCGGGCAGGCCGCCGCCGCGCTCGCCGCCCGCACTGGTGCCGGCGGCGCCTGAAGCCGCCGCCCTGGCGGCCGCCGGCGGCGGCAGCACCCGATCGAGCCAGCCGAGCGCGCGGACCGCCAGCAGCGGCCCCGGGGGATGAGTGAGCGAGTGCTGGTTGAGGCCGGCGCTGGCCGCGGGGTAGTCGGCCAGCAGCGCTCTGGTGGAGGGCGCGAGCGCGGCGTCCCAGACGTAGCCGAAGCTGTTGCGCGAGACGAGCGCGCCGATCACCCGCGCGAAGCCTCCCGGCTGGATGGCGACCAGGGCGAAGGTGAAGGCGGCGCCGCAGACCACCGCTGCCAGCGGCGCGCCTCGCCATGCGGCGAGGCGGCGATGACCCCAGAGAATGCCGAGGCCGGCGAGCGCAGCCGCGATGATGAGCCACGCCGCGGCGCTTGGCTCCAGCCCGCCCGTGGAGAGGTACTCCCAGCGCCATTCGGCCGGACCGTTCGCCCACGGTCGCCGGGTCCAGACGGCAAGGGCGACCGCCACGTTCGCAGCCGCCAGCAGCAACGAGAGGCGGCGGCCGGTCATCGCGTTTCTTGGCGAGCGCGCCGTGAGGTTCGGGGTAGCATACCGGCGTGGATCTTCCGCCTCTCCCGGCGCCGGCGCGCGAGCTGACCATCGGCGGCTTCAGCATCGGCCACGGCTCCGCCCCGACCGGCATGACCG
>DASZHY010000427.1:0-1501 GCA_035949675.1 Thermoanaerobaculia bacterium
CGCCGGCGCCGCACCGTGACGGGGGCCGGCGCCAGTCGGCGCGCCCGCCCAAAAGGTCGGCGCGCCCGCCCAAAAGGAGAGTAAATGCACCACCGCCTTCTGCCACCGCCAGCACCCGGTTCGCCGGCCGCGCCCGGCACCGCCGCCACCCAATCCGTCCGCGCCGCGGCCGCCGCAACTACCTCCGTCCGCGCCGCGGCCGCCGCCGCCCTGGCGCTTGGCCTCAGCGGAATCCTGGCGGGATTCGCCGCCGCCCCCGCGGCCGCGGCGGGTCAGGCGGGCGGCGCCGCCTCGTCCCCGGCCGCTCACGCTGCCGCGCCGGCGCCGCCGGCCGGTTACCGCATCCACAAGACGATCGCGGTCGGCGGCGACGGCGGCTGGGACTACCTGGCCTTCGACAGCGCCGCGCGGCGCCTGTACATCACCCGCGCGACCCGGGTGACGGTGCTCGACCCGGACAGCGGCAAGACGGTGGGGGAGATCCCCAATCTGTCGGGGGTGCACGGCGTGGCGCTGGCCCAGGATCTCGGACGCGGCTTCATCAGCAACGGGCGATCCGACAAGGTGACGGTGTTCGACCTCAAGAGCCTCAAGGTCTTGTCGGAGCTCAAGTCGACCGGCCAGAACCCCGACGCCATCCTCTACGAGCCGGCGACCCACCGGGTCTTTGCCTTCAACGGCCGCAGCGGCAGCGCCACGGTCTTCGACGGCGCCTCGGGTCAGGTGGCCGGCACCATTCCGCTGGGCGGCAGGCCGGAGTTCGCGGCCAGCGACGGCAAGGGCTCGGTGTTCGTGAACATCGAGGACAAGAACGAGCTGGTGGCCATCGACGCCGCCAAGCTCACGGTCGCCAAGCGCTGGCCGCTCGCCGGCTGCGACGAGCCCTCGGGGCTGGCGATCGACGCCGCGCATCAGCGCCTCATCGCCGGCTGCGGCAACGAGGTGGCGCCGATCGTCGACGGCTCCTCCGGGCGGATGGTGGCGAAGCTGCCGATCGGCAAGGGCGTCGACGCCACCGGCTTCGATCCGGGAACCGCGCTCGGCTACGCGTCCTGCGGCGACGGCACGCTGACCGTCATGCGCGAGGAGACACCGGACAAGTGGACGGTGGTCGCCAAGGCCGCCACCCGCCAGGGCGCCCGCACCATGGCCGTTGACGAGAAGACCCACGAGGTCTACCTGGCGACCGCCGAGTTCGGACCCCGTCCGGCGCCGACCGCGGCGGAGCCCCATCCTCGCCCCCCGATCATCCCGGGAAGCTTCGTGATCCTGGTCGTCGGCCCCTGAAGCTCGCGCTCCACGACCCCGCGGCGACCTGGTGTCGCAACAGGCCGCCGCGGGTCGCCTTCGCCCGCCGCAGACTGCCGCAGACTGCCGCAGAACGATACAATGGCGGCAACCGATCCGGGAGCTCGGAGCTTGATGGAGGGGGGCCGCCAATGAGGGGATCGTGGCGATCGCGGCGATCGTGGAGCAGGAGGAGCGCGACGCGGCGCTCGGC
>DASZHY010000428.1:0-3058 GCA_035949675.1 Thermoanaerobaculia bacterium
GCCCATGAAGAAACCACGCGTCGCCGTGATCAAGACCAAGCCCGAGAGCGTCCTCACGGACGTCGGGCGGACGATGGAGCTGGCCGGGGTGCGCGACTTCCTCGCGCGCGGCGCCACCACCATCCTCAAGGACAACATCTCCTGGCACTTCCCGTTCCCGGGCGCCAATACCACTCCCTGGCAGCTCGAGGGCACGATCCAGAAGCTGCGCGAGATCGGCTTCGGCGACCAGGTCTGCGTGCAGAACAACACCGTGGTGACGGATCCCAAGAAAGGGGAGCGGCTCAACCGCTACCTGCCGGTGCTCGAGAAGTACGGCGTGCCGGTGCGTTACAACTGCTTTGCCGACGATCTCAAGTGGATCCGCTACGAGCCCAAGGGCCGCATGCTGGCGCTGCCGCGCATCTACCCCGATGGGATCACCATCCCGGAGTTCTTCATCGGCAAGAACATCGTTCACCTGCCGACGGTCAAGTGCCACATCTACACCACCACCACCGGGGCGATGAAGAACGCTTTCGGCGGCCTGCTCAACACCCGGCGCCACTACACTCACTCGTGGATCCACGAGACGCTGGTGGACCTGCTCACCATTCAGAAAGAGATCCACAGCGGTATCTTCGCGGTCAAGGACGGCACCACCTGCGGCAACGGCCCCGGGCCGCGGACCATGATCCCCGTCGAGAAGGACCTGCTGCTCGCCTCGGGCGACCAGGTGGCGATCGACGCGGTGGCCGCCAAGCTGATGGGCTTCGATCCGATGTCGATCAAGTACATCCGGCTGGCCCATGAGGCCGGGCTCGGGGTGGGCGATCCGCGCGACATCGAGGTGGTCGGCGAGGACGTCTCCGGCATGAACTTCCACTTTTCGGTTGGCGACAACGCGGTGTCGCGCTTCGGCAACCTGGTCTGGTTCGGGCCGCTGCACGGGCTGCAGAAGCTGCTGTTCCGCACGCCCCTGGTCTATTTCTTCGTCTTCGGCTCGTCCTTCTACCACGACTTCGCCTGGTACCCGACGATCGGCAAGCGGCGCATGGATCGTTACAAGCGGACCAGCAAGTGGATGCGTCTCTTCGAGCAGTATCCGGAAGCGGCCGAGCCCAATCGGCGAGCGGCGGCGGCCTGAGCCAGCCGGGCCCGGGCGCCGCGCCGCCGCCCGAGATTTCCCGGCCGGCAGCGGGGCCCGTCGAGCCGGCGCCGGCGCCGCCGCAGGCGGTACTGGAGCGCCCGCAGGCGGCGCTCTACCATTTAGGGCGCCGGTTGCTGCCGGTGTTCGTGCTCGGCCTGCTGGTGCTGATTGGTTTTCTGGGGGTCGCCCATCCGCGGCAGTTCCTCGCCCAGCTGCGCCGCTTCGATTTCGCGCTGCTGGCGCCGATCCTCGCGCTGTCGCTGGTCAATTACGCGTTGCGCTTCGTGCGCTGGGAGCTGTACCTGCGGGCGCTCGGCACGCGGCTTCCCCTCGGGCGCAGCCTGGGCGTCTTCCTGACCGGCTTCCTGCTGTCGGTGACCCCGGGCAAGGCTGGCGAGCTCGGCAAGGCCTGGCTGGTGCGGGAGCTCGGCGGCGGTCCCGCTCTGCGCGTCGCGCCGGCGGTGGTCGCGGAGCGCGTCACCGACCTTCTGGGTGTGGCGGCGCTGCTGGCGGTTGGCGCGCTGCCCTTCCCGGGTGGTCCCTGGTGGGCGGCGCTGGGCCTGGCCGCGGTCGTGCTCGGCACGGCGGTCTTCACCTGGGAGCGATGGGCGAACTGGCTGTTCGCCCACCTCGCCCGCCTGCCGGTCGTCGGGCCGCGTGCCGGCATGCTGGTCACCGTCTACCAGGGGCTGCGCAACCTGCTGACGCCCCGGCTGCTGGCGATGGGCCTGCTGGCCGCGACCCTCGCTTGGGGTGCCGAGGGCGTCGGCTTCGTCATCGCGGTGCGCGCCTACGCACCGCACGCCGGCTTGCTCGCTGGCCTCTTCGACTACACCGCCTCGACGGTTCTCGGGTCCGCCTCGATGTTGCCCGGCGGCCTCGGCGCTGCCGACGGCGCGCTCACCGCCCTGCTCCGCGCCCAGGGCCTGGACACCGCCCGCGCCACGCTGGTCACGTTCATCATCCGCGGCGCCACCCTCTGGTTCGCCGTGTTGCTGGGTCTGCTGGCGCTGCCGGTCGTGGCGCACTGGCTGGCGACGCGCCCGTCGCAGCGGCGGCGTTGAACGGTCCCTCTCCTTCCGCGCCGGCAGCCCGGCGAGCGGTGCCGGTTGCGGTGGTGCTCGCGGTGGCCCTGGCGCTGCGGCTAGCGCACTGGGCGGCGGTGCGGCGGGCGCCCTTCATCGGCCAGCTGGCGATGGACAGCTGGGAGTACGACCGCTGGGCCCGCGAGATCGCCGGCGGCGATTGGTTCGGGCACGCGCGCGGGGTGTTCTTCCAGGCGCCGCTCTACCCCTATCTGGTGGCCGTCCTCTTTGCCGCGGTCGGGCCGCGTCTGGATGCCGTGTATCTCGCGCAGATCGGCTTCGCGGTGGCAGGCTGTTACGCCCTCTACCGCGCCGGGAGGGCCATGGCCGGCGAGCGCGCCGGGCTGGCCGCGGCAGCCCTGGCGGCGGTCTACGGCCCGTTCATCTTTTACGACGTCCAGCTGCTCAAGGAGTCGCTGGCGGTCACGGTCGTCTGCTTCCTGCTGTGGGCGATGGCCGCGGCGAGGGAGCGTTCGGCGGCAACCGGCACCTCTGCGCTCGCGGCCGCGCCCCCGGGAACGGCTGCCGCGCCGGCGGCGGCCGGGTCGTCCGCGTCCGCAGACGCCGCGCGATGGCTGCTGGTCGGGGTCCTACTGGGGATTCTCGCCCTGCTGCGGGAGAACGCGCTGCTGGTCGCGCCGCTTCTCTTGCCGCTGGTATGGAGCGCCGGCCGGGCAGCGCCGGTCCGCAGAGTCGGTCGGGTCGCCGTCTTCCTGGCCGGCATCGGGCTGGCGCTGGCGCCGGTCGCGTTGCGCAACGGCCTCGTGGGCGGCGACTTCCTGCCCACGACGTCTCAGGGCGGCGTGAATTTCTATATCGGCAACAACCCCCGGGCCGACGGCAC
>DASZHY010000429.1:0-38747 GCA_035949675.1 Thermoanaerobaculia bacterium
GGGCGGCCGGCCGGCAAGCCCGGCGGGCACGGCGGCCGCGCAGGTCGGCGGCAAGTACGAGAAGCAGGCCGGCATCGTCGACCCGGTGTACACGGGCGGCAAATGGATCGAGATCACCTGCGGCCGTCCGATCAAGCGCGGTCGCGACTTGTGGGGCGGCGGCGCGACGTACGGGAAGATGCTGAGCTCGGGCGCGCCGGTCTGGCGCGCCGGCGCCGACATGTCGACGCGCCTGGAGAACGAAGTGCCGCTCGTCGTCGGCGGCAAGACGATTGCGCCGGGCGAATACAGCCTGTTCATCGAGTTGAAGGATCCGAAGTCGTGGACCTTCATCGTCTCGAGCTGGCCGGCGCAGACGCGCCACGACCTGAGCAACAAGGCCGCGCTCTGGGGTGCGTTCGGCTACACGCCGGACAAGGACGTCGCCCGCGCGGCGATGACGGTGTCTACGCTGCCGTTTGCGGTCGAGCAGCTCACCTGGGACTTCGTCGACATGACGAACGCCGGCGGCAAGATCGCCATCATGTGGGACAAGACGATGGCGACGGTGCCGTTCACGATCGGCATGTAGCGCGGGGGGCTGCGCGCGCCGATTGAGGCCCGGCCGCCTGGCCGTCACGGGCGGATGCCGCTGAAGCCGACGCTGGTGCGAGGGTCCGACTGAGAGGCGGAGATTGGGAACACCTCGTAAAACACGTAGAACCCCGACGCCTGCGCCGCCATTGGATCGACCGGCGGGTTGGCGCCAGCCGCCGCCACCGTCGTGTTCATATTCATGTATAGCCAGCCGAAGCTGAAGGGCACCGGGAAGGCGGCGCCATTGATCTGCACCCGCTGTGTCTCAGCCGGGCACGGGGCCAACGACCCGGTCGGCGGCTGCGGCGAGAACGGGAAGGTCTGCGGCACCACCGGATGCTCCTGCTCGTCGAAGATCACGATGCTTTCCTGGCCGAGCGGGTACCAGACCGGCTGCAGGCCGGGCGTCGCCGGGCAGGTGAACGGACCCTGGTTGACCTTCGAGTCGCGCCAGCACAGCAGGCTGGTGCCGCCCGAGAACGGCCCGCCGTTCAAGTAGCGGGCGGCGAAGTTGGTGGCCAGCGGCTCACGGTTGTCCACCGCGGTCCAGGCGTCGTAGCGGCCGTAGAAGGTGTAGAGGCCGGCCGTCGAGGTCGCCGGGTTGGTGGCGCTGGCCTCGATGTGCACCAGCGTGCCGCCCTCCGCCGAGCCCTGCTCCGCGTTGATGATGAACCAGTCACCCCAGAGGACGTTCTGGTTGGTGACGTCGCCGGTGCCGCCTGCCGCGAAGTAGCCGGCGTCGCCCGGGAAGCGCAGCGAGCAGTTGTTGACCGTGTCCATGGTGATGTAGCCGCGGGCGATGTTGTCGCCGATCAGCTGGCCGGCGCAGTTGCCCTTGAGGATCGCCGAGGGCTTGCCGGTCAGCGCCGCCTGCAGGTGGGCGGTGAAGAACGACGGCAGCGAGGGCGGCGGCAGCACGCCATTGCAACTCGGCTCGTTGAGGGTCGCCGACTCGACCGAGAACGTGCCCACGGGGCTGATCTTGAGGGATGGATCCTGAACGTCGGTCGCCGTCTGCGGCAGGTTGCCGTTGATGATGATGTCGCGCAGGTTGACCGACTGGACGTCATAACCGGTCAGGTAGATGTTGAAGTCGAGGACCGGCACCGACAGGTCGGACCAGACGACGACGTGGACCAAGACCTCGACGGCCGAGGCGTTGTTGACCGAGAACAAGGTCGTCAACCCGTTGGGGTTGTTGAGGTCCACCTCGAAGTAGGGAAGCAGCAGGGTGGCGGCTGGGACGGCGTGATCGGCCCCGGTTGCTGCGCGAGCCGAGCCACCGAAGCACAGCAGGAGCGTCAGGCCGAGCGAGCAACACCCGACCTCGAAACCCCGGCACCGCCAGTGGAAGATTTCTGGCTTCATATGTTCTTTGCATTATAGTAACATGCATTAGCCCTACATACGTCAGCACGCGTCTGCTGGACCGGGCAGTCCCGGTCCACGCCACCGGACGGCGTCGTGTGCGGGCACTCGAGCGGCTTCGTTCGGTTCCATCCCGGAAGCGACTCGAGGCGCCCGCGCCCGCCGTGCTGGCCTTGGGATCGGACCTGCCACCGCACGGTTCCGGAGACCTGCCAGATGGGCTGGAGCTGCACCATGGACAAGCCGAGGCGCGCCCGGGTCTTCATCAGTTACAGCCACGACTCGGCGGAACACACGGAACGAGTGCGGCGACTCGCCGACCGCCTGATCGGGAACGGCCAGCTTTGTGAGATCGATCTCTACGAGCCGAACCCGCCCCAGGGTTGGCCGGCATGGATGGACCGCAAACTCGAGGAAGCCGACTTCGTCCTCGTGGTGTGCACGGACGGCTACTTCCGGAAAGCCACCGCAACGCCCCAGGCGAGCGGCCGTGGGGTGAAGTTCGAGAGTGTGCTCATGCTGCAGGACCTTTACGACTCCGGGATGTGGAACGAGAAATTCATCCCCGTCGTATTCGAGGATATGCCGGCGTCCAGGATCCCCCGCCTCTTGCGGCCCTACACCCGCTATCGTCTCGACGACGACTACACAGACCTGCTCCGCCATATCACTGGCCAGCCGAGGCGGAACAGGCCGCCGCCGGGCAGAGTCCCGGAGCTTCCTCCAGAGGGAACCGGAAACGACGCTGCTGGCCTCACCGGTGGGGCACCCGAGCCAGCGGACCCCTACCGGCCAGAGAGTAGCAGCCGCTTCGAGGCGCTGCCGCGCGCCATGCCGCGGCCCGAGCCGCTGAGGCGTTGGCGGGAGGCGCTCATCCGCGAGGCGCTGCGCCGGCGGCGTTCGTACCTCACGGCAGGCGCGCTCGTGATGACGCTGGGTCTCGGGTTTGGCGCCGCCCGCTGGCTCTGCGCCAGCATTCCCCTCCTTTCGTTTTTCTGTACTTCCGAAGAGCTCTACCTCGAAGGCGAGAAGCGGTGGGAGAAGCTCGACACGCGGAGATCGCTCCAGCTGTTCGAGCAGGCGATCGCCAAGCAGCCGGATCGCTGGCTCGCTTACTCCGGTTTGGCAGCCGTGCTGCATGAGCTCGGTCGAGACGACGAGGCTGCGAAAAGAATCAAGCCGGCTTGCAATCACGCGGGCAGGCTGTCGCGCCTGGAGGAGCTGCTCATCACCGCCCGCTGCTCGCAGGTCGAGAGCCGATGGGACAAGGCGGTCGAGAGCTATGAGGAACTCCATCGCCAGTTCCCTGACCGCCTCGAGTTCGGGCTCGGCCTGGTCCAGGCACTCGACGGCGCGGGGCGCGGCGAAGAGGCGCTTAGAGTCGTGCACTCCTTGCAAGCGCAATCCAACATGGCCGGCGCAGCAGCACGTCTCTACCTTGCCGAGGCGGACGTGGCGGCGTTCACCTGGGACTGGACCCGCTGTTATCAATCGGCAGGTCTGGCTGAGACGCTGGCCGAGCGGCAGGGCGATGGTCGAATCAGGGCCCGTGCCTGGCTCTTGCAGGGCATGGCCCGCGCCAGCAGCGATCCGCAGGCGGCGCTGATGCCGCTCGGCAAGGCGGAAGACTTCTACAGTCGCACGGGGGACCTCCCCAACCTGGCCCAGGTCCTGGACGCGACCGCCGAGCTGCTGTTCAAGCAGGGAAGCCTGGAACCCGCAAGAGAGAAGAGTCAACGGGCGGCGGCGGTGGACGACGAGGTCGGCAACTCCAAGGGCAAGTTTTACGAGCTACTTCGCCTGGCGGCCATCGAGGCCGAGCTCGGGAATTTCACCGAGGCCGAGAACCGGTTCGCGTCGGCGATCAATGAGTATCGCGGCATCATCAGCCATCAGGAGCTGGCCTTGGCCTACAGCAACATGGGGGTCGTCCTGGACAGGCAGGGACAACACGCGGAGGCGCTGAAGAACTACGAGGACGCGCTCAGGCTTTATCACGAGATGAGGAACCGACACGGCGAGGCGACGCAACTAGAGTACCTTGCCGAAGACTACCTGGAGTTGAATCTGAAGGAAGCCGCAGACCGGCTGGAGAAGGCGAAGCGCCTCGCGGCTGACGGCGACCAAGAGTTGATGGCAGACGTGCTTGCGGACGAGGGAGACGTGGCCGCAGCTAGCGGTAAACCCGACCTCGCCAGGCAGAGGTACGAAGAAGCCAAGTCCAAGAGCTCTGGCATCGGCGACAAAAGGGGGAGTGCATTGCGCGATCTCGCGCTCGCGGGTCTCGAGCTCGATCAGGGTCGACCCATCCAGGCAAGGGCCGATGCCCAGGGAGCCCTCAAGCAGTTCCACAGCTATCGCGACGAGGAAAACGAGGCAAGGGCCGGGGCAGTGCTTGCAGTGGCCCTCGTTGTCAGAGGCTTTCTCGACGATGCGGAGAGCGCGATCGAAGGGGCGGAAAAGCTGGCGGCCAAGAGCCTGGATCCCAACGTCAAGGTCACGGTCGAGCTTGCCGCGAGCCGCGTGCATGCCAAGCAAGGGAAACCCGAGCAGGCGCTGCGCGACCTCGCCGGCACGCTCGAGAAGGCGCAGCTGGCAGGTCTCAATCGCCGAGCTTTCGAAGTGCGGCTTGCCCTGGGCGAGATCGAGGCCGCGCAGGGTAACCGGAAGCATGCGGCCGAGATCTTGAAGGAGCTGGAGAGGGACGCCAGAAGCCGCGGCTTCTTGGCCGTCGCGGAGCGAGCCGCACGGCTGCGGGCGGCAGGCTCTGTCTAAGGCAGCACCGCCAGGGAGGGCAATGTCACCAGAAGATCAACGAGGTAGACGCCGACGAGTGCCGCGGTGGCCGCCAGTACCGGTCAACCTCGACGCGCCCTTCTTGGCTTCCGCGGGCGGCTCGGCCCGGGCGAGCTGGCCGGCGCCGAGCACCTGCGGCACGCTCCGGCCGCTGATGCCGGCCACGATCAGCGGCAGCACCAGCCCGCCGGACGCGGCCAGCACCAGCGACCACGCGGCAGCCAGGGTGCGGCGCCAGGGCCTCACCTTGGCGACGGTATGGGGCGAGGTAGAGGTTGCCGCCGGTGAGGACGAGAGCGGTGGCGACGCCGGCGACGACGACCAGAGCCCGCTCGGCCGACGCCGGGACCGGCATCCGATCGGCGCCGAACACGACGAGGACGAGGCGGGGCGCCTGCACCAGGATGGCGGCCAGCGCGATCCTGAGACCGGCGCTCCGGGACGTCATCGGAGTCTCCGCCAAGCCCGCATCCCCACCGCCGAGCCGGGCTCGCCATAGATGATCAAGCGACGGTGAGCCGCGAGAGCTCCCGCGACGAGCCACGCCGAGCGGCGAGGTTCGATCGCCAGGGCGCCCGTCACCCTCCCCTGCCCCTCCGCGCCCGCCGCCCTACGCCCGCGGCAGGGCCGCTCGGCCATCGGACCGCGCCGGCAGGCGGCACCGGCGGCGCCATAGATGATCAAGTCCCGTATACATGCAGCTTGAGCATCTATGGACGCCCCGGGGGTCGCGCCGGCCGCGCCAGGGCAGCTCAAGGACGCGCGCAGGGCTCGCGAGAGCCACGGAAGCGACAGCGAACATCCTCAGCGCTCCGGTCCCGGCTCTCGCGGTGCCGCCTCGAGAGACCAGCGCCAGGTCCCTCCCGGTCCATAGCCATGGCGGCGGGCGACAATCCCCTCGCGCTGCTTGGCGCGGCGTAGCCAGCAGGTCGCTGGCGCGCAAGGGGCTCTCCCCGGCCCAGCGGAAGCCCTCCTCGTCGATGGTATAGGCGAGGATGGGGCCCAGGGCGGCAAGGTTGCACTTGATGTGCACGAAGGCGCGATCGGCCGCGTCGTTGCCGCGGCGGAGAAGTCGATCGACCCCTGGTCGGCGTAGATGCTGCGATTGCCGCGGGACTTGTTGAGGTGGCGAACGGCGAGGACGGCGCAGCCCTGGCGTTCGGCGAGCCGCGCCAGGGGAGCGAGGATGGAGCGCACCTCGTTGGCCCGGTAGACGTCGGTCTTAGCGCCGAGGTAGGCGACGATGGGGTCAAGGATGACGAGGCGCGGGCTGTTGGAGGCGACGGGCGGATTCGAACCGCCGAATAAGGGTTTTGCAGACCCACCATCAAAAATTGTAGTCCCTTTGTTATCAGACACTTAGCACTACTTCGTCCCAATCAGAGGGCAATCAGAGGGCAAGGAGTCAACACTGGAAACTGACCTTCCAGACGGCCTACCGCCAGGCCACCGGCCACCGGATCCAGGTGACGCGATCGCCGACCCCCGACAACGCGAAGATGCTCGAGAGGTCGCCTTCCCCCTCAAGCTCATGCGCGGGCGGCAGAAGTTGTAGTGCATGAAGTGCAGGGCCACTGCTACAGCATGGTTCGCCGGGTGGCTGGGTTGACGGCACAGAGCGGCGCCGGCGCCCGTTTCAGGGTTGGCGGGCGGAGATGGCCTGAACCGTCCTACACGGCTGCTGCGCGCTGCTTGAGCTTCAGAAGGCCGCAGCCAAGGATTGCCAGGCCGAGCGCGAGCAGCCCCCACGGTGATAACGTCGGGATCGTGAGAGGCGTCACCGCCAAGGAACCCGTCGCGGCCAATCCCGCGAGACTCTCGTTGGCCGTGACCGCACCGGTGGTGTTCACGTAACTGCCGACTGTGGCACTCGTGACGCTGACGGTGACGCTGCAGGACCCTCCAGGGTCGAGCGTCGCGCCGGCGAGTGACACCGAGGAAGTCCCGGTCGCTGCCACAATCGTTCCGCCGCCGCAGGAGCTCGACAATCCGCTCGGGTTGTTCACCACGATTCCGGCGGGAAGATTGTCGGTGAACCCCACGCCGGTCAACGACCGATCCGCGTTGGGATTTGTGAGCGTGAAATTGAGCAAGCTCGCGCTGTCCGTCGGGATCGTCGACGGAGTGAATGACTCGGACATCAGCGGGGGAGGTGGTGGGGCAGGGACAAAATGGAGAAAGGTTGGAAACGGAAACAGCGAGAACATGAGAGCCCAGATCTCGTTGTTGTCGAGCTGCTCGGGAACGTTGACGGTGCAGTTGGCGCCACACACGGGGCAGGTGAATTGAAAGGGGACCGTCGTGTCCACCTTCAAGTCGACGATGAGCCGACCGGACTGGACATCTTCCTGCAAAGCCCCCCCATAGCCCGTCGCGATTGTTTCGCCTCACTCCCAGGTGCAGTCGTTGGATCCGTACGGATCCGTCTTCGTGCAGCCCTTGTCGAAGGTGACCTGCCCGGTGAGATGTCCGACCTGCTTCAGAGTGCGTGAGAACTGAAGACTGCTCAGACCAGCTTCGAAATCGACTTGCGTTAGGGTCAGCGTCGAGCTGGTTTGGTCGGTCGTCTGCAGCGTGCCGGTCACAGACAGATCCACGCCCAAGGGATTCGCGCTGGGGAGCGTGAATTCCGTGATGGTCTCGGGGATGGTTCTCATGGACAGCGGGCAAGCCGGCATGGCGAGGACCACCGTCTTGCCTTGGGCCTGTGCTTGGCCGGCACCGAGGACGAGCATCAGTCCCCACGCAGCAATCCGTGCAGTCCGCCGGAGATGGTTTGGTCTCATCTCTCTTCCCTCGCAGGTGGTGCAAGTCAAACTTCGACGTATGCAGCGTGTGAGGTGGGCTCCGGTACCGGATCGCCTTCCTCGCGCAACGATTCCAGGTGGAGATCGATGGCTTCGCGGATCAGCTTGAGGACAGCCTCCTCCGTCTCGGCCGCGGCCACGCACCCCGGAAGATCGGGCACATAGGCACTGTAGTTGTGCGCTGCCTTCTCCACCACTACCGCGTATCGCATCGAGGTTCTCCGATCTACTTGAGCCCTGCTTGCTTCAAGATGCTGTTCAGGGTGCCAGGCGCCAAGTCGAGGCTCGGCTTGCCAGCGACAGTTACGGTACCAGCCTTGGAGGATGTGCCGGAAGTGGCGGTGACTCCCGCGGGTCCGAACGAGTTTCCAGCCGTCCTTCTCCAACATCGTGAGGATCTCGGCGACCTTCATCTCGAATGCCACCTGACCCGACAGACCTGTCTGTATCGGCCCTCGGCAGTGAGGCCCGCGCGCATCGGCGAACGCCGAGGACGTCGGCACAGGCAGCGGACCGGTGCGCCCCCTTCTGCAGCAGCCTCAGCCACGGTCGAGCTCGCGCTCCAAGTCTTGGAAGTCCACGGAGAAGGCGTCCACGCCTCTTCGGGCAGAGCCATCAGGAGGTCCGTCCGATCAAGCCCCGCGACCTGGGCGGCCATCTCCTGCGAGAGCTCATCGCGCTGGTACCAGTGGATCGCCGCGGCCAGCCGGAGCTCGCGGCCGAACTCCTCCGGCGAGAGACGGAGCGCCGAGAAGACCTCGGCGGGCAAGTCGATGGTAAGTGTCGTCATCGCAGGGGACTCGAGCCCGGGCCGGGAACGCCGCGAGCGCTATGTTGACTCTACATCAGGCTCTTCGGGCGAAGACCGCTGCGGCGGTCACGCCGTCTTCGCCGGGCGGCCGGAGGGCCGCCGGTAGATGGTCGGCTACTGCCGCCCCCGCCATCCACTTCCCTCTCACCCCCCCTCGCACAATCAGCCTACCGACGCCGGATGCCCGGGCGTCAAGATTGCCCTCGTTGCGCTCGGCGGTTTAGGTCGTGACCTTCTTCACCTCGCGCACGCCACACCGACATGGCGACGGCAACGACGAAGGCGGCGACTCCCCCCGCGCCCGCGATGAAGCCGCCAGTGACGAAGATCTCGTGGGCGTAGGCTGCCATTCATTATCATCTCCAAAAACCGCTTGCATTGTCGCACCAGAGGTCATACATTGCCACTGGTTGCATTGTGCAATCAGATAACTTGATATGAAAGGGAGTGCGGTATGACGACAGTGCGCGTTGCAGGCTTTTCGATCTCGCTTGACGGTTTCGGAGCTGGGCCTGAGCAAAGTCTTGAAACTCCGCTCGGCAAGCGCGGGCAGGAACTGCACCAATGGATGTTCGGTACGCGCATGTTCCGGGCAATGATCGGTCAGGAGGGCGGCTCGGACGGCGTCGATCAGGCCTACGCCCATCGTTCGATGGATGGGTTCGGCGCCTTCATCCTCGGCCGCAATATGTTCGGGCCGATTCGCGGCCCCTGGCCGGACGAGAACTGGAAGGGCTGGTGGGGCACCAATCCGCCCTATCACGCGCCGACTTTCGTGTTGACGCATCATCGGCGCGATCCGATTGAGATGGAAGGCGGCACCACCTTCATCTTCGTGACCAACGGCATCGAGGCGGCCTTGGAACAGGCGAAGCTCGCCGCCAATGGTCGCGACATGAAGATCGGCGGTGGCGTCGACACGGTGCGTCAATATCTTCGCGCGGGGCTGATCGACGAGCTGCATTTCGCCTTGTCCCCCGTCGTGCTCGGGCAAGGCGAAGCAATGTTCGCCGGGGTCGACCTGCCAGCGCTCGGCTACCGTGTCACCGAACATCAGGCGAGCGAGCACGCCACCCACATCGTTCTCAGCAGATAGGAGCCCCACCATGACAATTGCGGTCCTTCCGCGGCGAGGACCTCACCTGCGCCCGCTCGCGGTTATTCGGAACCCTCCGGCCTGCCTACTCAGCTTCCGAGCTTGAGGTATTCCCGTAGCGCGCGTCGGATGACCTCCGATTTGGAGCATCTCTCCTTCTTCGCCGTCTCCTCTAGCGCCGCCTCTTCATCGCCGTACAGGTAGGCCGTCTCGCGGGTGAGCCCACCCATGGTGGTGTGCTTCCTCCCTCGCCTGCCCTCTCTTGCCATACAGGGGAGACTAGACAACTCTCCGCCGCAGGCCACCATTTTCATCCATCAACCGCGGGCCGAAGGCCCATGGGACACTGCTAGACGACCAGCACCGTCGCTCGGAACCCCATGAGGGACAGCGAGAGCGCGACGCCGCTCTTGCAGTGGCGTCGATCTTATGCATAGAGTGGCAAGACATGAGAGCCATCCACCCCACCTGCTCGACCCGCCTCTTCCTGCTCTGGGTTTCCATGGCCGCAGGGGTCCCGGCGGCGGGCGTCTCGCGGCTCTCAGCGATCGAGCCGTGGCAGCCGACACCGCTCTTCGGCGGCCACGTCACCAGCCTGGCCCAGGCGCCGTCGGCACCCCAGGTCTTCTATGCCGGCACCGATGTGGCCGGTGTCTTCCGCAGTGACGACGGCGGTGAGACCTGGTCCGCCCGCAACCAGTCCTTGACGGGCTCCTCGCTCGATATCGGCGGTATTGACGTGTTGGCGGACGGTCTGCAGGTGGCTCCGAGCGATCCCAACCTCGTCTACGCGCTGAGTGGAGGTGCTTTGCTGCGGACCCGGGACGGCGGGAGGACCTGGACGCTGTTCGACGCGGCTCCCGTCCTCAACCAGATCTCCTTCCGGCGCCTGGGATCCCTGCTCGGCGCGGCCGCGGATGGCCTCTACGAGTCGCGCGACGAGGGAGAAAGCTGGACCTTGCTGGCGTTTTCGGGGCAGTACGTTTCGTCGGCTGTCGAGGACCTGCGCGGTCAGCCCATTCTCTTTGCCACGCTGGATCCGAGCGACGGGACGACGAGGGACAGCCTGTGGAAGAGCACCGACGGGGGCGCGAGCTGGCAGGTCAAGCTCAGGGCGTTCGACAATTTCGAGCAGCTGCAGCTCGATCCCTCTCGGCAGGGATCGATCTACCTACTGGGCAACCTCGACCTTTACCGGAGCGTCGATGAGGGCGAGACCTGGACGTTCTCTGTTGGGGCCGAGGCCGTCGCCCCGGTGGCGATCGCGGTGTCCGCCGACGGCATCCTGTATGCGGCGGCCTACTGGGGAGGAGTGGGACACAGCTTCGATGGCGGCGAGACCTGGCGGCCGTTGGGATCGATCGTCCCCGTCGACGAAATCTGGGATCTCGTGGTCGATGCGGCCCATCCAGGCACCGTCCTGGCCGGCGGCGCCAGCGGGATCTGGCGTTCTCTCAACCGCGGGAGTGCCTGGTCCAGCAGCAACGCGGGAATCATGGCGAGCTTCCCCACGTCGTTGGCCCTCGATCCCCTGGGGACCCTGTTCGCAATGGACGAGATGGGCCTTTGGCGGAGCGAGAACACCGGCAGCACCTGGAAGCTGACCGGGTTGTATGGCCCGGGCGGCCGAATCGTCGCGGACCCGGTCCGCCCTGGGATCCTGTATGCGCCGGACGTGTTTTGGCGGAGCCGCGACGGCGGTCGCACCTGGCAGGCGATGAACGCCCCGCAGGCGATTTGCGGCGAAGGGTGGGTGTGTGAGGTCCTTGGCTTTGCCATCGACCCGCGGAGCCCAGACATTCTCTATGCCTCGGGCTACACCCAATACAAATCCGAAGCGGATCCCTTTTTCTTCCGGAGCAACGACGGTGGCACCACCTGGCGGTGGCGGGACCTCGGCACCGGAATCTCGAACGCACTCGACAACATTGTCGTCGCCCCCTCCGAGCCTACCGTGGTCTACGCGATCGAAGATGGCGGCGGCCTCCTGCACAGCGAGGACCGCGGCCAGACCTGGTCGCTCGGGGGAGAAGGGCTCCCCGCGACCACCGAGGACAACTACCCGTATCCCCCTCTCTCCTCGCTCGCCGTCGATCCCCGGCTGAGCTCGTTGGTGTACGCCGGCAACGCCTCTGGGGTGTATCGGAGCACTGACGGTGGCGGCCACTTCTCGCCGATGGGCACGGGGCTCGAGGCGGCCGACGTCACAACGATCGTCGTCGATCCGACCGACCCGAGCCGGGTCTACGCTGGGGTGGTCGCCCTGGGGGTGTTCCGCTGGAACGAGGAGACGAACCATTGGGATGCGCTGAGCGAGGCCTTCCCGCCGCCCAATGCTTACCCGTATGGGGGGCAATTCCTTGGCCCCATCGCACTCGCCTCGGGATCGCAGATCCTCTATGCCGCCACGCCGTGGGGGGTCTATCGCCTTCGCCTGACGAGTTCTGGTCGTCCCTAATTTCAGCAACCTGCTAGAGCAGGATTTCCGAAGGAGGCAGCAGAAGCGGCGCCGCTTGGAGGGTTGCTGACATAAGCTCGACCAACTGGGAGCGGACGCTTCCGGCTTCATAGTCGTGGCTGCGAGGCAGCTCCAAAGACCACCCGCTCAGGCTCAACCACGCTCGAGCTCGCGCTCCAAGTCTTGGAAGTCCACAGAGAAGGCGTCCACGCCTTTTTGGGCCAGAGCCATCAGGAAGTCCGTCCGATCGAGCCCCGCGGCCTGGGCGGCCATCTCCTGCGAGAGCTGATCGCGCTGGTACCAGTGGATCGCCGCGGCCAGCCGGAGCTCGCGACCGAACTCCTCCGGCGAGCGACGGAGCGCCGAGAAGACCTCGGCGGGCAAGTCGAGGGTAAGTGTCGTCATCACAAGGGGCTCGAGCCCGGGGGCCGGGCACGCCGCGAGCGCTGTGGTGACTCTACATCAGCCCCTTCGGGCGAAGACCGTTGCGGCGCTCACGCCGTCTTCGCCGGGCGGCCGAAGGGCAGCTGGTCGATGGTAGGCTACTGCTGTGGCCTATGAGGTCAAGTTCGCCGCTTCCGTCAAGCAGCAGCTGCAAGACCTCCCCGCACATGAGCGCGCCCTGGTGTTGGAAGCCGTTGAGGTTCAGCTCGTCCATCAGCCACTGGTTGAAACGACGAACAGGAAGCCCCTGCGGCCGAATCCGATCGCACCTTGGGAGCTTCGCGTCGGCGACCTGCGGATCTTCTACGACGTGAGCGCCGAGATGCCGGCAACAGTCAACATTCTTGCCGTGGGACGGAAGGACGGGAACATCCTGCGGATCGCGGGCGAGGAGATCAAGTTATGAAGACCGTCGACCTTGCGAAGGCCTCGAAGTCCCTCTCCGCCTATGCGCACGACCTGGGCGAGGAGCCTGTCATCCTCACCGTCGACGACAAGCCGGTGGCCGCTCTCGTGTCGCTGAAAAACGTCGATCGGGAGTCGCTTGTCCTCAGCACCAGCCCAGCGTTCCTTCGCCTCATGCAGGCGGCGCGGGAGGAACTGGCGAGGGGCGACAGCGTCTCGCTGGAGGAGATCAAGCGCGAGATTGGCTGAGGCCCCGCCATCCACCTCCCACCTTCCGCGAGTTCGGATTGACGCGGAGCGCGAGACCCGGGATCTCGCCGTCGTAGATCTGGTACTCCGTCTCCCGCGGGGCAGTAGCAACAACCAGGCGCTTCGTGAGCACGGGCATGAGGCCCTCCTCTACTCCTCCTTGCGCTGCTCAAAGCTCCTCGCCCGAGGGCAACCCGAGGGCAAAACCAGCATATTTGCGCTTACAGCAGATGACTCAGGAGTATAAGGAGCCTGTTCTAGGTCTGTGCTCTAAGTGCTGCAAACAGAGCACTTAGTAGTAGATCATCGCAGGTTGGAGGGTTGAAGCGTTGGAGGCGACGGGCGGATTCGAACCGCCGAATAAGGGTTTTGCAGACCCTCGCCTTACCACTTGGCCACGTCGCCGCGGGGGAACCGGAAGCTTGTACTTCCTGACCGGCCTTGGGAAGCCGCCTGGCCCCCCATGGGGAACGGCCGCCACTGGGGCGCACCCGGTGGGCCGCGGACAAGCAGCGGTCAGGGTTCAAAGAGGAACTTGGAGCGGGAAACGGGACTTGAACCCGCGACCCCAACCTTGGCAAGGTTGTGCTCTACCACTGAGCTATTCCCGCCCAGAGGGCAAAGGATATTCGCCGCTCCGGAGGCTGTCAAGGCAGCGTAACCCGGCATGAGGACAGGGCCAAGGCCCCGCCGGCAGCGCTTCAGGCCGGGCCCGGGCAGCCTCTCACGGGCTGGCGGGCGGCCCTCAGGGAGTGTAAGGAAAGGCGTCCTTGACCAGGGTGTAACGCCACTCGGCGCCGGTCCAGTCGAGCCCGAGAACGTCGAAACGGCAGGGCTCCAGGTGAAGCCCCCTGATTGCCAGGTGCAGGGCGGCGGCGCGAGAAAGGCGGCGGCGCTTGGTCCAACCGATGGCGGCGATGGCGGGCCCAAAGGTGGCGGTGGCGCGCGCCTTGATCTCGACGAAGCACAGGACCCCGGCGCCGTCACGGGCGATGAGGTCGATCTCGCCTGCATGGTTGACGACGTTGCGTTCCAGGATCTCGTAGCCCTTGGCCTCGAGCCAGACCGCGGCGGCTTGCTCGGCGGCGCGGCCGCGGGCGTGAGTGCTGCCGCGCCTTCCCGCCCCCCTGGCGGCGCTCATCCGCTCACTGCTCCTGGCGGCGCTTCCAGCGGGCCCCGTGGGGAGTGTCCTCGACGACGATGCCGCGCACCGCGAGCTCGCCGCGCAAACGGTCGGCGGCGGCGAAGTCGCGGCGCTTGCGGGCGGCCTCTCGCTCCGCCACCAGGCGCTCGATCTCGGCGATTTCGGAGCCATGGTCGCTACCGCCGACGTCGCCCG
This sequence comes from Thermoanaerobaculia bacterium, assembly GCA_035949675.1. Taxonomy (GTDB): domain Bacteria; phylum Acidobacteriota; class Thermoanaerobaculia; order Multivoradales; family UBA5704; genus JASLEW01. The sequence goes on from DASZHY010000429.1 coordinate 14,350, forward strand.
TGCCGCCTTCCGACCCGCCGCCGTCCGCCGGGGCTGCCGCAACGCCGGCAGGCCGGGCGCCGGCTGCCGGCCAGGCCGCGGCATCCAGGACGCCGAGCACTCGGTCGACCTCGGCCAGGGCCTGCTCGATGGCAGCCTTGTCGCCGGACACCAGTCGATCGCCCTCGATCGCGACGTTCACCTCCTTGACGAAGGCAAACAGCGCCGCCAGCGCCGCCGAGACGTTGAGGTCGTCCGCCAGCCCCGCCGCGAAGCCGCGGCGCAGCGCGGCGATGGCCGCCGCCGCCGGCGGTGGCGACGGGTCGTCCAGCGCCGGCAGCTCGGCGCGCTCGACCGCGTGCTGCAGCCGGAACCGCATCTCGTCGATGCGCCGCAAGGCGCCCGCCGTCCCCTCCAGCGCCTCGAAAGTGAAGTTCAGCTTCTGACGATAATGAACCGACAAGAATAGATAACGCAGGGCCCGCACCGAGGCGCCGCGCGCCAGCAGGTCCTCGAGCGTGTATTGATTGCCCAGGGACTTCGACATCTTCTGCCCGTCCACGATGAGGTGCTCGGAGTGCAGCCAGGTGCGCACGAAAGGCTTGCCGGTCGCCGACTCGCTCTGGGCGATCTCGTTCTCGTGGTGCGGGAAGATGAGGTCTACCCCGCCGCAGTGAACGTCGAAGGTCTCGCCGAGATACTTCATGCTCATCGCCGAGCACTCGACGTGCCAGCCCGGCCGCCCTGGACCCCAGGGCGATTCCCATGCCGGCTCTCCCGGTTTCGCAGCCTTCCACAGCACGAAGTCGCGCACGTCCTCCTTGCCGTACTCGTCGCTCGCCACCCTTTCGCCGCGCTTGACCTGGCCGAGGTCGAAGCCCGAGAGCCGTCCATAGTCGGGGTCGCGGGCGATGCTGAAGAACACCGAGCCTTCGCTCTCGTAGGCGAAGCCGCCCGCGACCAGCCTCCCGATCAGCTCGATGATGTCGCCAATGTGCTCGGTCGCCCGCGGGTACCTCTCCACCCGTTCGATGTGCAGGCTCTCGAGATCCGCCATGAAGGACCGGATGAACGGCGCCGTGTACTCGCCCAGCGGCAGGCCGGCGGCGCGCGCGCCCTGGATGGTCTTGTCGTCCACGTCGGTCAGGTTCATGACCTGCGTCACCGCGAAGCCGAGGTAACGCAGCGCCCGCCGCAACAGGTCCTGGAACAGGAAGGTCCGCAGGTTGCCGATGTGGGCGTCGTTGTAGACCGTCGGCCCGCAGCCATAGATGCGCACCTGGCCGGGGATCAGCGGCCGGAACACCTCCAACCGGCGCCCCATGGTGTTGAACAGGACGAGCTCGCTCATGGTCGCACGCGCCGGGCTCGAGGATGGATCTCGCAGCGAGAGGGTTGGCGGAGAGAGCTAGCGGGAACCCGGAACGATGGTCACCTGGACCGTGCCAGCCGACCAGGTGAGACCCGGGATCACGTTGCCCAGGCTGTCGTTTGCCTGATTGCTCGTAAAGGCCACGTTGCCGGTGCCGCTGGCGACGCCGGTGAACTGCAAGGTCATCAGCGTGCCGCCGGCGGCGGTGCCCGAGACGTTCCCCAGGCGGGTGAGGCCGACCACCAGGTTGCCCACCGGCGAATCGACGACCTGGAAGGATGTCTGCACGCTGCCGCCGGCGCTCAGGATCGAGCCCTGGGCAGCGCCGACGAAACGCATCGCCGCCGCCGGATAGCTGAGGTGGAAGGCGAGACCGTAGAGGTCCTGGACGCCGGTCGTCCGCAACTCGAGCTCCAGGTTGGTGCCTTGCGTTCCCGCACCGCTGGCCAGCAGCGGGTTGCCGCCGCCGGTGGGAGTGAAGGTGATGGACGAGGTAGGCGGCGGCGGCCCGGTCGGCCCGCCGCCCCCTCCGCCGCCGCCGCACGCCACTGCCGCCAGCGCGGTGGCTCCTGCCAGCGCCAGCGACCCGAGGCGCCTCCACGCCCCCCCGCTCAAGCGAGGACCTCTTCGCGCTCCATGGCCAGCTTGCGCAGCTGACGCCGCACCCGCTCCCGGCGCAGGCCGCGCAAGTGGTCGGTGAACAGGATGCCGTCGAGGTGATCGACCTCGTGGCAGACGGCGCGTGCCAGCCAACCCTCGGCGCTCAGCTCGAACGGCTTCCCGGCGAGATCCACGGCCCGCACCCTGATGGCGGTGGGACGATCGACCTTGTCGGAGATGCCGGGGAGCGACAGGCAACCCTCGACGTCGGTGTCCAGCCCTTCGCGCCACACGACCTCGGGGTTGACCAGGACGTGCAGCTGCGCCGGGTCCTCTCCTACCGACAGATCGACCATCGCCATCCTTACCTCCTGTCCGACCTGCGGCGCCGCCAGGCCGATGCCGGGTGCCGCCACCATGGTTTCGATCATGTTGGCGGCCAGCCGCGCCAACACTGCCCCGAACTCGACGACCGGCCGGGTTTTCCGACGCAGCACCGGATCGGGATAGATGCGGATGGGCAGGATCGCCATCAGGCCGTCTCAGCCGGCGCCCCGCAGGGTCTTGACCGACGCGGCCACCTCACGGTCGAGATGCTGGCCGCGCAGCAGCTCGAGAAAGCCGCGCGGGTCGGACAGCCCAACCAGGCATTTCTCCAGCCCGGCACGGGTCAGCTGCAAGGCTGTCAGCGCTTCGCCCACCCGATAGTCCGCCGGCCACGAGCCGCGCTCGAGCAGCGCCGCCTCGCCCATGACGTCGCCGGGCCCGAGCTCGCGCACCAGCGTCGGGCCGGCGTGGCCAGCCAGCTGCACCGTGGCCTCCACGCTGCCGCGCGCCACCAGCAGCAGGAAAGGCTCCTGGCTGCCTTCCTGAGCGACCGTCGCAGCCGGTTCGAGGTGGTGCAGCTGCATCGTGGCGAAGAGCCGCTTGAGCTGCTCGCCCGGCATGGTCTGCACCAGCGGGCTCGACGCCAGGTTGTGCCACAGGCGCTGGAGCTCGAGCGCCGAGGTGCCGTCGACCTGGCCCCCGGCCTGCCGCAGGCCCTCGATCGCCAGCACCCGCACGTGATCCATGCTCTTCTCGCGCTGCTGGGCCTCGATGCGCTCGCGCAGCGAGGCGTCGTTGGGCGACAGCCTGGAGGCCCGAGAAAGCAGCGCGATCCCCTTGTCGTAGAAGCCGTCCTGAGCGTATTCGTCGGCCACGAAGGCGTACTCGTCCACGGCGCGGTCGACCTCGCGCAGCTCGGTGTAGACCTCGGCCAGCTTGAGGCGGGAGTGCAGGTCCTGAGCGTTCTCCTTCAGCTTCTCGCGCAGCCGGCCGGCGGCCTCCTCGTAGCGCTCGAGCACGATCAGGTCATCGATCGTGTACTCCTGCGACGAGCTCTTGCTCTTGCCGAACCAGCCTTTCAGCGCCACCGCCAGGTACCCCTCCCTCCTATATCGCACAGCTCCCGGATCGGGCCGCCCCACTGCCTCGGCTCGGGCGGTGCCGCCGCTCGGCGCCGCTTTGCGCCGCTCGGCGCCGCTGGGCGCCGCTCTGCGTCGCTCTGCGTCAGGGACGGCGCCGACGCCTCGGGTGGACGGCGACTGGCGCCCAATCCCCTCCCGATCCGGCGATCCAGGCGCAGGCATTATAGCGATGCGCAAGCCGGAAGTGCGCTGCCGTCAAGGCTTAGAGCCGGTCTCGTCCCGAGCTCTCAGCCGCCGCCAGCCGGGGGCCAGCCTGCCGCCAGGGTCCTGGCCCGGAAGTTGCCTTGTCGAGTCTTCGAGGGTAAGGTTTGAGAAGGAGAACCCCACCATGTCAACCCAACCGATCCGTTCGTTCCGACCCGGGCGAGCCGTGTGTCGTGCGCTTGCTCCGCTGGCGCTGGGCTTGCTGCTCGCCACCTCCGTGGCGGCACAGGAGCAGGCGCCGCAGTCGTACGACACGGCAGAGCAAACAGCGCCTCTCGCGGCCACGGCCGACGAGACCCAGGCCCAACCGGCCGCCGGCAGCTACGGCTACCTGCGCCTGGTGGAAGGCTCCGCGACCATAGTCCCGGCAAGCTCCGGCAATACCTCGGCAGCCGAGGTGAACCAGCCGATCCTGGCCGGCGATCGTATCTCCGTGCCTCCGCGAGGGCGCGTGGAAGTCGTCCTCGCCGACCATAACATCGTCCGCCTCGACGGCGACACCCAGGTGACCTTCACCCGTCTCGCCAACTCCGCCGATCGCCAGGATCAGTCGACCGAGCTGCGCCTCGACTCCGGCAACATGCAGTTGATCGTCACCCAGGATTCGGTCGGCCAGCAGCTGCCGACGGTGCTGACGCCCAACGCCAGCGTCTACATCCAAGCCTACGGCAGCTACCGGATCACCAGCGACCGCGGTGATTTCTCCGAGGTCGTGGTGCGGCGCGGCACTGCCGAAGTGGTGAGCGCCTCCGGGGACAGCCCGGTGCACGCGGGCGAGCTGGCCATCGTCGACAACCAGCGCCAGGCCGGCATCGACGTCCGTCAGGCCAGCGGCTTCGACGCCCTCGAGCGCTGGGCGCGCCAGCTCGACGACGAGACCCGCGTCGCTCAATCCAGCTACGTCGATCCCAGCCTGAGCTACGAGGCGGCGCCGCTCGACCGCTATGGTCGCTGGATCAACTCGGGCGGCCAGGATTACTGGCAGCCCAATGGCGTCGACAGCGGCTGGTCGCCGTACTGGGAGGGCCATTGGGACAACACGCCCAGCGGTCAATTCTGGGTTTCCTCGGAGCCCTGGGGCTGGGTTCCCTACCACTACGGAACCTGGGACTACCTGCCAACCTATGGCTGGGCATGGCAGCCCGGGTACGCCTTCGCGCCCGCCTGGGTCTACTGGTACTGGGGGCCCAGCTACGTCGGCTGGTGCCCGATCGGCTACTACACCGGCTTCTACGGCGGCTATTACGGCGGCTTCCGCTTCGGGCTCTACGGCTGGGCGGGCGGCGGCTGGGACGGCTTCCATCGCTGGAACTTCTGCGGCGTCGGCCACTTCTTTGGCCATGACTGGCACCGCTGGGGCTTCGGCGGCGACAGGGGTTTCCCACGCGGCACGCTCGCACGCGGCATCATCACCACCGATGCGCGCGGCATCACGCCTGCCGTGCTGCACCGCAATCCGGCGCAGGCCATGAACGTCCTCGCCCAGGGGCGGGGCCCGGGTGGACACGGGAGCGCCAACCTCCCTGACGTGACGTCGTTCATCCACCGCCAGCCCAACCTGCCCGGCAACGTGGCACACGCGGTGAGCGCGAGCGGCGGCAACGGCCATCTGGCCGGCACGCCTCTGGCACCTCACACCATGGGCGCGCGTCCCCCGACGGTCGCCCGCGGCATGCTGCCGGGCAGCGGCGGCGCCGGCAGCAATTCCGGCAACGGCGTGCGCAGCTTCCGCGGCAGTCCGGCGCCGGCGATGCCTCCGGGCAGAACCAGCGGCGGCGCCGTTCAGGCCCCACGCTCCGGTGGCGGTGCACAGAGCCTGCGTCCGGCCCCGGCGCGGCCACAGGCAGGGCACACCACCTCGCAAGGGCAGCCGGCTCGTCCGCAAGCGCAGCCCGCTCATCCGCAGGGCAGCCCCGACCGGCGCACTCCGCCGCCGGTTCAGCAGCACCTCGGGACCTTCGGGTCGGGCCGTCCGTACCAGGGTGGTGGAACGGCTCAGCAGTACCCGTCCCATCCAGCACCCGCGCGGCCGCAGCCTTGGACCTCGCGCAACCAGGGAGCACCCAGCTACCAGGCACCGCGCTACCAAGGAGCGCCTACCTACCAGTCGCCGCGCTCTCAAGCAGCGCCCGGCTACCAGTCGCCGCGCTATCAGGGGGCGCCAAGCTACCGGTCGGCGCCTCGCGACCAGGCGAATCCTCCCAATCAGTCATCCCCGCGGTACCAATCGGCTCCGCGTTACCAGGCACCCCCGCGGTCTCAGCAAGCACCGCAGTCGGCACCTCGGTACCAGACGCCCCAAAGGAACCAGTCGACTCCGCAGTACCAGGCGCCACAGCGGTACCAGTCGGCACCGCGGTACCAGGCGCCTCAACGGTACCAGTCCGCACCGCAGTCGGCTCCGCGCTACCAAGCGGCTCCGCGTTACCAGGCACCGCCACAGCCTCAAGCGGCGCCGCGGTATCAGGCAGCACCCCACTACCAGGCGGCGCCTCACTACCAGTCGGCCCCGCACCAGTCGGCTCCGCACTACTCGGCGCCGCGCTCAGCGCCTCCGCCTCGCCAGCCTGGTGGCGGCGGCGGCCACGGCGGCCGCAACCCGCACGGCGGTTGATGCAATCAGGGCCGGAGGTCCCCGAGGGAAGGGTGTCACCCCTCTCTCTCGCCTCCGGTCCGCCCCCGCCACTGTTCCCTTCTCAAGAGGCTCGCCTCCTTGGTCGGCGAGCTATCCGAGATCCCGGCTGAGCTCAGGATTCACGGTGAGCAGCGACGCCAGTCGGATGGTGGCCGCGCTACAATCCCTCCCCTCATGCGCATCCAGGGGCTCCTCCGCGCCTTTTTCATCATCTACTGCATCGAGGCAGGCTTCTTCCTGCTGTTTGGGCCGTGGAGCACGGGATGGGACCGCGCCGTGCTGCTGCTGCCGTCGGCGACGCTGAGGGCCGTCTTTCTTCATCCCGGATTCCGCGGGGCGGTGAGCGGCTTCGGCCTGGTGCACCTGGTCTGGAGCACGCACGACCTGACCGACACCCTCGTCCGCCGCCTGAGCGGCAACGCCTGAGGGTCACGCGATCCACCCAGCGCACTCAGTCCAATCGGAGTCGGAGCTCCCGTTGCCATCTCGCCGCCCACCCTTCCGGCTGCTGGCGATCAGCCAGCTCGCCAGTCTGCCAGGCGGCGCCGGCACCGGGGCGGGAGCATGGTTCGCCGGCCTGGCCGCGGCCGGCGTGGATGCCGTCCAGCTGCGCGAGAAGCACCTCGACGATCTGCAGCTCCATGAGCTGGCAAGGCTGGCGCGCGCCGCCCTGCCGCCGCCAGCCCTGCTGCTGGTCAACGGCCGCGCCGACGTCGCCCTCGCCGCCGGCGCCGACGGCGTCCACCTCCCTGCCGACGGGGTCCCCGCCGGCGCCCTGCGCGCCCGCTTCGGCAGCAGCCTGCTGATCGGGGTCTCGACCCATCGCCACGACGAGGTCGGACGGGCGCGCCGCGACGGCGCCGACTACGTGGTGTTCGGCCCGGTGTACCCGCTGCCCTCGGCAAGCGGCCACGGCCCCGCGGTCGGCCTAGCGGCCCTGGCGCGCGCCGCCCAGGCCGGCATTCCCGTTTATGCCCTTGGTGGCGTTACACTAGAACGGTTTGCGGAGGTCGCCGCGGCCGGCGCCGCCGGGGTTGCAGGGATTCGGTTGTTCCAGCGCCGTGCCGCGGAGCCGGGCGTCCTCGAGGGCAGCGGCGATACTTTCGACCTCGAGGAGTGCCGGCGGGTGGTCGCCACCGCCCGTGCCTGCTTCCATTAAGGAAATGGCGCGCGGCTCGCCCGCGTTTCCAGGCCTGGAGAGCTTTCTTGACCGAGGACATCCAGCACTTCGAGCCCGCGGCGACAAGCGTGACCAGCGCCGCCGATCCCGGCAAGCTGCGCTACCTGCTGGTGTCGCTGGCGGTCGTGGTCCTCGACCAATGGACCAAGTGGCTCGTCGAGGTGCATCTCGCCCACCACGTCGCGCAGCCGATCGTGCCCAACTTCCTCAACCTCACCCACGTCCGCAACACCGGCGTCGCCTTTGGCTTGTTCGCCTCGCCCGGCATGAGCGCGAGCTGGCTGTTGACCGGCCTGGGCCTGGTCGCGCTCAGCGCCGTCTCGGTGTACTTCGGCTACGCCTCGCCGCGCGACCGCGGTTTGCTGGTGGCGCTGGCGCTGGTGGTCGGCGGCGCGGTCGGCAATCTCATCGACCGCATTGCCGGCGGCGCGGTGACCGATTTCATCGATCTGTACGTGGGGACCCACCACTGGCCGTCGTTCAACGTCGCCGACGCGGCCATCTCGATCGGCATCGTGCTGATGGCGATCGATAGCCTGTGGTCGCGCCGCCACGCAGCTTGACCGCAGCACGTCTCAGCTGGACGGTCGGCCCTCCCGCGGCCACGACCACCGCCGCCGGCGTCGCGGACGGCGGCGCCCCGGACGCCCCGACCGGCGCGGGAGAGCGGCTCGATCGACACGTCGCCGCCATCTGCCGGCTGCCCCGCAACCAGATTCAGCAGTGGATCCGCGCCGGCCACGTGCTCCTCAACGGCCGGCCGGCGAAGCCCGCCGAGGTGGTGGCGGCCGGCGACCTGGTCGAGTGCGAGCCGCCGGAGCCCGCGCCCGAAACCCTGGTACCGGAGCCTGGCGACCTGTCGGTGCTCTACGAGGACGCCGACATGGTCGTGCTCGACAAGCCCGCCGGCCTGACCGTGCACCCCGGAGCGGGACGCGCCACCGGCACCCTGGTGCATCTGCTGCTGGCGCGCTACCCGGAGATGACGGGGGTCGGCGGCCCCGGCCGCCCCGGCATCGTGCATCGTCTCGACAAGGGCACGAGCGGCGTGATGGCGGTCGCCCGCAACTCAGCCGCCTACCAGCGCCTGAGCCGCGCGTTCGCCGGCCGGACCGTGGCCAAGCGGTACCTTGCGATCGTCCATGGCCGGCCGGCGGCCGAGACCGGCGTCGTCGACGCGCCGATCGGCCGCCATCGCGAACGCCGCCGGGAGATGACCGTCCGCCCGGACGGCCGCCCGGCGCGCACCGGCTACCGCGTGCTGGCGGCGCGTTCCGGCATCGCCCTGCTCGAGTTGGATCTCGCGACCGGGCGCACCCATCAGATCCGCGTCCATCTCAAGAGCATCGGCCACCCGCTGGTCGGCGACCCGGTCTATGGCGAAGCGCGCTGGCACGGTCTGCCGCGAGCTGCCCAGCCCCCCTTGCGCGACTTCGCGCGCCCGGCGCTGCACGCCTGGCGCCTGGCGCTGCCGCTGTCGCCTCAGGGTGAAGCCGGCGGGGCCGGCGCCGACCCCGGAAGCGCGGAGGGCTGGCGGCGCTTCGAGGCCCCGGTCCCCGAAGACCTCCGGCACCTCTGGCGGGCGGTCGCCGGCGAGCCCTTGCCAGCCCTTCCGGGCTGGCAGCTCCGAGGCTGACCCCCAGAGCCGCGGCCCCTCCGCTGCGGCCGACCGTTTCTATTTAGAGCTTAGAGCAGCTCGAGCAGCGGCCGGTACGGCCTGCCGAGCGATTCGGCCACCGGCTCGCAGGTGATGTGGCCGGCGTAGGTGTTGACTCCGGCCAGCAGACCCGGGTCCTCGAGCACCGCCTGCACCACGCCCTTGTTGGCCAGCGCCAACGCATAGGGGGTGGTGGCATTGGCGAGCGCGAAGGTCGAGGTGCGCGGCACCGCGCCAGGCATGTTGGCGACGCAGTAGTGCACCACCTTCTCCTCGACGTAGACCGGGTGCGAATGGGTGGTCGGCCGCGTGGTCTCGAAGCAGCCGCCCTGATCCACGGCCACGTCCACCACCACCGCACCTTCCTTCATCTCGCGCAGCATGGCGCGGGTCACCAGCTTGGGCGCGGCGCGGCCCGGGATGAGCACGGCGCCGATGAGGAGGTCGGCCCGGCGCAGCGCCGCCATCATGTTGTGGTGGTTGCTGGCGAGGGTGGTGAGGGTGCCGTGGAAGACGTCGTCGAGATAACGCATGCGGTCGAGGTTGGCCTCGAGGATGGTGACGCGGGCGCCCAGGCCCAGCGCCATCTTCGCGGCATTGAGGCCGACGATGCCGCCGCCGATGATGACCACGTCTCCGGGCGGCACGCCGGGCACGCCGGCGAGCAGCGTGCCGCGGCCACCGTGGCCTCTTTGCAGGTAGCTGGCGCCGACCACGGCGGACATGCGGCCGGCGACCTCCGACATCGGCGTCAGCAGCGGCAGTCTGCCGTGATCGTCGGTGATGGTCTCGTAGGCGATGCCGGTGATGCGCTTGGCGAGCAGCAGGTCGGTGAGCTCGGGCAGCGGCGCCAGGTGCAGGTAGGTGAAGAGGGCCTGTCCCTCGCGCAATCGGTCGTACTCGCTCGCGACCGGCTCCTTGACCTTGACCACCATCTCGGCGTCGTAGGCGGCCTCGGCATCCGGCACCAGCTTGGCGCCGGCCTCGACGTACGCATGGTCGGGGATGCCGCTGCCGGTGCCGGCCCCCTTCTGCACCAGCACCTCGTGCCCTGCCGACGACAGCGCGTGGGCGGCCGCCGGGATCATGCCCACCCGGTACTCGTGGTCTTTGACTTCCTTGGGGACCCCGATTCGCACGCTATTGGCTCCCATCCTTGGCGATGTCTGCGGCATGGACGCCAGCGGTGCCAGGGGCGCCGGCGGTGCCAGGGGCACCGGCGGCGTCCCGCGCCGGAGCCACCGCCGTCTTGCCGGTTTCGGCGCCCGTCTTCACGGGGCGGCGCGACTCCCCGTCGTGGTCGGATTTCATGTCGATCTTACCCTTGAAGAAGGCTCCCTCGGCGATGACCACCCGCGGCGCGGCGATGTCGCCCTCGACGCTGCCGGCCGCGTTGACCTCGACGCGCTCGGCGCCCGTGACGTTGCCGACGACCTGGCCGGCCACCCGCACCGTCCGGCCGTGAACCGGTCCGAGCACCGAGCCGCCGGCGCCGACCACGACCAGGCCATCGATCCTGACGTCGCCCTCGATCTCGCCTTCGATCTGGACCTCGGTCGAGCCGCTCACTTCGCCCTTGATCCTGGTGCCGGGCGCAATCAGCGTGACCGTGCCGCGCCTAGGGCCGCCGCGCTCATCGCCAGCGCCCGTGGCGCCTCCGCCGGCATGGGCGGGCGGCGGGCCGGCGGGGGCGTCGCGGCGAAAGATCGGCATGGTCGGCGGGAATGACCGGGCGGTTGGAGCGGGCAACGGGACTTGAACCCGCGACATCAAGCTTGGGAAGCTTGCGCTCTACCACTGAGCTATGCCCGCCCGAGGCCTCGAGTCGTGCGCAATGTAACGAAGAGGGAGGACCGGGTCAAGGCCCGGCCGTTCGGCGGCGGCACGCTGTCGAGCAGGGCGCGCGCCGAGTCCGCACTCGTGGTTGCGAATCGGACGCGGCCCGCTATACTCAACGCATGAATGGGTCGGGCAAGAACCGCGAGGGTGGCGTTCGCTCCGAGCACCTCTACTTTTTCCCCGACCAGAAGGTCACCGCCGAGGAAGTCAGGCAGATGTTGCGCCAGGGGACGAGCAACCAGCGCGCCTGGGTCATCTCGCACCTGCTGCGCTATGCCCAGTGGGACGACATCTGGGCGTACGTCAGCCGCGACGAGGTCAAGGAGATCTTCCCGGCTCTCGACCTGCCCGAGAACCTCCGCCTCGCCTGGGGCCGCATGCTCAAGATCGAGGCACCGGTCGCCTGACCGCCCGCCCTCCCCCACCGTCCCCCACCGTCCTGACGTCGTCCACCGTCGCCCCACCAGCCGGCGCAGCCGGCCGCCGGCGGTCACCGGCCAGGCGGGACGCCCGACGCGGTGGGCACGAAGACCACTTCGAAGAGCTTCGGCCAAAGCTTGCCGGTGATGAGGAAGGTCTTCTTCGCCGGGTCGTAGGCGATGCCGTTGAGCACGTCGGCGTGCGCCCGTTCGCCGGCGTCGAGCAGCCCGCTCGCGTCGATCACCGCGCTCACCTGCCCCGAGGCGGGATCGATGCGCACGATCTCCTCGCTCGTCCAGACGTTGGCATAGACCTCGCCGCCGACGCATTCGAGCTCGTTGAGCTGCGGCACCGGGCGGCCTTCCAGGCGCACGTTCACCCCGCCGAGCAGGGCGAACGTCCGGCGATCGCGGAAACTGAGCCGGTCCGAGCCATCGCTCATCACCAGACGGCGGCCGTCGTCGCAGAGGCCCCAGCCCTCGCCGTCATAGTGATACTCGCCGACCCGCCCGAAGCTCAACGCGTCGTAGACGAACGCCACCCCTTCCTTCCAGGTGAGCTGCACCAGGCGGTTGCCCACCAGCGCCAGTCCCTCGGCAAAGAAACGGGGCGGGACGTCGGCATGGCGCAGCACCTCGCCGGTCTTGGGATCGACCTGGCGGAGGCTGGAACGTCCATACAAGCCGGCGCTCTCGTAGAGAGTGCCACGGTCCCAGACCAGGCCCTGGGTGTAGGCGGCGGGGTCATGGGGCCGCACCGACAGCACCTTGACCCGCAGCCGCTCGGCGGCAAGCGGCGTGGCTGGAGCCACCGGCGCGGCCGGGGCCGCTGGCGCAGCCGGAGTGGCCGGCGCTGCCGAGGCGGCGGCCACGACCGGCCGTTGCGCCGGGGAGCCCGGCGCCCGGGCCAGGAGGGCGGCCACCAGCAAGCCGCCCGCGACGGCGACCAGCAGCGCAGCCGGGAGCCAGCGGCGCCGCCCGCCGCGGCGGCCGCCGGCGCCGGTGGTGCGCCGGCCGCGGCTCACCCGTCCCAGGAGCAGCCGGCCAGGGTCGGCGGCACTCCTCTCCCATAGCCGCTCCACGCGCCCGTGCCGCCGCCCGCCGCACCGGCGCCGCCCGCATCGCCCGCGTCCGGGAGGGCCCAGGCGGGACCGGCTCCGCCGCCGATCGGCTGCCCGGGAGGAGGAGGCGGCGGCTCTCCGGGGCGTCCGGCCTCGATGAAGCGGTGATCGAAGAAGAGCGCGATCTCGCGGGCGAGCATCTGGCGATGGGCGCGCTCGGCGCCGCCGCGCGATTGCCGTTCGAGGTCGCGCCGCAGCTCGCCGAGGCGCGCCATGACGCGGGCCTGCACCCCCGGCGAGGCGGCAGGATCGCCGGCGAGATCGAGCAACCGCCGCACCACCACCCACTGCGCCACACGCCGCAGCTCGGCCCGCCGCTCGCCAGCCTCCCTGCCCACCACCGCGCCCCTCGGCGCGTCCGTCGCGGCGCCCTTCCGGGCGCCCTCCGCGGCGCCTTTCTGGGCGCCTTGCAAAGATTCGCCGAAGGCGGCGCCGATCAATGCCTGAAGAACCTCCTCGAACGGCGGCAACGAGGGGTCGCGGCGATGGAAATCGACCAGCCGCGCCGCGCGCTCGCGCTGTACCAGGCCGGCGGCCACCATGTCCGCGGCCGCGGCCGCGGCCGCGAGCGGATCGAAGGCCGGCGCCTCGCCGCCTGCGAACAGCTCGACGTTGGGCGGGTGACCCGGCGGCCGCGGCAGGATGGTCCGCACCACCCGCTCAGGGATGTCGAGCGCCTCCGGCGACATCGCCTCGAGCGCCGTGGCCAGCGCCCGCCGCTGCCAGGCGGCGGCGACCGGGCGAGCTTCCTGCGGGCCCTCGCCCCGCATCGAGTAGGCGTAGTCGAGCCCGCCGACCACCTTGATCGCCGCCTCGAGCTGGTAGCGGTGATGGAAGTAGACCGGCGCCAGCACCTCCTGCAGGACGGCGAGCGGGCGCCCCGGCGCCACGTTGCCCTCGCCGAAGCGCGCCAGGGCGACGCGGCGCACCGCCAGCGCCTGCTCGAGCCCGGCCACCGGATCGGACCCGTTGTCCCACAGGTTGGCGAGCGGCTGCGCGGCGCCAGGCGGCCGCGCGTCCTCGTCGGTCAGGTAGATCATGCCGCGCCTCAGGTTCTCGCCCAGGATCTCCTCCAGGCCGGCGCGCTCGCGCGCGTCATGATCGGCCCCGGGCGGGAACTCGGTGTAGGCATATCGGATCGCCTGCACGTCCCACTCGCCGATGCCGGAAGCATAGGCGTGCGAGACGTCGAGATCGCCGGCGGGGGTGACGCCGACGAGCGGCGCCGGGTAGTCCATCACCGAGGCCCGCCCGTAGGTCGAGGCCGCGAAGTTGTGGGCGAGCCCGAGGCTGTGCCCCACCTCGTGGGCGGCGAGCTGCCGGATGCGCGCCAGCGCCAGCTGCACCGGGTCGTCGGGCGCGCCGCTGCCGGTGCGGCTGGCGCCCAGCAACCCCTCGAACAGCAGCAGGTCCTGGCGGACGCGCAACGATCCCAGGGTGACGTGGCCGTTGACCAGCTCGCCGGTGCGCGGATCGATGATGCCGCCGCCATACGACCAGCCGCGCGTCGAGCGATGCACCCACTCGATGACGTTGTAGCGCACGTCCAGCGGGCTCGCGCCCTCCGGCAGCACCTCGACACGAAAGGCGTCGAGCAGCCCCGCTTTCTCGAACGCCTCCCGCCACCAGCTCGCCCCGGCGAGCAGGGCGCTGCGGATCGGCTCCGGCGCCGCGTTGTCGACGTAGTAGACCAGCGGCCTCTTGGCGCGCGAGCGGGGCGCCGCCGGATCGACTTTCTCGAGGCGGTGGCGCACCAGCCAGTGCGTGTCCACCGGCTCGGTCAGCGGCGCCGAGTAGTCGAGGAAATCGATGCCGAACGAGCCGGACCGTGGATCGAACCGGCGCGGGCGGTAGCCGCCGTCGGGAAGGCGCAGCAGGGACTGGTGCTGGACCAGGGTCATGGCGCCGGGCGCCGGCACCGTGGCGCGCACCTGCGCCCCGGGGTCGGCCGAGGTGTAGGTGAGCGCTGCCTCGAGCTCGAGGTTCTCGGGGAACGCCAGGCAGGACTCGAGATCGACGGCGCTGCGCTCGCGGTCGAGGCTGAAGGTGCCCTGGCCCACCCGCTTCATGTGCCCGACGATGTCGTGGGCGTCGCGGACGACGAACCCGGTGAAGTCCACCAGGCCCTGTCCGTCGCCGTCCTCGGCGGCCACCTCGCCGCCCCACAGCACCGAGGGCGCGAACGACTCGCGCACCGCCCGCCGCTCCGCGGCGTCGCCGCCGAGGGCGCGGAAGCGCAGGTTCTGCATCTCGACCAGCACCTTCCCGCCCAGCCGGCGCAAGGTCACCACCCGCGCCTCGTTGACCTGCCCGCGATCGAGCCCCACCGGGTTCGATCCCAGGCCGCTGACCAGCCCCTCGGCGTAGAGATAGCTTGCCACCTCGCCGCCCGGGCCGCTGGGCGGCGGCACCCGCAGCCACACCTTGCCGTGCCGGCGATCGACGTAGAGGTCGAGCAGGCCGGCGCGCCTCTCCATGCCGGCGACCTGGACGGCGATCGTCGGCAACGGCCCATGGCCGCCACTCTGGGCCGCCGCGGCGGCGGCATGGCCGCCTTGGGACTCATGGGCCGCGGCAGCGTCAGCCGCCGGCGGGTCGGCCGGTGCGGCGGCGGCGCCGGCGACAGCCAGCAGGCAACCGGCAGCGAGGGCAGCGGCGGACGTCCTCATTTTCACCTCGTTCAACCTTCCTTCAACCTCACTCCGGGGGCCGCGGCGGCGACAGGCGCGGGGAGTCTATCAGCGCCCCGGCCGGCGGCCCCGCCCACCCCTCGCACTCGCCGCGAAGAAACTATGAAACTTCTGCCGGCCTCCGCCGTACAGCTCCGGGCGCCGGCGTCTTGCCGGACCGCCAGCTCGCATTTCTCGCGCCCTTCCCCACCAACCTCTCGTGCCCGTGTCCATCCTCGTCTCATGGGGCTCCATGGGGGCTGGAAGCTGGTACACTGACCGGCAAAATTCTCTATGACCACCAATCTACCTCTCGTGGTCGTCACGGGGTACCTGGCTCAGGCCGTAGGCGCTGTGGTCGTCGCCCTCGTCCTGGTCAGCTTCCACCGTCACTACCACCGCGAATACCTGCGCCACTGGGCCTGGTCCTGGTGGGCCTTCGCCTGTTACCTGGGAGGCGCCGCCGCCGCCCAGCTGCTTGCCTCCGGCAGCCGCTCATCGGCATCCTGGCTGGCGCCGGCGGCAGCCCTCGCGTCGCTGGTCGGCAGCTACTGCCAGGTCGCCTTGCTGCTGCTCGGCACTTACGAGGTGGCAACCCGGCGCCAGGTCTCCCGCCGGCCCCGCAGCCTCCTGGTCGCCGGTCTCGCCCTGCCGGCGGCCGCCGCGGCCGCCACCGTGGCCGCCAGCCTGCTGGTTGCCGACGCGAATCGGTTGCCGCTGCGGATGGGCCTGCGGGCGCTGGTCGCCGGCGTCGCCTTCGCCGCCGCCGGCGCCGCCGTGCTGCGCACCTCGCTGCACCCCGAGGGCCCGGGGCGGCGGCTGGTGGGCAGCGCCTTCGCCTTCTATGGCCTCTGGCAGCTGCAGGTTGCGGCCCTGGCTGGCGCCTTCCTGCTGCAGCCGGTCTTTGCCCCATCATGGGCTCCTGCATGGCTTGCCGCCTTGCAGCGCTACGAGTCGGCGATGGTCAACCTCACGCCGATCGAGTTCCTGGTGCAGGCAATGATGGGCATCGGCATGGTGATCTGGCTGCTCGAGGAGGAGCGCTCGCGCGCCTTCCAGGCCTCCGAGCAGATCGCCCATCTCGCCTACTACGACAGCTTGACCGAGCTCGCCAACCGCAACCTCTTCCATGAGCACCTGCGGCTGGCGATGGCGCGGACCGGCGGCACCGGCCTCGGCGTGGCGGTGTTCGTGCTCGATCTGGACCGCTTCAAGGGCATCAACGACTCGCTGGGCCATCGCCGCGGCGACGAGATGCTGCGCCTGGTCGGCGACCGCCTGCGCAGCAGCCTCCGCCCCGGCGACACCATTGCCCGGCTGGGCGGCGACGAGTTCGCCGTGCTGCTGCCAGCCGTCTCCGGCGAGCGCGACATGGTGCGGCTGGCAGAAAAGGTGCTCGATTCGCTGCGCCGCCCGTTCAACCTCGACGGTCATGAAATCGTTACCACCGCGAGCCTCGGCATCAGCCGCTTCCCCGAGGACGGCGCCGACCCGGAAGAGCTGTTGAAGAAGGCCGACGTCGCCATGTACCAGGCGAAATCCCTCGGCCGCGACGCTCTGCAGCTGTACGCCGCCGCGATGGACGCCCATGCCTTGGAGCGGCTGTCGCTCGAGAACGACCTGCGCCGAGCGCTGACCAATGACGAGCTGCTGCTCTATTTCCAGCCGGTGCTCGACGCCCATACCGGCCGCATCGAGGGCGTCGAGGCGCTGCTGCGCTGGCAGCACCCGGTGCACGGCCTGCTGCTGCCTGCCGACTTCCTCTGGATCGCCGAGATGAGCGGCCTGTCGAACCCGCTCGATCTGTGGGTGCTGGGGGCCGCCTGCCGCCAGGTGCGGGCCTGGCACGAAGAGGGCGTGCCGGAGCTGCGGCTGGCCGTGAACCTCTCGGCGCGGCCGTTCCAGCGCCCCGACCTCATCGAGCGCGTCAAGGACGTGCTCTGGGAGACCGGGGTCTCGTCGTCCTGCCTCGAGCTCGAGATCACCGAGACGCTGGCGATGCAGAACGCCGTGGAGAGCCTCGGGGTGCTGCGGGGTTTGAAGGAGCTCGGGGTGCGCATTGCCATCGACGATTTCGGCACCGGCTACTCGTCGCTCTCCTACCTGCGCAACTTCCCCATCGACACCTTGAAGATCGACGCCTCGTTCATCCGTTCGCTGACCGACGACGGCAGCAGCCGCGAGATCGCCTCGGCGGTGATCGCGTTGGCGCACAGCCTCGACATCCGGGTGGTGGCCGAAGGGGTCGAGACGGAGTCGCAGTGGCGCCTGCTGCGCGGCCAGGGCTGCGACGAGGTCCAGGGCTACTTCTTCAGCGCGCCGCTGCCCGCCGTCGACTGCCGGCGCTTCCTCTTCGAGCACCGCCGTTCGCTGCGATCCGGCCGCGGCGAAGCCGGTGGCCACGACGCCAACGACGCGAACGACGCCGGCGACGACGACGGCGGCGCAAGCCGCGCGGCGCTCGGTTAGAATCCCGGCAGCCGGCAGCCGCTAGCCGAGCGGATCGCCGACCTGACACCGAAGCACCAGGCGAAGGAGCCCGCCGCCCATGCCCGAAGGTCCCGAGATCGAAACCGAAAAGCTACGCGAGTCGGTCACCGAGGAGCTCGAGCGCGAGGGCAGCAGTTTCCTCAAGCAGATCGCCCTGACCACCGCCATCCTGGCGGCCTTCGCCGCCGTCGCCGCGCTGCTCGCCGGCTCGACCGTCAACGAGGCGCTGGTGGCCAAGACGGAGGCCACCACCTTCCAGGCCTTGGCCTCGGACCAGTGGGCCTACTACCAGGCTAAGGGCATCAAGCGGGAGATCCAGCAGACGGCCCCCGGCGCCTGGCTCGCCGCCGGCAAGACCCCGCCGCCGCAATTTGACAAGGAGGCCGCCCGCTACCGCGGCGAGCAGAAGCAGATCGACGAGAAGGCCCGTGAGCTCGAGCACCGCCGCGACGAGCGCTCGGTCCACGCCGATCATCTGCTCCATGCCCACCACGGCTACGCCAACGCCGTCGCCCTCTTCCAGGTCTCGATCGCCCTGGGGGCGGTGGCCGCCCTCAGCCGCAGCCGCTGGGTGTGGTACGGCTCGATCGTGGCGGGCCTGGCAGGGATCGCGCTGTTCGCGGTGACGTTCTTCCGCTGATCCCGCCCCGTCGTCTTCAGGCAGCGCCGTCGTGCCGGCCCGTCGTCGTGCCGGCGTGCCGGCGCGCCTTCGCGGCGGCCCTACTCCTCGCGGACGGCGGTGGCGATGAGCCCTAAGCCCGGCGCGGGAATCAGCGGGTCGAGGCTGCGCAGCAGCGGCACCAGCATGTTGAAGAGCTTGAGCTGCAGGCGGCCGAACTCCCGTTTGCGCAGGAGCTTCCCGTTGAGCCACCAGCCCGGCACCGAGACGCGGTTGAAGTCGCGCAAGCTCTCGACCGCGAAGCCCGCCTGGCGCAGCTCCTCGGCCAGCTCCGCCTTGCGGTAACGGCAGCGGTGGCCGAGCACCTCGTCGAGGCTCGAGTAAAGCCAGGGCCCCTGCGGCACGTAGAGCACCAACCGCCCGCCGGGCCGCAGCGCCGAACGCATGTTGCGCAGCGCGGCAAGCGGCTCGCTCACGTGCTCGAGCACGTTGAGGCAGACGACCGTATCGAAGCACCCGCTCCAGCGCGCCAGGCCGGCGCCATCCGCGACGTCGATGCGGTCGATCTCGAGATAGGGCTTGCCCAGGGCCAGGTTGCGCAGGTAGGAAAGGTAGTGCGGATTGATGTCGCTCGCCACGTACAGGTCGCGCGGCAGCAGCTCGGTGGTGATGTTGCCGATGCCGGCGCCGATCTCGAGCACCCGCGCGCCGATGTGCGGCGCGATCGCCTCCGCCATCCAGCGATTGAAGTGCTGGGCGCGCTCGAGGCTGTGCAGGATGTGCGATCCGTACTCGTCCTCCGCATAGAGATCGTCGATCAGCCAGAAGCGGACGATGGCGCGCAGCGCCTTCCACGCGTCCTTCATACCGATCTTCTTGCCCTCGCGGTAGGTGCGGCCCAGATAGCTGATCGGCACCTCGAACAGCCGGCACTCGCGTTTCGCCACCTTGGCGGTGATCTCGGGTTCCATCGCGAAGTCGTGCGAGCGGATCGGCAGCGACTTGATCAACGGCGCGCGAAAAACCTTGTAACAGGTCTCCATGTCGGTCAGGTTGAGATCGGTGAACAGGTTGCTGAGCAGGGTCAGGAAGCGGTTGCCGAGCGTGTGCCGGAAGTAGAGCACGCGCCGGCGGTCGCTGGGCAGGAAGCGCGAGCCATAGACGACGTCCGCGCCGTCTTCGAGGAACGGCCGCACCAGGCGGCCATAGTCGCGCGGGTCGTACTCGAGATCGGCGTCCTGGAAGATCACCAGGTCGCCGGTCGCCGCGGCGATGCCGCGGCGGATGGCGGCGCCCTTGCCCTGGTTCCTGCCTTGCTCGTACAGGCGGATGCGGTCGGGGTGCTCGCGCGCCAGCTCGCGCACGATCTCCAGGCTGCCGTCCGTGGAGCCGTCGTCGACGATGATCAGCTCGAGCTCGCGGATCTCCGGGGCGGACACCGCGAGCACGCGGTGCACCAGCTCGCGCACCAGGTAGCGCTCGTTGTAGACCGGGATGACGGCCGAGAGCTTCAGGCCCGAGACGTCTTCGTCCATGGCTGCCCTGGCTGCGATGACCGCTCAGTGGAACAGCGGGGAGCTGCGCAGCCCCTTGACGTGCAGCTTGTAGGTGAGGAGGACGCCGAGCACGGCAAAGCCGTAGCGCACGCTGCGCCAGAAGCCGATCTGCGACGCCTCCGCGAAGTACCGTGTTGCGATCGGGATCTCGCGGATGCGCATTCCTTTATAGACCCCCTGGGCGATGATCTCGGTGTCGAACACGAAATCGTCCGAGTTGGCCTCGAGGTCGACCGCTTCGAGATAGCGCCGGCTGTATGCGCGCAGCCCCGAGTGATACTCGGAAAGGAAGACGTAGAATGCCGCGTTGGCGGCAGCGGTCAGGAACAAGTTGGCCAGATATTTCCATTTCGGCATGCCGCCTTCGATCGGGCGGCCGCCCAGCATGCGGCTGCCGAACACCGCGTCGCACTCGCCGGCCAGCAGCGGCCGCACCAGCTCGGGAACGTAGTGCGGATCGTACTGGTGATCGGGATGCACCATCACCACGATCGCGGCCCCCCGCGCCAGCGCCTCGCGATAGCAGGTCTTCTGGTTGGCGCCGTAGCCGCGGTTGCGCGGGTGAACGACGGTGTGGACGCCCAGCTCGCGCGCCACCGCGACGGTGCGGTCACGGCTGGCGTCATCCACCAGCACCACGTCGTCGACCCAGTCGCGGGGGAGGTCGTGATAGGTGCGCTCGAGCGTCTTCTCGGCGTTGTAGGCCGGCATCACCACACAGATCTTTTGCGCACGCAGGGGCGAGGGATCGAGGCGGGGCTCAGCGTTCAATTGATCCTCGATCCGGTTGCATGCTGGAACGGGCCTACGTAGTATAGTGACCGCACCAAGCCGCCTCAAGTGAGCGGCCGCGGCCATGCGGTCGATCGCCGATCGCTGATCCGTCCAGTCGGAACCGCCCCAGGCGGTAGACGTCTTGCAGGCACGAGGCACGGGCGCCAACGAGCAGGCAGCAGAGATGGCACCCACGACGGCACCCGCGATGGCACCCACGACGGCACCCACGATGGCACCCAACGACCACCGAGTGACCACCGAGCGGCAGCTCGGCCGCGAGCAAGGCGAGGCTTTCGATCGCCAGCTGCGCGAGCGCGAGCTCGCCGGCCGCGAAGAGCGCCTGAGCCATCTCCTCTTGGGCCACGACGAGCCGCACTGCGAGCCGGCGGCGGGCCCGGACCGGCCGTCGCTCGGCGTCGACGAGCTGCGGCGCGAGGTCGACCATCTGAGGGCCTTTCACGACGCCGTTCAGCGCTCCCGCGCCTGGCGCCTGACCCAGCGCCTGAGGGGGGCGGTGGGGCGAGCTTGGTGACTCCGGCGCCGCCGGCGGCCGCCCCCGCCCCCGCCAGCGACAGCAGCAGCGAGCTGCGGATCGCCCGGCTCGAAGGACAGGTAGCGGCCCTGGAGGCCGCCCTCGAGCGCCGCTCTCGAGAGCTGCAGGTGCTGCAGCGCCTTCTCTGCCCGCGCGACCTCGTGCAATGGGCCCGCGTGGCGGCCGGCTTGCCGCCGCTGCCGCAGATCGCTTACGAGCCGGGGTACTGGCATGAGACCCGTGAGCTGACCGTGGCCGACGTGCCGGCGACCCTGGAGGCCCTCTGGTACTCGCTGCATCCGGAGCGGCCGTCCGGGCCGGCAGGCCCCGCTGGACCCTTGCGGACGTCCCGATGAGCGGGCCGCGCATCACCCTGATCGTCCTGGCCTGGAACCAGTGGCAGCTCACCGAGCGCTGCCTCGAGACGCTGGCCGCGACCGATCTCGAGGGCGCCGAGGTGGTGGTGGTCGACAACGGCTCGACCGACGAGACCCCGGAGCGCCTGCAGGGGATCCCCTGGGTGCGGACCCTGCGGCTGCCGAGCAACGCCGGCTTCGTGCGCGGCAACAACGCCGGCATCGCCGCGGCGGCACCAGGCTCCGACGTCGTCTTGCTCAACAACGACCTCGAGTTCACCCAGCGCGACTGGATGCGCCGCCTCGCCGCCTGCGCTCACTCGGCGCCCGACGTCGGGGTGGTCGGCTGCCGCATGGTGCTGCCCGACGGCCGCCTGCTCCACGCCGGCACCTACATCATGCCGGACACCCTCTGGGGACAGCAGGTGGGGTCGCTCGAGCGCGACGTCGGCCAGCACGCCGGCATCGAGGAGGTCGAGGGCATCGTCTTCGCCTGCGCCTACATCCGGCGCGAGGTGCTCGACGCCATCGGCCCTCTGGCGCTCGACTTCGAAAGCTACTTCGAGGACACGGACTTCTGCCTGCGGGCGCGGCACGCGGGGTGGAAGACCCTGCTCTGCGGCGAGGTGACGCTGATCCACGACGAGCATGGCTCGACCCGCGGCGACGACCGGGCCTTGATGGAGCTGTTCCAGGGCAGCCGCGAGATCTTCCGCCGCAAGTGGCAGCGCGAGCTGGACGGGCGCTACCGCTGCCAGCTGCTCTGGCAATCGATCATGAACTTCCCGACCGGCTATGCGATGAGCTGCCGCGAGCTGCTGCGCGCCCTCGACGAGCAGGGAGTGCGGACGGTGTATCGCTACGTCTACGGCCCGAAGACCGTGTTCCCGCCGGTCGAGCCCGAGGCCAGCGGCGATTACCGCTTGAACGTCATCCGCGGCCGGGCCAAGCCCCGATCTCCCCAGGTCTCGGTCGTCTACGGCCAGGGCGACGTCTTCGCGCGCAACCAGGGGCGCCGCAAGATCGGCTTCACCATGCTCGAGGTGGACGGTTTCCCGCGCCAATGGGTGGAGCAAGCCAACCGCATGGACGAGGTCTGGGTGCCGAGCGAGTTCAACCGCCGCGGCTTCCTCGACAGCGGCCTGAAGCGGCCGATCCACGTGGTGCCGCTCGGCGTCGACGTCCGCTATTTCAATCCCCGCATCGCGTCCTTTTCCAATCCCGCCGGCGAGTACGTGTTCCTGGCGCTCTTCGAGTGGGGGGAGCGCAAGGAGCCGGGGCTGCTGCTGCGTGCCTTCAACGACGAGTTCGGCGCGCACGAGCCGGTGCGCCTGCTGTGCAAGGTGATCAACCGGGACCCCGGGGTCCGTGTCAAAGAGGAGATCCGGCGGCTGCGCCTGCGCGCCGCGGGCGGCAGGGTCGCCTACCTGTTCAACCTCGAGTTCCCGCACTACCAGCTGGGAGCGCTCTACCGTTCGGCCGACGCCTTCGTGTCGGTGAGCCACGGCGAGGGCTGGAACATGCCGCTGATGGAGGCGATGGCCTGCGGGCTGCCCACCATCGCCACCGACTGGGGCGCCCATCAGGAGTTCGTGCACCCCGGCAACGCCTATCCCCTGCGCGTCCGCAAGGTCGTGCCGGCGCGGGCCAAGTGCCCGTACTACGACGGCTTTCGCTGGGCCGACCCGGATCCCGAGCACCTGCGCTTCCTGCTGCGGCACCTCTACGAGCACCGCGACGAGGCCCGCGCGCGCGGCCAGGCGGCGGCCCGCGAGATGGCGGCACGCTGGACCTGGGAAGCCGCGGCAGAGAGAATCATCGCCCGCCTGTCGGCCATGGGGGCGCTGCCGGCAAGCGCCGCCGGCCGCGACCTGCCGGCGAGCGGTGCCCTGCCGGCGCTGCCGGTAAACGACGCGCTGCCGGCGAGCGGTGCATCGCCGGCGCGCCAAGCGGGCGGCGCCGCCACCGCGGTGTGACCGCCGCCGGGCCGGCGCTCTCGGTCGTCGTTCCCAGCCGCAACACGCGGGAGCTGACTCTCGCCTGCCTGGCAGCGCTCGCCGCGGCGGCCGCGGCGCGGCCGGAGCTGGCGGCGCTCGAGGTGGTGCTGGTCGACGACGCCGGTGACGACGGCATCGGCGCAGCCGTCGCGGCCCGCCACCCGGACGTGCGGCTGCTCAGGCTCGATCAGCAGGCCGGCTTCACCCGCGCCGCCAACCGGGGGCTTCAGGCGGCGGCGGGCGGCGTGCTGCTGCTGCTCAACAGCGACGCCGAGGTGGGCGGCGACGGTTCCGGCCTTGTCGCGCTGCTGGCGCGCTTCGCCGCCGAGCCGCGCCTGGGCGTCGCCGGCGCGGCGCTGCGCTATCCGGACGGCACCCCCCAATGGAGCGGCGGCGGCGAGCCCAAGGCGGCCTGGCTGTTCGCGCTGGCGAGCGGCCTCCCCGAGCTGCTCGGGCGGGCGCCGCTCTACCGCCGCTGGCGGCCTGCCAGCGGCCGGCGCACCGCCGCCGTCGCCTGGGTCACCGGCGCCGCCATGGCAATCCGCCGCGACGTGTGGGAGCAGGTCGGCCCGCTCGACGAGGGCTTCGGGTTCTACGCCCAGGACCTCGACTTCTGCCTGCGGGCGCGCCAGGCAGGCTGGACGGTGGCCGTGGTGCCGGAGTTCGAGGTGATTCACCACCACGGCGCCACCATCCAGGGCGAAGGGGGCCGGCGGCGCGGCCGCCGCGCCGGTGCCGGCGCTACCGGCGACCCCTGCGAAGACGCCGGTCGCCGCCGGGGAAGCGATGCCGGCGCCGTGCACCCGGAGCTGCTGTGGACCGACCTGCTGCGCTGGGCCGCCAAGCGCGGCGGCGCACCGGCGGCACGGCGGGCGGCGCGGGCGCTGCTCGCCGGCGGGCGGCTGCGCCTCCTCGGCCGCCGCCTCG
>DASZHY010000430.1:0-2794 GCA_035949675.1 Thermoanaerobaculia bacterium
GGCGCCTGCTCGCGGACCAGCGCCAGCAGCTCTTCGGTGCCGGCCTCGCGGAGGCGGCGCTCGAGCTCGAAGGTCTGCGCCGGATCCGGTGGCAGGTCTCGTGGCGCACCCGATATTGCCGACTGGGCCGGCTGGGCCGGCTGGGCCGGCCGGCCCTCCGCCCAGCGCTCCTCTCGCCCGTCGTCGGACATCGCGGACCAGCTTATAGAATGAATCCCGTCTTCTGGTATCTTCCTCTTCCGCATGGCGATCTCCCGCACCACCCAGAACCTACTGGCGAAAGGCGACTTCGACGGCGTCGAGAACGAGTGGCTGACGCGCCTCGAGGCGGATCCTGCCGATCTCGACTATTTCGTCGGCGTGGCGCGCGCGCTGGCCGGCAACGGCGAGGACAAGCGCGCGCGGGTGCTGCTCGAGATGCTCGACGAGCAGCTGCGCGAGGGGCGCTGGGCCTTGCGGCTCGAGCTGCTGCGCCGCGCCGGCACCCTGCTGCTGCCGGCTGACAAGGTCCACTCCGCCATCACCTCGACCCTCACCAAGCTGTACGGCGACCGTTCGACCTTCAAGGGGCTGGCCGAGGCGGCGGGGCTCCATCGCGCCACTCATGACCTGCCCAAGACCTGGGAGAAGGTCGATCGCCTGGAGAGCCTGCTCGCCTTCGACGTCGGCACGGTGGTGGCGATGGAGGGCAAGGGTGTCGGCCGGGTGGTCGAGGCCAACCTCGGCCTCGAGAGCTTCAAGGTCGATTTCGAGCGCCATCGCGGCCTGATGGTGGGCTTCAAGGCCGCCGCCAAGCTGCTGCGTCCGCTGGCGCCGGCGCACGTGCTGCGGCGCAAGCTCGAGGATCCGGCCGGGCTCAAGGCGGCCAGCCCGCCGGAGCTGCTGCAGATCACCCTGCAGAGCTTCGACCGCCCGCTCACCGCCGGCGAGATCCGCGAGGTGTTGTCGGGGATCGTGGGCGAGATGCAGTGGACCTCCTGGTGGGGCGCCGCGAGAAAGCACCCGCAGGTGCTGGCCAGCGGCACCGCGCGGGGAGCCGCGCGGCAGACCTATACCTGGGCAGAAAGCAGCGGCGACGCCCAGGACAGCGTCTGGCGCGCTTTCGACCGCGCCGAGCCGCGGCGCAAGCTCGAGCTGCTGCGGCGCGAGGGCGGACGCGACCGCGCGCTGCGCGACCGCATGGCGGCGGACCTGGGCGAGCTCGCCGCGGCCGCGGTCGAGGACGGCGATCCCGGCCTGGCGTGGGAGATCTGGTTCGGGCTCGAGCGCAGCGGCGGGGTGCCGGAGCATCTCGCGGCGGCAGCGGGCGCCGCCTGGTCGCCCGAGGCGCTGCTCGCCGGGCTCGACACCGGCGCGCTGGGCCGATTGTTCGAAGGCATCGACGACCGGCTGCTGCGCGAGCGGGCCTACCTGATGGTGCGAGAGCGCCGCGACGACTGGCCGGCGGTCTATCGCGACGCCATGACGCGGGAGACCGACCCGCGCGCCCTCGACACCTTGGCGGGCGGCCTCGCGACCGGCGCGCCGCGCGAGCTCGAGCGCTTCATCGACGGCCTGCTGACGCAGCCGCACCGCCAGCCCGCGGCCTTCGCCTGGCTGGCCGAGCGCGCCGCGGTCGACGAGGAGCTGCGCGCCCGCAATCCCCTGCGGCTGCTGCAGCAGCTCCTGGGCAGTCTCAACCGCGACGAGTTCGCGCCCTTCCGGCAGCGTTTGCTGGTGCTGGCAGAGTCGGGCTCGACGGTGCCGCGGTTGTTCAACCATCTCACCGAGGAGCAGGCGCCGCAGGCCGAGGACGCCGTGCGGCGGGCGGCCGCCCTGGAGCCTTACCAGCGCGACCAGCTGGTCGCGGCGCTCGAGCTGCGGTTCCAGTCGCTGCGGCGCGAGACCGCGGTGCCGCTCTACGCCACCGCGGAGTCGATCGCGGCCAAGCAGGCCGAGCTGCACCACATCATGACCGTCGACATCCCGGCCAACCGCAAGGCCATCGCGGAGGCGCGCGCCATGGGCGACCTGCGCGAGAACTTCGAGTACAAGGCCGCCCGCCAGCGCCACGAGTTCCTCAACTCCCGCGCCGCGGCGCTCAACGCCGAGCTCGGGCGCGTGCGGCCCATCGACCCTGCCGCGGTGGACGTCTCCGGGGTGCGCATCGGCACTCGCGCCCACCTGGTCGGGCAAGACGGCCGGCAGCGCGTCATCACGGTGCTGGGGCCCTGGGAGAGCCACCCCGAGCAGGACGTCCTGTCCTACGAGTCCGACCTCGGCAAGAAGCTGCTCGACAAAGCGGTCGGCGCCGAGATCGACCTGGGCGGCGAGAGCTGGACCGTGCGGGCGATCACCCCTTACCGCTGAGCGGCGGCGGCGGCGAGTCGGGAGCGGAGCCGTTCCAGATCTCGAGGGTCTCGTAGTTGTAGCGCAGCACGACCCGCGAGCCGTCGGCGAGCAACACGTCGAGGTCCGAGAGCTCGGCCAGCAGCAGGCGGCCGGCGGCGCTGCCGGACGCCACCGCGCGCGCCAGGCCGGCCGGCCTGGCGTCGACGCCGCGCTGCACCCAGACGTCGTCTCGCCACTCGAACACCCGCCCCGCCACCTCGCTGGTGGTCTGGGGCAGCACCGGCGGCGGGTCGCCGAAGGCCTCGCTGACCAGGAACTCGGGCGTTCCCGGGGGCAGCTTCGGGATCAGCGGCGCCATGCCGCCGCTCTCGCCGTTCTGGAGCAGGAGCACCGCCACCAGCAGCGCCAGCCCCGCGGTGACCAGCGGGCGGCTGATGCTGAACGAGCCGTGCAGCGGCGGCAG
>DASZHY010000431.1:0-39255 GCA_035949675.1 Thermoanaerobaculia bacterium
AGGTTGAAGCCGACGAAGATGAGCAGCGCCGACAGGCGCGAGGCGAAGACTGGGTAGATCTTGCCGGTCATCTTCGGCCACCAGTAGTGCAAGCCGCCCAGGTAGGCCATGATCGTGCCGCCCACCATCACGTAATGGAAGTGGGCGATGATGAAGTAGGTGTCGTGCAGGTGCAGGTCGATGCCCAGGGTGGCGATCATCACCCCGGTCAGGCCGCCGATGGTGAACAGACCGATGAAGCCCAGGGCATACAGCATCGGCGTCTCGTACGACACCGAGCCTTCGTAGAGCGTCGCCGTCCAGTTGAACACCTTGATCGCCGAGGGCACCGCCACCAGCATCGACAGCAGCGAGAACACGGTGGCGGCGTAGACCGATTCGCCGGTCACGAACAGGTGGTGGCCCCAGACCAGGAAGCCGAGCACCGCGATGCCCATGCTGGAGAACGCGACCACCGGGTAGCCGAACACGCGCTTGCGGGAGAAGGCGGCGATCAGCTCGCTGATCACTCCCATGCCGGGCAGCACCATGATGTAGACCGCCGGGTGGGAATAGAACCAGAACAGGTGCTGGAACAGGATCGGGTCGCCGCCCAGCCGCGGATCGAAGAGCCCGAGGTTCAGTGTCCGCTCGACGGCGACCATCATCAGGGTCACCGCGATCACCGGCGTGCCCAGGATCATGATCAGGCTGGTGGCGTAGTTCGACCAGATGAACAGCGGCAGCCGGAACCAGGTCATGCCCGGCGCCCGCATGCGGTGGACGGTGACGATGAAGTTGAGGCCGGTCAGGATGGACGAGAAGCCGGCGATGAACACGCCGATCGCCGTCGACACCACGTAGCCGTTCGAGTAGTGGGTCGAAAACGGCGTATAGAACGTCCAGCCGGTGTCGACGCCGCCGTGGATCAGCGCCCAGAGGGTGAAGCCCCCGCCCAGCACGTAGATGTACCAGGAGAGCAGGTTGATGCGCGGGAAGGCCAGGTCTTTCGCGCCGATCATCAGCGGCACGAAGAAGTTGCCCAGGGTGGCCGGGATCGACGGCACCAGGAAGAAGAACACCATGATGACGCCGTGCATGGTGAACAGCCGGTTGTAGGTGGCCGCCTGCACCAGATCGCCCTCCGGCGTCAGCAGCTCGAGGCGGATCAGCATGGCGAAGATGCCGCCGAGGGCGAAGAAGACGGTGATCGAGATCAGGTAGAGGATCGCGATCCGCTTGTGGTCCTTGGTCAGCAGCCACGACTTCCAGCCGTAGCCGTCGTGCAGGTAGCTGGGACGCTGGCGGGCGATCTCGTCGAAGTCGAGGTCCGTGGAATTGCTGTTCATGATTTCGGCTCTACCTTCTCGTCGGGCCCGCGGCGGCGGGCATCGAGCCTGCCGGTCCGCCGGTCATCGGGCTGGACGTGCCGGGCGGATTCACGGCGCCGGTGCCCATGGCCGGCGCATTGCCCAGGGTCTTGAGATAGGCGATCAGGTCGATCAGCTGCTCCTCGCTGACCTGCCCCTGGTAGGTCGGCATGATCGGCTGCCATCCCTTGACCACTTTCGCCGCCGGCAGCAGGATGGACTCCCGGAGATAGGCCTCGTCGGCCAGCACCGTGGCGCCGCCCTCGAGTGGCACCTGGTGGCCGTAGACCCCCTGCAGGCTGGGCCCGCGCGCCATCCAGCCCGGCCCCATCTCGTGGCAGGTGATGCACGCAAGGCTCTGGAACAGCTGGGCGCCGACCGCCACCGGCGACTGGCCGCCGCCGGGGCCGCCGGCCAGCCAGGCGGCGTAGTCCTCGGCCGACATCACCACGATGCTGCCCACCATGCGCGAGTGCTCGGCGCCGCAGTACTGGTCGCAGAACAGGTGGTAGGTGCCGATGCGGTCGGGGCGGAACCACACCCTGGTGTAGGCCCCGGGGTTGACGTCCTGCTTGAGGCGGAAGGCCGGGACGCCGAAGCTGTGGATGACGTCCTCGGAGGTCATCGTCAGCTTGACCGTCTGGCCCACCGGGATGTGCAGATGGTTGATCTCGCGGTTGCCGTTGGGATGCTCGAACTTCCACATCCACTGCTTGCCGGTCGCCCAGTACTCGATCGCGTCCGGCGGCGCCTGGTGCTGGAGGAAGAACAGCCGGGCGCCCCAGGCGAACATCCCCAGCATGATGAACAGCGGCACCACCGACCAGAGGACCTCGAGCCAGGGTCCGGCGTGCTCGCTCTTGCCCACCTCGTCGGGGTGGCGGCGCCGGTAGCGCACCATGAAGACCACGATGAGGACGGCGATCAGCGCGGTGAAGAAGAGGCTGACCGCCAGCCAGACGGCGAACATGGCGTCCACCTCGCGCGCCGTCGCCGTGGCCTGCTCCGGGAAGAACGGTAACGACCGCATATCAGGCAGTCCCCAAGGGATTTTGGCCCCGGTGCTCGCGCCGCAGCAGCAGCGCGATCATCGTGCCCAGGCCCACCACGCACAGGATCGCGCTGAGGCGGACGATGTTGAGGGTGGCGGCGCTGTACTTCCCCTGCACCGGGTCGTAGTGGAAGCAGTACAGCAGCACCTGGTCGACCGGCGAGCCGATGCGGTTGCTGGCCGCCTCCACCAGCCCCAGCCGGACGTTGCGCGGCGGGAACTCGATGCCATACAGGTAGCGCGAGGCCGCGCCCTGCGGGGTGAGCAGCACGATGCCGGCGGGGTGGGCGAACTGCCGCGCTCGAGAATCCCAGAAGTAGCGGAAGCCGACGGCCTGGGTGAGCCGCCGGATCGGCTCGGCGCCGCCGGTCAGGAAGTGCCAGCCGGCCGCCGTTTCGGGCCGGCCGTAGCCGTGCACCGCGTCGCGCTTGGCCGCGGCCGCCATGGCCGGCGTCTCGCGCGGGTCGAAGCTCACCACCACCACCTCGAACTCGTGGCCGGCGTCGAAGCTCATGCCCTTGAGGCTGCGGACGAGGCCGTTCAAGGTCAGCGGGCAGAGCATCGGGCACTGGAAGTACACCAGGGCCAGGACCACCGGCTTCTTGCCGAGGTAGCTGCCGAGGCGCACCGGGCGCCCCGTCTCGTCGCGGAAGACCAGCTCCGCCGGCACGCGCTCGCCGACTCTCTGGTCGAAGCCGATGCGCTGGAAGGGGCTCGGCATGCCGGCCGGCGCCCCTTGCCCGCTCGCCGTGCCCGGCGCCGCCGGGGCGAGGCCATATTGCATGAAGCTCGACGGCTGCGGCGCCGGCGACGGCTGGGCCGGCTGCGCGAGCGCCGCGCCGGCGGCGAGGCCGCCAGCGACGCACGACGCCAGCGCGACACCGGCACCGGCGGCGATCGCTCGCAGCATGGACCCGCTGCGCATCAAGGCATCCCTCCCGGCGGCGGCGGCGGCGGCAGGCTAGGCAGGCGCGGCGCCGGTGGCTGAGATGGAAGCGCTGGCTGCCGCCCGGGCGCCGGAGCCGGCTTCTGGGTCGCAGGCTCGGGCATCGCCGGGGCCGGCAGCTGGCCGGCGCCCGCCGACGGCGGCCCGATGTTGCCGATGCCCAGGCCGGGCGGCGGCAGCAGCGTGCCGGGGCTGGGCTGGTCGGTGGGCGGCCGGCCGTCGTCGGCGGTCGAGCCGTGCGCCGCCATCTCGGCGAGCGGCGGGGTGGTGACCTTGGGCAGGCCGCGCGCGGCCAGCACGTCGATGGCCACGTCGATCGGCACCCGCACCGTCCCCTGCGCCTGGTCGATCCAGCCGGCGTGGCGCAGCCGCAGCTCGTCCGCGTCGCTCATCTTGACCATGTCGTCGGTGGGCGCCGCCTGCAGGCGCGGTTCCAGGGCCTCCGGCTGGCCTTTCTCCTTGGCCATCGGCGACGGCGGCGCGGCGTGACGCCGGTCGAAGGCGTCGAAGCCGACGAACATCCCCCACATGGCGACGACCGACACGATGCAGATGGCGACCACCCCGACCGTGGTCCAGAGGATCGCGCGGATGTTGATCTCGGCGTCGAACTCCTCCGAATCGGCGGGGTGCGGGCCGGGCGCCGGCGGATGCGGCTCGTGCTCGTGGGCGTGATCGCCGGGATGGAACTCGCCGTGATGGCCGGGATGGAGCTCGCCGTGATGGCCGTCGGTCATGTGCGCACCACCTCCGCGATCTGCGGGTCGTGCAGCGGCAGCAGCGGACGCTGCTTGAGCTGGCGGCCGAAGAGCCAGAGCCAGCCGCCGAACAGCGCCGCGGGGACCGCCAGGTACATCCATTCCATCTCCGGCCGCTGGCTGCCGGTGGCGCCGACGTAGGCCGGCTCGACCTGCCAGAACAGGTCCACCAGGCGCATCAGCAGCATCCATCCGGCCAGCATCGCCAGCCAGCGCGTGCGGCGCTTGAGGTCGCGCGACAGCAGCAGCGCGAAAGGCAAGGCGAAGTGGCACCACACCACGATCCCCGCGACGACGCCCCAGCCGCTCAGGATGCGGTGCCGATACCAGAAGATCTCGTCCGGCAAGTTGCCCGCCCAGATGATCAGGAACTGCGAGAAGCAGATGTAGGTCCACAGCATGGTCAGCGCCAGGTACAGCTTGCCATAGTCGTGGAAGTGCTTCCGCACCATCAACGGCGCCATCGGCTCGCTGCGCGAGAGGAAGAACGCGATGACGATGGTGAAGGTCAATCCCGACAGCGCCTGGCTGACGATCAGGTAGAAGCCGTACATGGTCGACGACCAGTGCGACTCGATCGACATCAGCCAGTCGACCGAGGCGAAGGTCGCCGCCAGGCAGTAGATGACGATCCCCGGCCCCGAGACCATCCGCATGCGGCGCGCCAGGCCGGCGTCGGCGGTGCGGTCCTGCTCGAGCGACATGCGGTTGATCAGGTGGGTGAGCACCCAGGCGATGGCGAAGTAGAGCACCAGGCGGACGACGAAGCCCCATGGCGTGAGGTACGAGTGCGTCTTCCACTGCAGCATCGCATCGACCTTCACCTTCGCCGGGTCAGCCCATGCGTAAAGGCGCGGCAGCCAGAAGAACAGCGGCACCGCCGCCAGCAGCAGCACCGGGATGGTGCGGGTCGCCGCCTCGAGCTGGCGCCGCACCACCAGCAGGAAGCCGCCGCCGACCAGGTGGTTCATCATCGCCAGGGCGAGCGAGCCGAAGGCGATGCCGACGCAGTAGACCCAGCCCACCAGGTAGGCGCGGTAGAAGTAGTCGGGGCTGATCAGGAAACCGGCGACGCTGGCGACGAGCCCGATGACGCAGATCGACAGGCCCAGCCGCTGCAAGCGGTCGACGGCCGGCGGCGCGGCGAACGCATCCGCATCGAGGCGAGGCACGACGGGGACGTTGCTGTGGCCGCTGCTCATGGGACCTCGTTCGTCTGGGGCCGTGCCGGCGGCGCCGGCGCCGCGGGCTCTGGCGGCCGCGCGCCGGCGCCGGGTTTTTGGGGGGCCGCCGCAGGAGCCGACAGATCGCCGGCGAGCTGCTGCCGCGTCGCCTCCGGCAGGTCGGCCAGGCGGGCGTTCTGGCTGTACTGCAGGGCGCGGATGTAAGCGGCGATCGCCCAGCGGTCGGCCACCGGCACCTGCGCGGCGTAGCTCGGCATGACGCCGAAGCCCTGGGTCATGACGCTGAAGAACCAGCCGACCTGGGCGTTGCGCAGCTGCTCGCTGTGGAACGAGGGCGGTTTCTTGTAGCCGCGGGTGACGATCATGCCGAGGCCGTCTCCCACCCGGCCATGGCAGGGGGAGCAGAAGACGTCATAGCGCTGCTCGCCCCGCAGCAGCACCTCACGGGTCACCGGGAAGGGGACGTCGGCCACCGGCTTGCCGCCGCGGACGCCGGAGTAGAAGCTCTCGTCGGCGCGCAGGTCGCCGCGCGCCACGGTGTGGGCCGGCAGCGGCCGCGCCGAGGCGCCGTCCGGGAAGAAGGTGCTCTCGCGGTAGGGCCGCATCTTGTTCTGGTTCTGCATGTCGTGGCGGCAGCCGGCCGATGCCGGCAGCAGCGGCAGCAGGAGCAGCACGAGCGGCATTCCCCTCTGGGCTCTCCTCGTCGGTCGGTCAGAGATCAACTTCGGACACCTCGCTGGGATTGAGGCCGGAGAGGAAGCGGCGGATCTCGCCGCGATCGAACTTCGGGTCCACCGCCTCGATGACCAGGAAGAAGCGGTCGCTCGAGGCGCGCTCCGCGAACCTGTCGACGTTGAATACCGGGTGATAAGGCTGCGGCAGGCCGTTGAGCGCGATCATGCCGATCACCGCCGACAGCGCCGCGAACAGGATGGTGCACTCGAAGGTCGGCACGATGAAGGCCGGCCAGCTGTTGTAGGGGCGGCCGCCGATGTTCCACGGGTAGATGAAGACCTGCGTCGTGTAGGCCAGCAGGAAGCCGGTGAGGCCGCCGATGATGCCGCCGCACAGCACCACCAGCGGCATCTTGGAGCGCGGCACCTCGAGCGCCTCGACCACCGCCTCCATCGGGTACGGGGTGTAGGCGTCCACCTTGGTGTAGCCCGCCGCGCGCGCCGCGTGGGCCGCCGCCAGCAGCCCGTCGGCGGTGGCGAACTCCGCCATCGTGCCGTACAGCCGCCCGTGGTCGCCGGCAGCCAGGGTGTCGTCGTAGTCGATGGCGTCCGATTTCCGGGTTCTGGTCATGCGGGCTCCTCCGCCGAGCCGTGGCTGCCGCTGCCGGGCGTCAGGGAGCGCATCTCGGACATGGCGATCATCGGCAGGAAGCGGACGAACAAGAGCATCAGGAACATGAAGACCCCGAGCGTGCCGGCGAAGGTCATCCAGTCCCAGATGGTGCCGCGGTACATGCCCCACTCCGAGGGCAGGAACTCGCGGTGCAGGCTGGTGATGATGATGACGAAGCGCTCGAGCCACATGCCGGCGTTGATCACCATCGAGATCGACCACAGCGCCACCACGTTGACTCGGATGCTCTTCTTCCACAGCAGCTGCGGGATCAGGCCGTTGCACACGATGAGCGCCGCCCAGAACCACTTGTACGGGCCGCCGATGCGGTTCCGCATCATGAACCACTCGTAGTTGCTGGCGCTGTACCAGGCAAAGAAGATCTCGATCAGGTAACCGTAGAAAACGATCATGCCGGTGGCCAGCATCACCTTGGCCATGGCGTGGAGATGACGCTCGGTGACCATGTCGTGCAGGCCGAAGGCGGCGCGCAGCGGCAGCAGCAGCGTCAGCACCATCGCGAAACCGTCGAAGATGGCGCCGGCCACGAAGTAGGGCGGGAAGATGGTCGAGTGCCAGCCGGGGACGATGCCGATCGAGAAGTCGAAGCTCACCACGGTATGGACCGACAGCACCAGCGGCGTCGCCAGGCCGGCGAGCAGCAGATAGGCGCTCTCGTAGTTGTTCCAGTGGCGGATCGAGCCGCGCCAGCCGAGCGACAGGAAGCCGTACACCACCCGCGACAGCCGCGTCTTGGCCCGGTCCCGCATCGTGGCCAGGTCCGGGATCAGGCCCGTGAACCAGAACAGCAGCGACACCGTGGCATAGGTCGAGACCGCGAAGACGTCGAAGATCAGCGGGCTGCGGAACTGCGGCCACAGGCCCATGGTGTTCGGATACGGCAGCAGCCAGTAGGCGAGCCAGGGCCGGCCCAGGTGCAGGACGGGGAACATCCCGGCGCAGGCGACCGCGCCCAGGGTCATCGCCTCGGCCATGCGGTTGATCGAGGTGCGCCAGTTCTGGCGCAGCAGCAGCAGGATCGCCGAGATCAGGGTGCCGGCGTGCCCGATGCCGATCCACCACACGAAGTTGATGATCGCGAAGCCCCAGCCGTTGGGGATGTTGATGCCCCAGACGCCCGTGCCTTTCCAGAACAGCCAGCTCACGGCGGTCAGGAACATCCCCAGCACCATCAGCGTGATCCCGAACGCGAGGTACCACCAGCGGGGCGTGCGGTCGGTGACGATCGCCGTGATCTTGTCGGTGATCGTCGCCGGGGTGTGGTCGGGGCTGAGCACCTCGTCCTCGCCCAGCGGCGCGATGCCGCCCAGGGAACGCCGGTCCAGGTCCAGGGTGGCCATGAGCTAGGTCGTCCTCTTCTCGGGTTCGGAGGTCGGCGCGGTCGGGGCGGCCGGCGCGGTCGGCGCGAGGCGTGGGTTCGGGTTGGTGACGCGCGCCAGGTAGGTGGTCCGCGGCCGGGTGTTGAGGTCGTCGAGCATGCCGTAGTTGAGCGGGCTGGCCTTCCAGCGCGAGACCTCCGCCACCGGGGCGCCATGCTTCTCGGCGTTGAGGTCGCCGAACACGATCGCCTGGGTCGGGCACGCCTGCTGGCAGGCGGTCTTCAGGCGCTGCTCCGCGATCGGCTGGCCGCTCACCTGCGAGTCGATCTTGGCGTGCTCGATGCGCTGCACGCAGTAGGTGCACTTCTCCATCACGCCGCGCATGCGCACCGTCACGTCCGGGTTGTACATCATCGCCGCCAGCGGGCTCTTGCCGTCGCTGTAGCGCAGGAAGTTGAAGCGCCGGACCTTGTAGGGGCAGTTGTTCGAGCAGTAGCGGGTGCCGACGCAGCGGTTGTAGGTCATGTCGTTCAGCCCCTCGGCGCTGTGCACCGTGGCGCCGACCGGGCAGACCAGCTCGCAGGGGGCGTTCTCGCACTGCATGCAGGGGACCGGCTGGACGTGCAGCCGCGGATCGTCCATGTCGCCGGTGAAGTAGCGATCGACGCGGATCCAGTGCATCTCGCGGCGCCGCATCACCTGGTCCTTGCCCACGACCGGGATGTTGTTCTCCGCCTGGCAGGCGACCACGCAGGCGCTGCAGCCGGTGCAGACGTTGAGGTCGATCGCCATCCCCCAGGAGTGCCCCTCGTACTTGCGGTTGGGGTACAGGGTCATGTTGCGCGGCGGCGCCTCTTCGCCATGCGGCGGGTGGGCGACGAAGTCGGGGTCCTTCAGGAACTCGGCGAGCGTCGCGGTGCGCAGGATGTGGCGCTTCTCTTCCTCCACGCCCGCCAACCGGTCCTCGTCGATGCCCTGCTCCTGGTCGATGGCATGATGGTTCTGGGTGCAGGCAAAGATGTAGCGCTCGCCCAGCTTTTCCAGCGCGGCGCCGGGCGCCGACCACGGGGTCGCGGCGGTGCGCAGGACGTAGGCGTTGAAGCCGAGCCCCGAGCCGTTCTCGCCGGCGCGGCGGCGGCCGTAGCCGAGGCTCAAGGTGAGCGTATCGTCGGCCTGGCCGGGCAGCACCCAGACCGCGGCGTCCAGCTTGCGGCCGTTGACCGACACCCGCACCCTCTCCTCCCAGTCGAGCCCGAGGCGCTGGTGGGTGGCCGGCGAGATCAGCACGGCGTTGTCCCAGGTCAGCTTGGTCATCGGCTTGGGCAGCTCCTGCAGCCAGACGTTGGACGCCCAGCTGCCGTCGCCGATGGTGGGGTCCGGCTGGAAGCAGAGGGTGAGGGGGCGGCGGACTTCTTCCTCGGTAGCGGCATTGATATCGAGGCCTCGCTGCGGCGCCGACTGGGCGGCGGCGGCGATCTCGCCGGCGGCCTGGGCGACCGCCGCGCCGGCCACGGCCACGCCGCCGAGCGGCGGCAGCTGCGTGCCCGGGATCACGCCGTCGTGCAGCACCTTGCGCCAGGCGGCCTCGAAGTCGCCCGGCAGCTGGCCGTTCCAGGTGGCGCGCACCAGGTCGTAGCCCAGAGCCTCGCCATGGCCGAGCAGCACGGCCATCACTTCCTGCAGGCTCCTGCCGCCGTACAGCGGCTCGATCAGCGGCTGCGCCAGGCTGGCGGTGCCGTCGAAGGCGCGGGCGTCGCCCCAGCACTCGAGATCATGGGCGGCCGGGACGTGCCAGTGGCAATACTCGGCGGTCTCGTCCACGTACATGCCGTGGTGGATGCGGGTCGCCACCTTGGCCAGCGCCGCGGCGAAATCGAGATCGGCGGGGGCGGTGTAGACCGGGTTGACGCCCCCGAGCATGATCAGCAGGTCCACCTGGCCGGCGCGCATGTCGCGCACCAGCTCGGCGAGCGACTGCAGGTGGTCGACCGGATCGATCTCCGCCGGCTCGGCGTAGATCACGGTCTTGCCGGCGTTGCCGAGCTTCTCGTTGATGGCGTGGGCCAGCACCTGCGCCGCCGGCGAGGTGGTCTCGCCCGCCACCACCAGCGAGGCACCGGGGTGCGCCAGGAGGTCGGCGGCAAGCGCCTCCAGGAAGGCCTGCGCCTTGGCGGAGAGGCCGCCGGGGGCAGGCGCGGCCGGGGCTGGGGCAGGCGCCGGAGCTGCGATCGGGGCCGTCGCCGGGGCTCCGGCCACCCCCACCTGGCGCGCCAGCGCCAGCAGCAGCGCCTCGAGCTCGGCCGGCGGCAGCGGCAGGCGATGGTCGGCGATGCTGCCGGTCGGCGAAGGCGTCGTCTCGACCGCATAGAGGCGGTTCATCTTCTGCGGCAGCTCGGGGCTCGCTTCGCGCACCCGGCGGCGGTCGGCGAACTGGCGCGCGTAGGGCACCGAGCCCGGACCGGCGGCCAGGAAGTCGGAATCGAAAGCCGCGATGACGTCGGCGTGCGACAGGTCGTAGCGGGCCTCGACCGGCCGGCCGAAGGCGCGCACCGCGGCGGCGCGGGAGTGGAGCGGGCCAGCCGGCTCCCAGCGGTGCCAGCGGGCGTTCGGGTAGAGCGCCGCGAAGGCCTTCATCTGCGCGGCGAAGGTCGGCGAGGTGACGGCGCCGGTGAGCAGCCTCACTCCCTGACCGCCGGTGGCCTGCTTGGCGCGCAGCAGCTGGGCCACGGCGACCAGGAAGGTGCTGGCCATCGCGGCGCCGCCGTCGTGCAGCACGCTCTGGGAGCGGGCGGGGTCGTAGAGCTCGAGGATGGCCGCCTGGGCGAACATGTCGGTCGACCCCAGGCTCGCCGGGTGCTCGGTGTTGCCCTCGATCTTGGTCGGCCGCCCCTCGTGGCTCTCGGCGAGGACGCCGACGCCAAAGCCGCCCTGGGTGAGCGTGGTGGCGAAGAACAGCGGCCTCCCCGGCACCACCTGCTCGGGCTGCTCGACGTAGGGGACGATCTTCTCGATCGGCTGCCGGGTGCAAGCGGTCAGCCCGGCCAGCGCCAGCGAGGCGCTGGACAGCTGCAGGAAAGCGCGGCGAGAGGTGCCTAGGGGACCGGCGGCGCCGGCGCCGTCTTGAGGGGGTCGAGGGGCCTCAGCCGGCGGCTCGATCCACTCCGAGGCCTGGCGCGGGAACTCGCGGTGCAGGAGCTCCTGGAACTCCGCGGTGCCCGCCAGCTCGTCGAGGCTGCGCCAGAAATCCGGCCCGCGCTTGCCGCGCAGCTCCCGGCGCACCGTCTCGAGATCGAGGCGCAGGGGCTGGGCCGGGCGGGAGGGCTCGGCGGCGCACTTCGCTTTCGCACCTTTGGCGCTGTCCATCGTTCTCGCTTTCTGGCGGCCGCGCTCACCGGCGCGGCCTGGAGCTCGTGCCTCGAACGCCCACCGGGTCAGCGGTGGCAGGTCGAGCAGCTTGTCAGCGACTGGAGCTTGTACTCTTTGACCAGCACGGCACGCATCGCCGCGGCACGCATCGGATCCGCCGGCGGCTGCCAGTGCAGGTTATAGATCTCGGAACGCGGCCGCACGTTCTTGCCCGGATTGCGGTGGCAGTCCAGGCACCACTCCATGGTCAGCGGCGCGTTCTCGTACATCAAAGGCATCTTGTCCACCTCGCCGTGACAGGTCGCGCAGCCCATTCCCTTGGCGACGTGGATGCTGTGGTTGAAGTACACGAAATCCGGCAAGTCGTGGACGCGGCTCCAGCGCAGCGGCGTGTTGGTGGCGTAGCTCTCGCGCACCGGCGCCAGCAGGTCGGCGTTGGTCCAGATCAGGCGATGGCAGTTGATGCAGGTCGAGGAGGGAGGAAGGCCGGCGAAGTTCGATTTCTCGACCGAGGTGTGACAGTAACGGCAGTCCAGCCCCAGGCCTGCGACGTGGTGCTCGTGGCTGAACACCACCGGCTGCTCGTGGATCTCGCCCTGGCGAGTGACGTAAGGAGAACGGAAGCCCTCGAGACCGAGCCAGCCCAGACCACCCGCCAGAACGACCACGACGGCGATGCTGATCTTCGAGAGCGAGTTGGCGCTGCGGTGGAAGGTCTGCATGGCCTCGGGACCTGGGTCACCTGGTGGCTGGGGAGTTTGTGAAAGTCGTCACAAGCGCGTGATGCTACCAGGCGTCGCAGCCGGGGTGCAAGCCTGCCGGACATCGGCAGACATCGGAGGCAGGGGCTCCGGCGGCACGTTCCCGGAGGGCCTGCGCAGTCGTCGATTCAGAGCGGCCAAGTCTCCCTCAAAGCGGTGCTCCTGTCCAGAGGGGCGCGACGGGGGCGCGACACGACCGCGCGGGGCCCGGCGGAGCGTGTGCGCGGCCAGCCGCCGGGCGCACGAGGCGAGGAATGCTAGACTCCCGCGAGCGTTCGGGCCTCAGCGGCCGCCGCGCCTCGGCGGCGCCGGTCGCCGGTTCCCGGGTGCATCGATCCGCGACCCACTACGATGGCCAGCGTCTTCAGCTCATCCTCCCTGGCGGCAGAGACCGTGCCAGCCATGCCGGCCGAGATGCCGGCCGTCCAGCCGATCGCCGCCGTGCCCGGCGGAGCCGCGCCCCCGATGCAGACGGCCCAGACGGCGCCGCCGATGCAGACGGCGGCGGGCGTCGCCGCCGGAGTTTCGGTGCGCTCGGACTTCGGGCCGCTGGCGCTCGCCGACCTGGCCGAGATGACCAAGCCGGGCATCACCCTGATGGTGGCGTTGACCACCGCCCTCGGGTTCCTGCTGGCGGGTGGCGCGGTTGCCTCCTGGCAGCTGGCCGCCACCCTGCTCGGCACCTGCCTGGTGGCTGCCGGCGCTTCGGTGCTCAACCAGTTCTGGGAGCGGTCCACGGACGCGTTGATGCGGCGGACCGCCGGACGGCCGCTGCCCGCCGGCCGCCTCGATCCCGATCTCGCGCTGCTCTTCGGCGTGGCGCTGGCCATCGCCGGCCTCCTCGCGCTGGCCCTGGCGGTGAACGCGCTCACCGCGGCGCTCGGCGCGGGGGCCCTGGTGGGCTACGTCTTCGTCTACACCCCGCTCAAGAAGGTCAGCTCGCTCTCGACGGTGGTGGGCGCGATCCCCGGCGCCCTGCCGCCGATGATGGGCTGGTGCGCGGTGCGCGGCGAGGTCGATCTCGCGGCCTGGGCGTTGTTCGGCATCCTCTTCTTCTGGCAGATGCCGCACTTCCTCGCCATCGCCTGGCTGTGCCGCGAGGATTACGCCCGCGGCGGCTTCCCGATGCTGCCGGTCCTCGATCCAGGCGGCTCCTGGACCGCGCGGCAGAGCGTCCTCTACGGCGCTGCCCTGGTGCCGGTGAGCCTGTTGCCCTCGCTGCTCGGCGTGGCCGGGCGGCTGTATTTCATCGGCGCCCTCGCACTCGGGCTCGCCTACCTCGGCTTCTGCCTGGGTTTCGCCCGCCGGCGCTCGACGCCGGGGGCGCGCCGCCTGATGTTCGCCTCGCTGCTCTACCTGCCGGCGGTGCTGGCGGTGCTGCTGCTCGACCGGCTGGCGCTGCCGGCCGCGCTTCGTTAGTGCGGCCCCTGGCCTGGGGCCTGCTGCTGGCCGCCCTGGTGGGGGTGGCGGCCGTCGCGGTCCGCCAGCAGGTGCTGCGGGCGGCGCGGCAGGCGAGCCTCGAGCGGCGGGCGGCGCTGCCGGACCTGGGCCGGGTCCAGGACTTCCTGCTCACCAACCGCGACGGCCGCGCGGTCCGCCTGGCGGATCTGACCGGTGCGCCCTGGATCGCCGACTTCGTCTTCACCCGCTGCGTCTCGTCGTGCCCGCTGCTCAGCGCGCGCCTCGCCCGTCTCGACCGCACGCTGCCGC
Source organism: Thermoanaerobaculia bacterium (assembly GCA_035949675.1). Lineage (GTDB taxonomy): Bacteria > Acidobacteriota > Thermoanaerobaculia > Multivoradales > UBA5704 > JASLEW01. The sequence goes on from DASZHY010000431.1 coordinate 13,813, forward strand.
CGGGCTCGGCCATCCGCCTGGTGTCGTTCAGCGTCGATCCCGCCCACGACTCGCCGGCCGTGCTGGAGCGCTACGCCCGCTCGTTGTCCGCCAGCCGCCGCTGGCTGTTCCTGAGCGGCGACGAGCCGCAGATCCAGCGCCTGTCGCGGCAGGACTTCAAGCTGGCGCTCGAGCCTGGCGGCGGCAATGGTGGGACGGGCGGCACCGAAGCGATCCTGCACAGCACGCGGTTCGTCCTGATCGATGCCGACGGCGCCATCCGCGGCAGCTACCAGGCGTTGGACCCGGAGGCGCTGCGGCGGCTCGACGCCGACGCGCGGGCGCTGGCCGGACCGCGATGAGCCGCGCTCAACGCGGCGGGAAGACCTCGGCGAGGGGGATCTCCAGCTCGGGGAGGAGCACCGAGCGGAGATGCTGGTCGCGGCTGAAGGACCCTTGGAAGCGGAAGGTTCCTTCGGCGAGCACGAAGAGCTGGACCCTCTCCCCGATGGGGTCGACGATCCAGTACTCGACGACACCGCTGTGCTCGTAAAGCGCGCGCTTCACGCCCAGGTCCCGCCGGGCCGTTCCTGGTGAGAGGATCTCCACCACCAGATCCGGCGCACCCTCGATGATGTCCTCCTTGATGACGTCCTCATGACCCGCCAGCACCACGAGCAGGTCGGGCATCACGACGTCGTGCGGCGAGAAGCGGACGGCAGTGCGATCGGGGAAGAGCTCCCCATGCCCGCTGCGCCGCAGATAGGTTTCAATCAAGAACATCAGGTTGCGGTTGACACGCTGATGCCGTGTGCCGGGCGACAGCGACATGTAAAGCTCCCCTCCCAGGAGCTCGTAGCGGCTCCCGTCACGATCCGGCAGTTTGAGCCAGTCGTCCCAGGTCAGCAGGTAGGCAGGGAGGGCATCGACTTCGAGGGCCATGGCCAAACCCCCTTTCGCCGTCATCGTAACACCTCGCGCCGCACCCTTCCATCGGCTTTTCACCCCGATAATCCTCCTCCAATCAATAAGGACGGAATCGGCGGCGCGATCCGCGCATTCCTCGTGAAGCGACAGCGATGCGGCGTCACCTTGGGCGGCAGGCCACGTTTCGCTACCCACGCGCGTGTAGAATCCCGGGATGCTTCGTATCCATGACCTGCCGGCGGTCAACGCCACGCTCAACGCGCTTGCCGCCTTGCTGCTGGTGACCGGCTTCGTGCTGATCCGCAACCGCCGCTGGAAGGCACACCGCGCCGTGATGGTGACGGCGCTCGTCTGTTCGACGTTGTTTCTGACTTCGTACCTGATCTATCACGCGCATGTCGGCTCGGTACATTTCCCGGGCACCGGGACCGCGCGGATCGTTTATTTCACAATACTGATCAGTCATACCTTGCTCGCCGCCACGGTGCCCATACTCGCCGGCATTACCGTGGTACGAGCCTTCAGCGGCAGGTTTGCGCGGCACAAGAAGATCGCCCGGTGGACCTTGCCCATCTGGCTCTACGTCTCGGTTACCGGAGTGATGGTCTACTTGATGCTGTACCAGATGCGCTGGTGAGGCGAGCCTCTCCGGCCCCTGGCGACGTTGCGACCTACCGGGAGTGCCGCAATGGCTGGTGGCTGCGGCCGACCTGCCGGGAGTGCCGCGACGTTGCTAGCGGCGGCCGGTCGAGGCTGGTTCGACCGCCGGCTCAACCACTGGCGCTGGCGCCGGTGTGACCGGAGGGCCGGTGGTCGCGCCCTCCGCGGCGGCAGGACCCGGCGCCGGCGATGCTGCGGCCGCGGCACCGGCGCGGGGCGGCGCGGCAAAGAGATCTGGCTGCTCGGGAGGCGCGGTGCCGGGCTCGGGAGGATCGAGGGGTCCGGCGCCCTCCTGGGACTCGGCGGCCTGCGGCGGGCCCTCCGGCGCGGGCAGGTACACGTAGCGCGCCAGGCCGCGGTGGTAGAGCATGCCCGGCGAGGCCGCGCGCGCGATCCGCAGCTGGTTGAGCTTGGCGTCGAGATCGTCGAGGAAGTGCAGGGCGACGGCCTCGAGCGTCATCGGCTCGACCGGCGAGCTGAACTCCTTCTTACCCTGGTGAGACAGCACCAGGTGCTCGAGCAACAGCCGCAAGTCGTCGGGAAAGTCAGGGATGGCCGCGCAGCGCTCGCGCAGCAGGTCGCGGCCGAGCACCACGTGCCCTACCAGGCGCCCCTCGAGCGTGTAGTCGTTGGCGGGCATCGCTCCCAGCTCGCGCAGCTTGCCGAGATCGTGGAAGAGCACGCCGAGCAGCATCAGGTCGCGGTCGAGGTCGTGATAGTGACCGCAAACCGCCACCGCCAGCTCCGCCATCGACACCACGTGCTCGAGCAGGCCGCCGCGATAGGCGTGGTGCATCGATTTGGCCGCCGGATGCTCGCGCAGCTCGGCGCCGTAGACGGCCAGCGTCTCGACTGCCAGCCGCCGCATCGCGGGGCGCTCGACCTCGGTTTCCAGCAGACCGTGGAGTCTCCTCCAAAGATCGTCGATGTCCTCGTGCGTGGACGGCACCAGCAGCGACTCGTCGAAGCCGAGCCGGCGGTCGTCCTCCGTCGCCTCGCGGCACTCGTCGATCGTCAGCTGCAGCTGTTCGCGGTAGCTCTTCACGGTGCCGCGAAAGGCGATGAAGCGGTGCTGATCGAACTGGCCGTGCAGCGCCGGGCTGTCGGCCCAAACCTTGGCGACGATCGAGCCGCTGGCGTCGGCAAGCTCCATGTCGAGATAGCTTTTGCTGTTGCGGTCCTGGCGCAGCTCCTTCTTGGTGAGCAGCGCGTAGCCCTGGACCGAGTCACCGGCTTCCCAGCTGCGGATCGGCGCATTTCTTTGATGTCGCGGCATGGCGTCTCGGACCCATAGTAATCGCTCGGCGCTTCCGCGACAAACTCGCGTCGCGCCCGCGCCACACGCGCCGCCGGCAGACGCTGTGTGCGTGGCACCGGCCGTGCAATACTGGCGCCCGTGAGATCACACCCGACGTCTGCCCTGCCGCTGCTCGTCTGGCTCTGCCTTCTCGTCTCGCCGGCGCTGCCGGCCTCGACCGTCTCGCCCGGATCGCCGCCGGCGAGCACGGCTCCGCAGGCCGCCGCGCAGCCCGCCCCGGCCGCCACGGCCATGGCGCGCGCCGTGGTGCCGGCGCCGCCGCCGGCGCCGGACGACCCGGTGCAGTGGCCGGAGCCACAGCGCGCCTTCTTTCAGGACGGTCCGCAGCTGCTGCTGTCGGACGAGCAGCGCACGGCTCTCACCCACATGGACGTCGGCGCACGCCAGCGCTGGATCGACGAGTTCCTGGCGCGCAATCCGGGCGCCGACACGCCGGCCGCCCTGCTGCGGGAAGGCATTGCGCGGCGGCAGCGCCTCGCGGCGGGCAGGTTCGTCTCGCCGGCCGACGTGCGGGCGCAGCTCATGTTCCTCGACGGCCCACCGGCCGGCCGCACCATCCTCGACTGCGGCACCACCTTCAAGCCGATCGAGGTATGGACGTACAGGTCCGGTTCCCAGGTGGAGTCGCCCTCCGGCAGCATCGTGGTTTACCGGCCGGAGCCTGACTCACCGTTTCGTGCCTGGACGCAGAACGATGGCAAGCGCAGCCTCTACACCTCCGAGATGGAGAACTGGATGGAGCAATGGGAGGAGCTGCGCGGCAGGAGCGGAAAGCGCTTCGACGTCCAGCTGTGCAAGGAGACCTTCCTCATCGACCGCGTGACCGGCGTCACCGGCCTCACCGGACCGCACGACGGCAACGGCACCACGGCCGCCAGGCATGCGTACGGCAAGCGCCCTGACGGCCTTCAGGATGAAGGCCTGCTCGACCCGCCCGGCGACCTCGCCCGCTGGGCGCGCCAGGCGGCAGCCACGCCTACGGGCAACCAGCCGGCGCCGCTTCAGGTGAACGGCCTCGAGGTGCAGTTCCCCGAGTGGGACGGCCAGCGCATCGTCGCCCGCGCCATCGCCCAGGTCGTCGCCACCGGCAGGGTCACGGAGGAACCGTTGGGCGGCGCAACACCAGGCGCTGCGCCAAGCAACGCACCAAGCAACGCTGCGCCCAGCAGCGCGCCAAACGCGATCGCGCCCATCGGCGCCCCAGGCAGCAGCGATGCCGCCGCCGCCGGCCGCCAGCTCGTGGGCCTGAGCGTCGAAGGCGCGGTCGAGAATGCGGGCCACATCTTCGAGAGCTTCCGCGTGCGCTACCGCCTGCCGCCTCCCGCCGCCGGCCAGCCGGTCACCATCGAGCTCGACCGCCCGCTGCGGCCCCGCCGCGCCTTCGTGCTGCGCCTGAAGATCCGGGACGACGGCAGCGGCGCCGAGGCGCTGGTGGCGCGTGGCTTCGTCGTGCCCGGCCAGCCGATCGAGCCGCCGGCGAGGATCGCGGCAGCCCGGCCGGTGGGCGAGCGCCCGATGACCGAGGACCAGAAGCTGCAGGTCCTGCGCTCGCGGCGGCGCGACTCCTTGAGCCTGGTGCCGCCGGCGGACGACGTGGTGTTCGGGCTCTGGCGCGCGGAGGCGCTGGTCACCGGCGACTCGATCAGCAAGGTGGTCTTCTCGGTCGACGACACTCCCCAGTACGCGCGCAACTCGCCGCCCTATTCCGTCGAGCTGCGCTTGAAGCGGCTGCCCACCGAGCAGGTGGTCAAGGCTGACGGCTACGACGCGCATGGGCGGTTGATCGCCTCCGATCGCCTGGTGCTCAACCAGCCGCATGGCGGCCTGGCGGTGGCGATCCAACAACCGCCACGCGGCGCCAAACCGGTCGGCCGCATCCAGGCGGTGGCCGAGGTGACGGTGCCCTCCGAGCGGCGGGTCGAGCTCGTCGAGTTCCGGCTCAACGACCAGGTGGTGGCCAAGGTCACCCAGCCGCCCTGGTCCGCCACCGTCGAGGTGCCCAAAGCAGGTGACACCGTCTACCTGACCGTCGCCGCCCAGCTCGACGACGGCAGCCGAGCCGAGGACGTCCGCTTCCTGCGCTCTCCCGACTTCGTCGAGGAGATGGCGGTGAACCTGGTCGAGCTCTTCACCACCGTCGTCGACGGCTCGGGGCAGCTGGTGCGCGGCCTGACCGGCGACGATTTCGAGGTGCTCGAGAACAGCCAGCCGCAGAAGCTGGCCAAGTTCGAGCTGGTCGAGAACCTGCCGCTCACCCTGGGCATCCTCATCGACACCTCGGGCTCGATGGCCAGCTCGCTGGGCGAGGCGCAGCGCGCCGCCGGCGGCTTCCTCGAACGCATGGTGCGTCCCGGCGACCGCTGCTTCACCCTCACCTTCTCGGATCGGCCGCTGCTGCGCATGCCGCTCACCGACGACCCGCGGGCGGCGGCGCAGTCGCTCGAGCGCCTGCAGGCGGACGGCTCGACCTCGATTCACGACGCCCTGGTGCAGAGCCTGTATTACTTCCGCGGCACCCACGGCCAGCGCGCGCTGGTGCTGCTCTCGGACGGCGACGACAACACCAGCCAGCTCACCTTCGACGAGGCCCTCGAGTTCGCCAAGCGCAGCGGCGTCGCGATCTACACCATCGGTCTCAACATCCCGGTGCACAGCGTCGGCATCCGCCGCAAGCTCAACCACCTGGGCGAGGTGACCGGCGGCAAGGTCTTCTTCGTCGGCAAGGCTGCCGAGCTGGCCGGGGTGTACGCCGAGATCGAACGCGAGCTGCGCAGCCGCTATCTGCTGGCCTTCCAGTCCGGCGTTCCGGCCGCCGCCGGCGGCTATCGCCAGATCGAAGTCAAGATGCGCAAGTCCGGTCTCAAGGCCCGCACCGCCCGCGGCTACTACCCCTGAGGGCTCGCCGGAGGCGGCCGGAGGGCGGGGCCAGCCGGCGCATTGTGTTAAAATGCCTGATTCGGGGGAGCCGAGCAGTTTCACGCCCATCTCCCGCCCCAACCCATAGACTCTCGGTTTGCGGAGGAAACGCCTGCATGGCAGCGCGACGCTTGATGAACCGTTTGTATTACTTCACGATCGAGGACGAGAGCATCCTGGCGGAGGCTTTCTCGCAGCTCGAAAAGGACGTCTACGCCATCACCTACAAGGTCACCGGCACCGAGGACGTGTTCGTCACCACCGGCGAGACCAAGGACGCGATGGATCGCAACGACATCCCCTACAACCTGCTGGCGGAGGAGGACTGCGCGCGGATCGCCCTCTACCATTCGCCGCTGTCGCGCGAGGAGCTGGCCGACTACGAGGACGCCATCAAAGCCCTGGCGCTCGCCTGCCGCGCCATTGCCCTGGCCTGCGTCGGCGTCAACGGCGAGACCAACCTGGGTTTCGACCTGTCGAACGGCTCGAAGCACTACACCTACTTCACGGCGCCCGCCGGCCACACCTTCATCTGGCGCCTGTTCCGCGAGCGCGACGAGGCGCTCGACTTCCTGAGCAAGCTCACCGCCGGCGACAAGAAGGCGGTCGAGTGGGCCGAGGCCATCCCGCTCGGCTCCTCGAAGGAGCTCAAGTCGTACCATTGAGCCGAGCCCCTCGGGCCGCCCCCCAGCCGTTCGGACCGCTCGGGGTAGCCGCGGAGCGAAGGACCCAGCCTCTGACATTCCTCCCGCTGGTCGAGCCCACCTACACGGTATCGCAGCTCTGCGGCGAGATCCGCGAGCTGCTCGCCGAGGCCTTCCCGGCGGTGTGGGTGGCCGGAGAGGTCGCCCGCTGCAAGCAGGGAGCGCGCGGTCACGTCTTCTTCGAGCTGATCGAGAAGGGCGACGACGATTCGATCGTCGGCAAGCTCGACGCGGTCATCTGGAACGCCGACTTCCAGCGCGTCAAGCGCATGCTGGCGGCCACCGACCAGCGGCTTCAGGACGGCGTGCAGCTCCGCTGCCGCGGCAACCTCGATTTCTACGGCGCCGGCGGCCGCCTGCAGCTGACGATCCGCGAGATCGATCCGACTTTCACCCTCGGCCTGCTCGAGCTGCGGCGCCGCGAGACCCTGGCGGCGCTTCAGGCGGCCGGGCTGATGGAGCGCAATCGCGCGCTGGCGCTGCCGGAGCTGCCGCTGGCGCTGGCGCTCATCACCTCCGAGGGGAGCGCCGCCTACCATGACTTCCTGTCCGGCCTGCGCGAGAGCGGCTACGGCTTCCGCGTGCTCTTCGTGCACGCCGCGGTGCAGGGCCGCGACGCCGAGCGCCAGGTGGTGTCGGCGCTGCGGGTGCTGGCGGGGCTGCCGGCGGCGAGCATCGACTGCGCGGTGGTGATCCGCGGCGGCGGCTCGCGGACCGATCTCGCCGCCTTCGACAGCCGAGCCATCGCCGAGGCGATCGCGCGCGCTCCCTTTCCCGTGCTCACCGGACTGGGCCACGAGATCGACCGCTCGATCGCCGACCTGGTGGCCCACACCGCGCTCAAGACCCCGACCAAGGCCGCCGAGTTCCTGATCGAGCGGGTGTTGCGCCTCGATCTCGAGGTCGAGCAGCTGCGCCGGGCTCTCCGCCGCGAGGCCTTGACGCCGCTCGCCTGGGCGCGCGAGGCCCTGGGCAGGGCCGAGGGCGGCGTCAGCCTGGCACGGATGCGCCTGGCGGGCGCCGGCGAACGCCTCGCCGAGCACGCGCGCACCCTGGCGCGGCTCGGACGCAGCGGGTTGCGCGCCGCCATGCGGCGCGGCGGCGAGCTGCGGGAGCGGCTGGGCGCCGCGGCCCCGCGCGGCGTCCTGCGCGCCGAGCTCGAGCGGCGGCGCCGCGCCGAGCGGGCCTGCGGCGCGGCGCGCGGCCACCTGCGGGAGGCGCGCGCCACCTTGCAGGGGCTGGCGCGGCTCGCCGCCCAGCTCGACCCGCAGCGCACCCTCGAGCGCGGCTTCAGCATCACCCGCGACGCCGGCGGCGTGCTGCTGCGCCACCCCCGGCAGGTGGAGCACGGCGCCGTCCTGGTCAGCCGCCTCGCCGGAGGTGTGCTGCGCAGCAGCGTGGTCCAGGTGGAGGAGGCCGCCCGGACCGGCCAGTTCGCGCCCGCGGCGGCTCCGCCGACGCTCGCGGCCGAAGCTGTCCAGACGGGCGACGCGCCGGCGGTGCCAGCGGCGCCGGCGGCGCCAGCGGATATCGCGGCGAAGGCGCCGGCAGCGGTGGGCAAGCGCTCGGCGAGGCCCGCGGCGCCCGCGGCGCAGATCACGTTCGAGTTCCTGCCCGACGCCACCGGCAAAGAGGAAGGACCATGAGCGAAAACGGCGAACCGGGAAAGCCGAGCGCGCACGCCGCGGGGGACGCACGGCTGCTGCCGGCCGAGGAGGCGGCGGCGCCGGCGGCGGCCGGGCACAACGAGGCGGCGCCAACGGCAGCGCTGACGGCGACGGCCGGGCAGGGGGAGGCGCTCGGCTTCCGCCAGGCGATGGATGAGCTCGAGGGCATCCTGCAGCGGATCGAAGGCGAGGAGATCGACATCGACCAGCTGGCGCAGGAGCTGCGGCGCGCCGCCCAGCTGCTCGACCTGTGCCGGGGCAAGATCCGCAAGGCCGAGGTCGAGGTCACCCAGATCGTCCAGAGCCTCGAGGAGGGCGGCGCGGAGGAGGACGGAGAGCGAGCTGACCGGCCATGATGTCGCCCAACTTCGTCTTCGTCCTCTTCGCGCTGCTGTCCGCCGCGGGCACCTATCTGATCGTCGCTCACCGCCGCGGCCGCCTGGCCGGGCTCGGCGCCGGACTGCTGGCGCTGATCTTTTTCGCCGCCGTCTTCGCCGGACTGGTCGCGCTGCTGGCCAGCGGGGGGTTCCACTGACCCCGGCCCGCCGCGGCGGCGCCGCCGGGCCGATGCCGGGCGGGGTCTAAGGAACCATGGCGGATTCTCCCTACGAGCTCGAGCGTCTGGTGACGATCGGCACCTTCAGCACGCCGTGGGAGGCGCAGATCGCCCAGGCACGGCTCGGCGCCGAGGGCCTCCACTCGCTGATCGCCAACGAGCACGTCATCCGCCTGGTGGCGCTGTCCAACGCCGTCGGCGGCGTCCAGCTCAAGGTCCGCGAGCGGGACGTCGAGGCCGCCGCCGCGGTGCTGCGCCGGCTCGCCCCCCTGCCCGAGATCTACCTCATCCAGCCGCCCGGCAGCACCGCGACGGCCGCCGGCCCCCTCGTGGACCCTGCCCTTCCGCCGGCGCAGCCGGTGCCGCCGGTCCGGCCGACGGTGGCGCCGATTCCGCCGCCGGCGGCGCGGCAGGACCTGACGGGCGCCAGCTGCCCCGCCTGCGGCGGCGGCGACCTGCGGCCGGAGCGGTCATCGCGACTGGTGCTGGGGTTGCTCCCGGTCTCGCGGCAGGGCTATCGCTGCGCCGATTGCGGCAGCTTCTGGCGAGCCGAGGAAATCGGCGACGGCGTCCCGCGGCTCGCCGCCCACCGGCAAGGACCGGCGCCGGACGCCGGCGCTCCGGGAGAGGACGATGACGCCGCGCTGGTCACCGTTGCCCGCTTCCACACCCCCTGGGAAGCCCATCTCGCACGCACCTTTCTCGAGTCCGAGGGCCTGCGCTGCTGCGTGCTCGAGGAGCGGCTGCCGGCCGTCCACCTGCTGTCCGCGGAGCCCGTCGCCTTCAACCGCCTCGAGGTGCACCAGGCCGACGCCGCCCATGCCGCCGAGGTCCTCGCCCGGGCCTGGAGCCAGCCCGCCCTGGTTGCGCTTCCCGATCCCGACGCCGGCGATCCCGAACCGGACGCTGCCTCCGGCGACCATGAACTGTAGGCCCGGATGCGGGGCGTGCTGTATCGCGCCGTCGATCTCCTCACCGATCCCCGGCATGCCTGCGGGCAAGCCGGCCGGCGTCCGCTGCGTCCAGCTCGATGACGACAACCGGTGCCGCATCTATGGCCTCCCCGAGCGGCCGGCAGTCTGCTCTCGCCTGCGGGCACAGGTCGAGATGTGCGGCGCCACGCGCCAGGAAGCGCTCGAATACCTGACAGGCCTCGAGCGCACTACCTCGCCGTCTGCGCCGTCTGCGCCGGACGCACCGGGCGCGGTGGGCGCGTCGGCCACATTGGGCGCGCCGGCCGCAATGGGCGCGCCGGGGCCCCCGGCGCCCCTTGCGACGGCCGGCGGGCACGCGGGGTAGAGGGCGCGCCATGTTCGAGCGCCAGCGCAGCGGATCGGTGCTCTGCCCCTCGTGCGGCAGGCTGGTGGGGGTGAACGAGAAGCAGTGCCCCTTCTGCGGCCGGCGCAGCCCCGGGATGTTCGGCCTCAATCAGTGGCTGCGGCGGCTGGGGGCGGACATGGGCTTCGTCGACGCGGTCATGGGCGGCTGCGTCCTGCTCTACCTGCTGATGCTGGCGACCGACCCCCAGGGTATCCGGACGGGCGGCGGCCTCATGTCTCTGCTGTCGCCCAGCCTGTTGAGCCTGCTGCGCTTCGGCGCCAGCGGTTCGGTCCCGGTGTTCCTGCTGCACCGCTGGTGGACGCTGCTGGCGGCCGGCTGGCTCCACGGCTCGCTGCTGCACATCGGCTTCAACCTCTACGCGGTGCGCTTCTTCGCCCCGGCCATCGCCGAGCTCTATGGCCCCAGCCGCATGGTGATCATCTACTCGGTCTCGTCGGTGACGGGCTTCCTACTCAGCAGCACCATGGGGTTGCTCCACCTGGGCGGCGCCCCCCTGACGGTGGGGGCGTCGGCCCCGATCCTCGGCCTGGTCGGAGCGATGGTCTACTACGGCCGGCGCGGCGGCAGCCGCGCCATCAGCTCGCAGGCATGGGGTTATGTCGTCTCCGTGGTGGTCTTCGGCTTCTTCATGCGGCGGTACGGCATCGACAACTACGCCCACCTTGGTGGCTTCGTGGGCGGTTACCTGGCCGGCCGGCTGCTCGATCCCCTGAAGCCGGAGCGCGGCGATCACCAGGTGGCGGCGCTGATCCTGCTGGGGCTGACCGCCGCCTCGGTGTTGCTTTCGCTGGTCGTGCGGATCCCGCCGGGACTGGTGGAGTAAGTCTCAGTACCGACCACTAAGTACCTCCCACCGGAAATACGATGGCATTCGGTCGCCGATCCATCCGCCCCAGCGGCGTTGCGACCTGCCGGGAGTGCCGCCATGGCTGGTGGCGGCGGCCGCTCCCTGCGGCATAGGCTTTGGCTATGCCTCAGTCGCGCGCCTTGCTGGGGCGGCGTCTCGGCGCCCTCGATGCGTCACCGTATTTCCGGTGGGAGGTACTAAGGCTCGCCGGGCACCAGCCCGAGCTGCTTGGCGCGCCGGCGCACCTGGTAGGCCTCGCGGGTCTCCTGGGAGCTGAAGCGCTCCTCGCGCCACGGGTCGCCGTAAACGTGATAGCCGTTGCGTTCCCAGAAGCCGCGGCTGTCTTCGCGCAGCAGCTCGAGGCCGTTGACCCACTTGGCGCTCTTCCAGGCATAGAGGTGCGGCACCACCAGGCGCACCGGGCCGCCGTGGTCGACCGGCAGCGGCGCGCCGTTGTGGGTGTCGGCCAGCACCGCCCGCTCGGAGAGCAGGTCCTCGAGCGGCAGGTTGGTGGTGTAACCGCCATGGCAATGCACCAGCACGTGCGCCGCGTCAGGGCCGACCCCGGCCTGCCGCAGCAGCTCGGCGGGCGCCACTCCTTCCCAGGGATTGTCGAGGGTCGAGAACCGGGTGACGCAGTGGAAGTCGGCGGTGACGCGGCGGCGCGGCAGCGCCTGGAAGGCTTCCCAGCTGAAGACGCGCTCCGCCGCGACCAGGCCGGTGATCCGCAGCTCCCACTCGGCCGGCTCGATGCGCGGCGTCGCGCCGTAGGTCAGCACCGGCCACTTCTGGGTGACGTACTGGCCCGGCGGGATGCGGTCGGGGCCGGTACGGGCATGGTCGTCGATGAAGGACCTCCTCGTGCCACCTGAACCTGCCGCCAGGGGCGCCGTATAGGATACCGGAATGCCCGCCACCGACCCTGCCAGCGCCGTCAGTGGCGTCAGCACCGCCAGCGCCGTCAACAGCCAGGCGGTCGCCGCCCCGGCGGCGCCGCAGCTCCAGCGCCCCCGGATCCAGTGGGTCCGCAACCTGGCGGTGGCGCTGGGCATCAGCCTGGTGGTCGGCGGACTGCTGTCGATCCGGGACCGCGGCGTCGAGCTGGTCATCTCGCTGGCGCTGAGCGCCGCGATCGGGCTGGCGATCCTGGTGATCGCGCGCCTCCTCTTCCTGCGGCTGGCCGACTCTATCGACCGTCTCCCCAGACGCCAGGCGGGCGCGGCGCGCACGGCGGTGTTCGCCGTCAGCGGGCTCTCGGCCTGGTTTGCGGTGCAGGCAGTGGCGGTCCTGCTCTTCCACATCCGCTTCGGTCAGGCGACGATGGTCTACGTGGTCATCACCGTCGGCATAGCGGTGATCACCGGCTTCGGGTTCTACACCTACGAGGTCCTCCGCTCTCGCCTCGAGACCAGCGTCGCCCGCCTCAAGGAGGTCGAGTTCGCCGAGAAGGAGCTGCAGCTGGCGCGCGAGCTCCAGAGCCGCCTGCTGCCGCCGCCCGCGGTCGACGGCGACGGCTACCGTGTCGGTGCGCGCAACCTGGCGGCCCGCATGGTGGCCGGCGATTTCTACGATTCCTTCCTGCTGCCGGAGGGCGCCGTCGGCGTGGCCGTGGGCGACGTCGCCGGCAAGGGCATGGCGGCCGCCCTGATCATGGCCTCGGTCAAGGCGATGCTGCCCCTCGTCGCCGCCGGACGCTCCGCCGCCGAGACCCTGCGCGAGCTCAACCGGCGTCTGGCCGAGGAGCTTGCCGGGCGCGAGTTCGTGGCGCTGGCCTTCGCCCGCTTCGAGACGGCGAGCGGCCAGGTCGAGCTGGCCAACGCCGGCCTGCCCGACCCCTATCTGCTGGCCGCCGGCGCGCCGCCGGCGCCGCAGGTCGTGCCCGGACCACGCCTGCCGCTGGGCGTCCGCAGCGACGTCGCCTACCGCTCGCTCGCCCTGCGTCTCGCACCGGGCGACCGCCTGTTGCTGCTGAGCGACGGACTGGCCGAGGCGCCTGCGGCGGGCGGCGAGCCGCTCGGCTACGGTGCGCTCGCCGGCCTGCTGGCTGCGGACGAGGGCGGGGACCGCCGCGGCGAGGCGCCGCTGGCATGGATCGATCGCCTGCTCGCGCGGGTGCGGGGCGCCACCCAGCCGGTCCTCGAGGACGATTGGACGGCGCTGCTGCTCGAGCGCCGCTCGCGGTAGGCGGCGCGCTCCGGCCGGGCCCGCGGAGCGAAGGCTATCCTGCGAGCGGACGACCGGCGGGCGGCGGGCCGGTCGGCGCCCCGCAAATGTGCACCTCGGAGATCTCGTCGCAGGGCGCCGACACTTCCTACGGGTCGCTTCGTCGCCACCTACGCCCTGTCGCCGGTCGCCGTCCTCGGATACCTTGCTCCGCGTCCCTACCGATTCTCTCGCCCCATCGCTCGCTAGGGGTCGGGAATTTGTGACTTGATTACTATCCTTTACAGAGTATCGGAGCCTCTGCTACCTTGCCCATTGCCTCTGGCCTGCAACGTAAGCCCACAGAACGGTAAAGCCGATGCCGGAAACATCTTTCGCCGCGCTGGCGCCTCCCCAAGGGTCGACCCAGGCCGGCCCGCGGCGGGTGCTGGAGCTGATCGGCAATACGCCGCTCATCGACCTCTCCGAGATGACCGGGCGGCCCGAGGTCCGGCTGCTGGCCAAGGCCGAGCACGCCAACCCCGGCGGCTCGGTCAAGGACCGCCCCGCGCTCGCGATCATCCTGGACGCGGAACGGCGGGGGCTGTTCGCCCCGCCCGGGCCCGGCGCCGCCGGCAGGCGCCTGCTCGACGCCACCTCCGGCAACACCGGCATCGCCTACGCCATGATCGGCGCGATACGCCGCATTCCGATGACCCTCTGCATGCCCGAGAACGCCAGCCCCGAGCGGCGCAAGATCCTGCTCGCCTATGGCGCCGAGCTGCGCCTGACCGATCCGCTCGCCGGCAGCGACGGCGCCATCGCCGAGGCCCGCCGCCTGGCCGCCGCGGAGCCGGAGCGCTATGCCTACCTCGACCAGTACTCGAACCCCGAGAACTGGGGAGCGCACTACCGCACGACCGGCCCGGAGATCTGGGCCCAGACCGGCGGCGAGATCACCCATTTCGTCACCGGCCTCGGCACCAGCGGCACGTTCATGGGCGTGGGACGCTTCCTGCGCGACACGCGGCCGGCGGTGAAGCTGATCTCGGTCGAGCCCGACTCGCCGTTCCACGGTCTCGAGGGCATGAAGCACATGGCCTCGGCCCTGGTGCCGCGGATCTACGACCCCGGCCTGGCCGACGAAGCCCGCGAGATGCCGACCGAGAAGGCCTACGCGATGGTGCACCGTCTGGCACGCGAGCAGGGGCTGCGCGTCGGCGTCTCCGCCGGCTGCAACGTCGCCGCCGCCCTGGCGGTCGCCGAGGCGGTGCCGCACGGCGCGGCTGCCACCATCGTCACCGTGCTGTGCGACGGCGCCGACAAGTATCTTTCCGAGCACTTCTGGGAGGAGCCGCCCGCCGTATGAGCAAGATCAGCCAGCCGCCCGCCGGGACCGCGGTCCTGACGGTCGGCGCCGCCGACATGGACGCGATCGGCCGCCATGCCGAGCTGACCTATCCCGAGGAATGCTGTGGCTTCCTGCTCGGCGAGGAGAGCGCCGGCGCCACGCGTGTGGACCGCATCGTGGGGGCCGCCAACGAGCGCCGCGACAGCCGGCACAACCGCTTCGTGATGAGTCCCGAAACCGTGCTCGCCGCACACAAGGAGGCGCGGGCCGCCGGCCTCGCGGTGGTGGGTTACTACCATTCGCACCCTGACCATCCCGCCGAGCCCAGCGAGTTCGACCGCGAGCATGCCTGGCCTGGACTTTCGTACCTGATCGTTTCGGTGCACGGCGGCAGGGTGGACGGAGCCAGGAGCTGGCGGTTGCGCGACGACCGCGAACGCTTCGAGGAGGAGCGCCTGGCCCGCGGAGCCGGCGACCCCGGCGGTCCTGGACCCGGCGGCCCCGGAGACCCCGGAGATCGCCGGCACCACGACTGAGCGGCGCCCTTTATCCGGCTGCCGCCCTCACACCATCACAAGGAGAGACGTCCATGGCCACGATCCAGATCCCGACCCCGTTGCGGCGCTTCACCGGCGAGGCGGGTGACGTGGAGGTCCAGGGCGGCACCGTGGACGAGGCGCTCGGCGACCTCACCCGGCGCTACCCCGGCCTCAAGCCGCATCTCTACACCGCCGAGGGCGCACTGCGCAGCTTCGTCAACGTCTTCCTCAACGACGACGACGTGCGCCATCTCGAGCGCGGCGCCACCAAGGTCGCGCCCGGCGACACGTTGACCATCATCCCGTCGATCGCCGGCGGCAGCGCCGTCGCCAGCCCGCCGGGCGCGGCGCCCCCGGAAGCCGCCGAGCTGCCGGCGCTCAGCCCCGAGGAGATCCGCCAGTACAGCCGCCACCTGATCATGCCGGAGGTGGGGATCGAGGGGCAGCGGCGGCTCAAGGCCGCCAAGGTGCTGATGATCGGCGCCGGCGGCCTCGGCTCGCCGCTCGGACTCTACCTGGCCGCGGCCGGCGTCGGCACCCTGGGAGTGGTCGACTTCGACGTCGTCGACGAGAGCAACCTCCACCGCCAGGTTCTGTTCAGCCACGCCGACGTCGGCCGCCCCAAGCTGGAGGCCGCGGTCGAGCGGCTGCGCGGCATCAACCCCTACATCACGCTGCGGCCGCACCCGGTACGGCTCGACTCGAGCAACGCCCTCGAGCTGTTCGCGCCCTACGACGTTATCGTCGACGGCACCGACAACTTCCAGACCCGCTACCTGGTCAACGACGCCTGCGTGCTCACCGGCAAGCCCAACGTCTACGGCTCCATCTTCCGCTTCGAGGGCCAGGTCTCGATCTTCTGGGGGGCCAGGGGACCCTGTTACCGCTGCCTCTTCCCGGAGCCGCCGCCGCCCGGACTGGTGCCGTCGTGTGCCGAGGGCGGCGTGCTCGGGGTGCTGCCGGGGATCGTCGGCGCGCTGCAAGCCAACGAGGTGATCAAGCTCATCGTCGGCGCTGGAGAGCCGATGATCGGCCGCCTGCTGCTGGTCGACGCCCTGAAGATGAAGTTCCGCGAGCTCAAGCTGCGCAAGGACCCCGCCTGCCCGATCTGCTCCGAGCACCCGACTCAGCACGAGCTGATCGACTACGACCAGTTCTGCGGCATCGCGCCGCCGCCAGCCGCCGTCGCGGCCGGAACCGCCGGCGCCAGCTCCGCAACCTCCGAGGCCGCCGCGGCCGCCGGCGAGCTGGACTTCGACGTCGACGCCGCCCAGGTCAAACGCTGGCTCGACGAAGGGCGGGACGTCAAGATCATCGACGTGCGCACGCCGCTCGAGCACGCCATCTGCCGCATCGACGCGGCGCGCCTGGTGCCGCTGCAGGACCTTCCGGACGAGCTCGCGCGCCTCGATCCGGCGGCGCACTACGTGGTCCACTGCCACCACGGGAGCCGCTCCGCCCACGCCGTCGAGCTGATGCGCCAGCGCGGCTACACCGCGGCACAAAACCTCGCCGGCGGCATTGACGCCTGGAGCCGCGAGGTCGATCCCGCGGTGCCGCGATACTGACCGATCGCCCGGTCTGGCGCCCCGCCCCCTTCCCTCTCTCTGGAACCGCCGGGTCCCAACCCAGCGGTGCCGGGGGGTCGGCCAACAGCTACGTCCTAGCCGCTGCCGGCGCGGGAACCCTGCTTGCCTCCGGGCGTAATGACCAGGTTGGATCGAACTTTGCCGCTCGAGGGGGTCGCCGATGCCCAGGACAAATACAGGCCTGCTCTGCCTCGCAGCCGCCGTGGCCGCCGCTCTGGTGGCGGCCGCTCCCGCCGCCGCCCAGCGTCCGCCGGACGCATCGACAGCGCGCGAGGAGTCGCCGCGCCCGGAGGGCAGCCGCGCCGACGTACCGCCGGATTCGGCGCGCGCCGCGGCGGGGGAGTCGTCGCGGCGGGAGAGCGAGGCGGCCGGCCGCGGTGACCGCGATGACCGCAATGACCGCAATGACCGCAGTCGGGACCGCGACCACACCCGCCCGCCCGAGGAGAAGCTGGTCACCACGCATCACAAGGCGCGGATCGGCGGGCGCGAGATCGCCTACACCGCGACCGCCGGCACCATGCTGCTCAAGAGAGACGACGGCAGGGTGCGCGCCTCCGTCTACATGACCGCCTACACCCGCGATGGAGTCTCGGACGTCGGCCACCGCCCCATCACCTTCGCCTACAACGGCGGACCCGGCTCCGCTTCCGCATGGCTGCACATGGGCGCCTTCGGTCCGCGCCAGGTGGTGATGGAGGAAGAGGGTTGGGCGCCGCCGCCGCCCTACCAGATCGCCGACAACAACGAGTCGCTGCTCGACGTCACCGACCTGGTGTTCATCGATCCGGTTTCGACCGGCTTCAGCCGGCCCGCGCCGGGCGAGGACCCGGCAACCTTCCACGGCGTGCGCGAGGACATCGAGTCCGTCGGCGACTTCATCCGGGAGTACATCGCACGCTTCGAGCGCTGGGGATCGCCCAAATTCCTGGCTGGTGAGAGCTACGGCACGACTCGCTCGGCCGGCCTGTCCCGATACCTCCAGGAGAAGCTCAACATCTATCTAAACGGCATCGTCCTGGTCTCCTCGATCCTCAACTTCGAAACCGCGCGCTTCGACGTTGGCAACGACCTGCCGTACCCGCTGTTCCTTCCTACCTACACCGCGACCGCCTGGTACCACAAGAAGCTTCCCGCCGACCTGCAAGCAGGGGACTTGCAGCGAGCGGTCGCCGAGGCGGAGCGCTTCGCGGCCGGCGATTACACCCTGGCGTTGACACGCGGCAACGACCTCGGCGAGGCCGAGCGCCACCAGCTCGCGAAGCAGCTGGCGCGCTACACGGGGCTCTCCGAGACTTTCCTCGAGAACGCCAACCTGCGCCCCACGATCTTCGAGTTCACCAAGGAGCTGCTGCGTTCCTATCGGCTCACCGTCGGCCGCCTCGACAGCCGCTTCAAGGGCGTCGACCGCCAGGCCGGCGGCGAGCGCTTCGAATTCGACCCCGCGAGCGCCGCCTTCTCGGGGCCCTTCGCCGCGGTCTTCAACAACTACGTCGAAAAGGAGCTGGGTTTCAAGAGCGAGCTCAACTACGAGCTGCTGACCGACAAGGTCCGCCCGTGGAGCTATCGCCCCTACGACAACAAGTACCTCAACGTCGCCGAGGATCTGCGCTACGCCATGGCGATCAATCCCACCCTCAAGGTTCTGGTCAACAACGGCTATTACGACCTGGCCACACCGTTCTTCGCCACCCAGTACACCTTCAGCCACCTGGGCTTCGACCCCACCTATCCGTCGCGCGTGTCGATGGCCTTCTACCACGCCGGCCACATGATGTACGTTCGGCGCGCCGACCGCGAGGAGCTGAAGGCCAATATCGCCCGCTTCATCGCCGGCGCCGCCAACGTGTCCGCGGCGCCGGCGAAGTAGACCCGGGAGCCAGCCTTGGAGAGCTAGCCTTGGGTCGCATGCGGTAGAGTCCGACCATGAAGGAGTCGCGCCTGCCGAGAGCGGCCGTCCGCGCCGCCGGCGCCCTGGTCCTGCTCGGTTGCCTCGCCGCCACACCGGCGGCCGCCCAGCTCGGCGCGCCCCTGCCGCCGCCGCTGCCGCTGTTGCCGCCGGACAACTGGTGGAACCTCGACATCAGCAGGGCTCCGGTGGACCTTCCCGCCAGCAAGTACATCAACTTCATTGGTCCCGGCACCGGGCTCCACCCCGACTTCGGAGGCGACGACACCAGCACCCCCAACGGCATCTTCGGCTTCCCCTATGCCATGGTGCCCGGCAGCCAGGCGCTCGAGGCGGTGACCTTCGTGCTCTCTCCGGACGAGAGCGATGCGGGCGCTCCGGGCAGGAAGCCGGGATACCCGGTCCCGCTCGCCGCCCGCACGCAGCCCAAGTGGATCGAGGGCGGCAACCCGGGTGGCTGCAACGACAGCGACTGCCACATGCTCCTGGTGGACCGCGACAACCGGATCCTGTTCGAGCTCTACCAGGCCCACTGGAACGTCGATCACTGGGAGGCCGGCTCGGGAGCGGTCTTCCCGCTCGACACCAACGCCCGCCGGCCCGAGGGCTGGACCAGCGCCGACGCCGCCGGCCTCGCCATCCTCCCCGGCCTGGTGCGCTACGACGAGGTCTTCGGTCACGACCCCATCCGCCACGCCTTCCGCTTCACCGTCCGCGACAGCAACGGCCACGTCTTCCCCGCCTCGCACGACGCCGGTTCCAATCCCGCCGCGCCGCCGCTGGGGACCAGGCTCCGGCTGAAAGCCAACGTGGACATCTCGGGCTACCCTCCGGAAGTGCAAAAGATCTTCCAGGCGATGAAGACCTACGGCCTCATCCTCGCCGACAACGGCAGCGACATGTACATCCAGGGAACCTACGACACGCGGTGGAACAACGACGTCCTCAATCCGGCCTTCGGCAGTCTCACCGCCGCCGACTTCGAGGTCGTGCAGCTGGGTTGGAAGGGGCCGGCAGCCCAGGCTCCTTGTGTCGCCGCCGGCACCCAGCTGTGCCTCGCCGGCAGCCGCTTCGCCGTCACCACCCAGTACATCCTCCCCGACGGCACCAGCGGCCCCGGTCACATCATTCCGCTCACCGCCGACACTGGCGCCTTCTGGTTCTTCGCCGGCGCCAACCTCGAGATGCTGCTCAAGGTCCTCGACGGTTGCGCCCTCGACAACCACTTCTGGATTTTCGCCGCCGGCCTCACCAATGCCCAGGTCGTCACCACCGTGATCGACACCAGGACCGGGGCCGCCAGGCGCTACGTCAATCCCCAGGGCATCGCCTTCGCCCCCATTCAGGATACCCAAGGCTTCGCCTGTCCCTGACCCCCGTGCCTTGGTTCTTTAGTCAAATGACGACCTGATCGACCTGGAGAACAGAGCTCATGCCGACCCGCTTCGCCGTTGCTTTCGGCCTCGCCCTGCTGCTCGTATCAGCCGCCGCCGTCGCCGCCAGGCGTCAAGCCGAGACCGCAAGGCCCGAGGTTGCGAAGGCCGAGAGCGCCGGCGCCCAGCCGGCCAGGCCTCCCAAGCCCAAGTTCGACGAGGCCAAGGCCCTGGCCGATTTGCGCAAGGAGATCGCCGGCAAGGAAAACGAGCCCGCGGGCAAGGTCTTCATGGACATCGACCTCATGGCAGGGGTCACCGCCAGCCAGCTCTTGACGACCATGGAGACCGGTTACAGCCGCCCGCTGGGAGTCACCTGCACCCACTGCCACACTCCCGGCGAGTGGCAGAGCAACGACAAGAAGGAGAAGGAAGCGGCGCGGGGCATGATCCGGATGACCGCCAAGATCAACAACGAGATCCTCCCCAAGATCAAGGGCCTGGACACCGACCACCGCCCCGAGGTCAACTGCACCACCTGCCACCGCGGCCAGGTGCGCCCGGCGCTGCGGATGCCGTAGCAGGCAACTTGGGAAAGAGCATCCCGCAACGGCCCAGAGTCCACGGGGGCTATCTGCGATAAATGACATCGCCGTGCCATTCGAGGAATTCCGGCCGCGGCGCCGGGCCTCGCCTCGGCAAGCGCAAGACCTGGCCCGCAAACGAATAGTATGGCTCTCCGTTGTCAAAATCCTCCTTGAGGCATGAACTAACCCGGATGGTCAAAGCTGGGCTCACCGTGATATAACCTCTGTCGAACAGTCGGTGGACGTCAGAGCGGAGCAGGAGACCGTTATCCAGAGTGTGGTGACCACCCGCGTTCACCGGCAGTATGTGGGCAACGTCAAGTGCCGGTAAAGCCTTCTCGCCGGTCATCGCGCAACTTCGCTCGTATGCGTCAGTCACTGCAATTCGGAACGCGCCCTGGCCCAAGCGAGGACTGACTAATTGGGGGGAACCAAACATAGGCGAACCCAATAACTCTGCAACCTCCGCTTGAGCAAACCCCTTCAATCTGTCTTCTACGGCACGCCACAATTCGCGCCCGGGCGATGAGCCAAGATCGTAGGTCTTACCCTGCACTATGTTCAAGCTGAAGTCATCAGGCACTCGAATCCACCCATAGTCGTCGAAAAAGAACGGCGCCTTTAGAACAATACACCCGATCGTATAGTCCCCGTGCCGATCTACCGGCGTCCGACGATAGCGCCGTACGCGCTGATGCATCTCCTCGAACGATGCAGCACCATTCTTGACACCGAAGGTTTCCCAGGCGAGGCTTGCCGGCAAGAGCGAAGATGTTTCGAAGAAGGCGCCACCAACGACAAAGTTGCGGGGGCTATGCAGCTTGAAGAGGAAGGGCTCTCCAAGACTCAGGGCTCGGAATTGAACGGATCCACCCGGCTGCCAGAAATTGACCTCATCCAGGTCAGGCTGGCCACGGAGAAAAGTGAACCAGTCGCTGTCGGTAATGCCAATGAAGGCCCGCACTGGTGGACCGCCTCGCTCACCTGAACCTCATGCGGTGCCGGACCACCTCTTGGTTCGGCACTCCATCAAGTATAGGCCGAGTTCATGGCCGCGAAGGAGATTCGGCGCAATCGCACTCCGGTCCCGATGATCGGAGCGGGCCGGCAGTGGACAAGACCCCCACGTCCTCACGTATACTCCTTGTAGATACGGGGAGGCCAAATGAGATCCAGCATGCAGCGATGGGGAAATAGCCTGGCTGTGAGAATCCCTAAATCCTTTGCCACGGAGATTGGCGTCGAACAAGGCTCGCCGATCGACATCTCGCTCCAGCATGGGCAGCTCTTGATCTCCCCTTTGCCGCAACCGCGCCTCAGGCTCGAAGATCTTCTCGCTGAGGTGACAGAGGAGAACCGGCATGCCGAGGTCGAGGTGGCAGGGCCCCTTGGGCGCGAGGCATGGTAGGCGGACAGTATGTGCCGGAGCGTGGGCACGTAGTATGGCTGACGTTCAGCCCGCAGACCGGGCACGAGCAGGCGGGCCGGCGTCCGGCGGCAGTCCTGTCCGTCCGTGCCTACAACGAGAAAGTAGGGCTTGGCCTCTTCTGCCCGATCACCAGCCAGGCGAAAGGATATCCCTTCGAGATTGCGATTCCGGTTGGCTTGCGGGTCAAGGGTGTGCTGCTGTGCGACCAGGTCAAGAGTCTAGATTGGGTTGCAAGGAGGGCCGAGTTCATCGATTCCCTTCCTGACGCCACCGTGGCCGAAGCTCTCGAGAAGCTCAGCCTGCTTCTCTCGCCTTCATCCCCTGCTGGGACCTAGCCTACTGACGAGACGCTGCGGAGGCCGCGTGCTTGCCAAGGTAGCGGCGGATGATCTCGTCGAGCTTGCCGCTCCGCTGCAGCCCCTCGATGTAGCGGTCGAGCGCCGGCTTTAGATCGCTCTTCGGCACCACGGCGTAGCTGTAGTACTCGGCGCCCGGCAGGGCGAAGGCGACCTTCAGACCTGGGTAGAGCTCGAGGAGCCGCCAGACCGAGGGTTCGTCCTGCACCGTGAAATCGGCTTTCCCTTCGGTGAGGGCGTCGAAGCTCCAGCGGGTGAAGTTCGCGTAGCTGATGGCGCCAGGACGCAGCGCCCTGGTCTGCTCCTCATTGCTGGAGCCGACGATGGTCGACGCGCGCTTGCCCGCAAGGTCGGCGGGGGTGCGCACGGCGCTGGCGGCAGGCACGACCACGAGATGGTGGACGGTGAAATAGGGGACCGAGAAGTCGACCCGCTTCCGCCGTTCCTCCGTGACG
This sequence comes from Thermoanaerobaculia bacterium, assembly GCA_035949675.1. Taxonomy (GTDB): domain Bacteria; phylum Acidobacteriota; class Thermoanaerobaculia; order Multivoradales; family UBA5704; genus JASLEW01. Next base: position 36,458 of record DASZHY010000431.1, read on the forward strand.
CTGAACTCGCTGGCGATGACGTCGCCGTCGCCCCGCAAGAGCGCCGGAAGGAGCGCATCGAACGAAGGCTTCACCGGGCGGATCTCGAGTGCGACGGCGAGGGAGCGGGCAAACCCTTCCATGATTTCGTAATCGATACCGTCATAATGTCCGAGGCCAACCTCGACCTTGACGCGAATGAAGGGACTCTCCTGGTGCGGGAAGCACAGGACGATGAGCTTGCCGCGGGCCTTGACCTCCGCCAGGGAGCTGGCGGCAAGACCCGGCGCCGCCAGGAGCGAGCCGAGGGCGAGCAGGGCGGCGGCGAGGGCGCGGTTGCAGACTGCGGCGGAGACGTGTTTGCAGCAGCACATCTCGAGATCCTCCCTTTGCGGCCGCACGCACGATCCGCGGCTCGAGGTCGATGACAAGTCGCAACCGGTGATCTACCAACAATACCATGACAAGCCGCAGGGGTGTGGGCATCCCGATCACGTCCGCGAGCTGCGCGCTGCCTTAGAATATTCCCGTGAACATCCGCCGGGCCGTGGAGAGCGACGCAGCCGCTCTGGTCTCTTTGATCAACTGCGCTTTCCAGGTTGAAAAGTTTTTCATTGACCGCGACCGCATCGATCTCGAGCAGGTGCTGGCACTCTTCGGCCGAGGAGAATTCCTCATCGCCGACCTCGCCGGCTGCGTCTACATCGAGCCCCGCGGCGATCGCTGCTACCTGGGGCTGCTGTCGGTGAGCCCCTCCTCACAGGGCGCCGGCCTCGGCCGCGGCCTCATGCAGGCTGCCGAGAACAGGGCCCGGGAGCTGGGCTGCGATTTCATGGACATCAAGGTCGTCGACCTGCGGCAGGAGCTGCCGCCTTTCTACCGGCGCCTCGGCTATGTGGAAACCGGCACCTCGGACTTCACGCCGGGCGTGGAGACCTTGCTGCCTTGCCACTTCCTCGACATGTCGAAGCGGCTCGCCGAGATTGGCGCCGCCCGAGAGATCAGACCTGGGCGCGACCGAGGTTGAGCGGCTCCTCCTCGCGCCAGGCGGCCCGGCCGTCGGCGTAGTGCTCCAGCTTCCAGATCGGGACCTCGGACTTGAGCCGTTCGAGGGCCTGCCGGCTTGCCTCGTAGGCGGCGGCGCGGTGCCGGGCGGCGGCGGCGATGGCAACGCTGGGCTCGCCCACCGGCACCTCGCCCAGACGATGGACGATCGCGAGCCGCAACCCCTCCGTCGCCCGCTCGAGCTCCGCGACGATGCGCTCGAGGGCCTGGCGCGCCATCGGACGATACGCGGTGTAGGTCAGCTTGAGCACGGCGGCTACTGCACCAGTGGCCTCGTCTCGGCGGTGGGAGTGGTCGCGAACGGTGCCCAGGAAGAGCAGCACGGCCCCGCAGGCCGGCGAGGCGACGCGGGAGATGACGTCCCTAGGATCAATGGGAGCGTCGACGAGCTCGACATTCAGCGGCAGCGGCGGCGTCGGCGGCATGGGCGGCACGGGCGGCACGGCGGCGACGGCCGGCCCGCCCCCGCTCCCCCCCGAGACGGGCGGCAAGAGCGCTACCTCGGCCCCCTCGCCGAGAATCTGGTCGGAGCGTGCGATCGTCCCGTCGACGGCCACCGCGAGCCGGGGCCAGAGCGGCGCCAGCGCGGGATACCGCGCATCCAGCCATGCCCGCAGGTCGTCAACCCGGGCCGCCTCCGGCAGCTCGAGCTCCAGCTCGCCGGTGCCCAGGGCATCGTTGGCGCTGGCGAAGGCCAGGAGGCGTATCCGCATGCCTCGGATGCTAGTGCGTGCGCGGCCGGGCCGCAATGCCGGAGGTGGCGCGGGCCGTGGCGGTCCATATAATGCCTCGGGCAACTTGGGAGAGACCGTGGGAGAGACCGTGTCGACGCTGGAAAGCAAGGTGACCCATAACGAGACCTTCGCCCGCCGGGCGGAGCACTGGCGGGCGGAGGTGGCCCGGCTCGCGGACGAGGAGAAACAGCTGCGGCTCGGGGGCGGGGCCCAGGCGCAGGAGCGGCAGCGGGCGCAGGGGAAGCTGTCGGCCCGCGAGCGGGTGGCGGCCCTCTGCGATCCGGGCACTGATCTTCATGAGCTGGGGATCTGGGCGGCGGAGGGGATGTACCAGGAGTTCGGCGGCGCTCCCGCGGCGGGCGTGGTGGTCGGCCTGGGGACGATCTCCGCGCGGGAAGCCGTCATCGTGGCAAACGACCCCACGGTCAAGGCCGGGGCGTGGTTTCCCATGACCTGCAAGAAGGTGCTGCGGGCCCAGGAGATCGCGCTCGAGAACCGGCTGCCGATCGTCTACCTGGTGGACTCGGCCGGGGTGTTCCTGCCGCTCCAGGACGAGATCTTCCCGGACAAGGAGCACTTCGGGCGGGCGTTCTACAACAACGCGCGGCTGTCGGCCGAGGGGGTCTTCCAGATGGCGGCGGTGATGGGGTCCTGCGTCGCCGGCGGCGCCTACCTGCCGATCATGAGCGACGAGGCGCACATCGTCGAGGGGACGGGCTCGATCTTCCTCGCCGGCTCGCACCTGGTGAAGGCGGCGATCGGCGAGCAGATCGACAACGAGGAGCTGGGCGGGGCGGTGGTGCAGTGCGACATCTCGGGGGTGGTGGACCACCGGCACCCGGACGAGGCGAGCTGCCTGGCCAAGATCCGCAGCCAGTTCTCGCAGCTGGCGCGGCCGGCGCCGGCGCCCTTTGCCCGCCGTGAGCCGGTGCCGCCGCTCTACCCCGAGGAGGACCTGTACGGGCTGATACCGATCGACCGCACGCGGCCCTACGACACCTACGAGGTGCTGGCGCGCCT
>DASZHY010000432.1:0-7495 GCA_035949675.1 Thermoanaerobaculia bacterium
TACGTTCCCGAGGATGCCCGCCAGGCGATGGCGGCGCCCGTCGTGGGTCACCGCTCGGCCGGCTTCCGCAGCTTCTACCAGTCGATCGCCGGCCGCCTGCCGGCCGTCCTGCGCACCACGGGCGATGGGCTCATCGCCACCGGCAGCTCGACGCTGATCATGGAGAGCGCGGTGATCTCCACCGCCGCCGCCAGCGTGCTGAGCCTCACCAACGGCGCGTTCTCCGAGCGCTGGCACGCCATCAGCCGCAGCGCCGGCAAGACGGCCGACCGGCTGTCGGCGCCCTGGGGCGAGGCCAGCGACCCGGACCTGGTGCGCGGCGCGCTGCGGCGCAAGCAGTACGACGCCGTCACGGTGGTGCACAACGAGACCTCGACCGGGGTGATGAACCCGCTTGCCGAGATCGCGCGCGCCGTCCGCGAGGAGAGCGACGCCCTGGTGCTGGTCGACGCCGTGTCCTCGCTGGGCGGGGCGCCGGTCGAAACCGACGCCTGGGGCCTCGACGTGGTGCTGGCCGGCACCCAGAAAGCGCTGGCGCTGCCGCCGGGCCTGGTCGTCTTCAGCCTCTCGGACCGCGCCGCCGAACGTGCGGCCCAGGTGGAGCGGCGCGGCTTCTACACCGACCTGCTGCGCTACCGCGACAAGCATCGCGAGGGCGGCGCCATCACCACGCCGGCGATCCCGCTGTTCTATGCCCTGGACCGTCAGCTCGACCGCATCCTGGGCGAAGGCATGGAGGCGCGCTGGGCGCGCCACGAGCGGCTGCGGCGCCGCACCGCCGAGTGGGCGGCGGCGCGCGGCTTCACCTTCGCGGCGGCCGAGAGCGCGCGCTCGCTGACCGTCTCGTGCCTGCGTCCGCCCCAGGGCATCGATCCGCAGGCGCTGGTCAAGCAGCTCGCCGGCCGCGGCTGGACGGTCGGCGGCGGCTACGGCGACTGGAAGCCGACCACCTTCCGCATCGGCCACATGGGAGAGGTCGGCGACGGCGATCTCGAGGCGCTGCTGGTCCAGATCGACGAGATCCATGAGGCGCTCGCGGCGGGAGACGCCGCCAGTGCCGGCGTTGGCGCCGACGCCGCCGGCGCCGGTGTTGGCGCCGCGGCGGGCCATCGGCGAGAGGCCTGAGGCGATGTCCCGCATCCTCATCGCCGACAAGCTGGATCCGTCCGGCCTCGAGCTGCTCGCCGCCGGCGGCGCCGAGATCGTCGAGCTGCGCGAGGCGGACCGCCCGCGCCTGGCCGAGATCATCGGCGACTTCGACGCGCTGGTGGTGCGCAGCGCCACCAAGGTGACGGCCGACCTGCTGCGTGCCGCCAAGAAGCTGAAGGTGGTCGGCCGCGCCGGCATCGGCGTCGACAACGTCGACGTCGACGCGGCCACCGAGCTGGGCATCCTGGTGGTCAACGCCCCCACCGCCAACCTGATGTCGGCCACCGAGCACACCTTCGCGCTGTTGCTGGCGGTGGCGCGGCGGGTCCCGGAGGCCGACGCCTCGACCAAGGCGGGCGGCTGGGACCGCAAGCTCACCGGCATCGAGCTGCAGGGCAAGACCCTGGGAGTGATCGGCTTCGGGCGCATCGGCCAGCGCGTGGCCAAGCGCGCCCGCGGTTTCGAGATGAAGGTGGTGGCCTACGATCCCTATCTCGATCCGGCGGCGGCGCGGCGCCTGGAGGTCGAGATGCTGCCGCTCGCCGAGCTGCTGAGCCGGTCGGACGCGGTGACCATCCACACGCCGCTGACCGAGCAGACGCGCAACCTGCTCGACGCCGAGCGGCTGGCGCTGCTGCCGCGCGGCGCACTGGTGATCAATTGCGGCCGCGGCGGAGTGATCGACGAAGCGGCGCTGCTCGCGGCGCTCGAGTCCGGGGCGGTCGGCGGGGCCGGTCTCGACGTCTTTTCCGAGGAGCCGCCGACCGACCGCCGGCTCGCGGCCCATCCACGGGTGGTCGCGACCCCGCACCTCGGCGCGCAGACCCGCGAGGCCCAGGAGCGGATCTCGACGGAGACGGCGGAGATGGTGCTGGCGGCGCTCGCCGGCTCGTTCGCCATCGCCGCCGTCAACCTGCCGTTCCGCACCAGCGCCGGCGCCGGGCCCGGCACCGGCCGCCTGGAAGCCGTCATGGCGCTCGGGGAGACCCTCGGCAAGATGTCCTGCCTGCTGCTCGGAGCGCCGCTCGAGCGCGTGCAGGTGGACGCCTGGGCGATCGACGAGGGATTTCGCCAGCCGGTGGCCGTGGCGGTGCTCAAGGGCGCCCTCACCGCCTTCATGGACGAGGGCGTCAACTACGTCAACGCCGAGCACGTCGCCGAGGCCCGCGGCATCGAGCTGATCCTGGTCAGCCACGGCGCCCACCCCGAGCACGCGCAGCTGGTCGGGGTCACGCTGACCGGCGGCGGCCGCAGCGTCGAGCTCGGCGGCACGCTGGTCGGCGAGCGCGATCCGCGAGTGGTACGCTTTGGCGGCTATCGCCTCGAGTTCCGCCCGCAAGGCCACCTGCTGGTGCTCGAGAACCGGGACGTGCCAGGGGTGGTGGGCAAGCTCGGCACGCTGCTCGGCGAGGCAAGGGTCAACATCGCCGACATCCACCTGGCGCGCCGCGACGGCGAGGCGAAGGCCCTGGCGGTACTGCGGCTCGACCAGCCGGCCGGCGACGCGGTGGTGGCGCGCCTGCGCGCCCTGCCCGAGGTGTTGAGCGCCAGCCAGGTCGACCTGCAGCGTTAGAAAGATATTGGTGGCCGAAGCGAAGGGGCCGCGGCTCCGCCTGTCGCCTGTCGCGGCACTCGTTGCTCGTCGGAGGGGGCGGTCCCCTTCCGGCGCCGAAGCGGGAGGAGATTAGATGCACGTCGGAGTCGTCTTCGGGGGCCGCAGCGTCGAGCACCAGGTGTCGATCCTCTCGGCCCGCACCGTGGCGCGCGGCCTGGCGGAGGCCGGCCACCGCGTGACGCCGCTTGCCATCGCGCCGGACGGCTGCTGGCTCGACCGCGCCGCGGCGGCCGCGGTGCTCGCCGGCGAGGAGCGCGCGATCCCGCCGCTCGGCGCGCCGGTGGCGCCGACCCTCGACGCGCTGCTCACCTCCGGCGCCGAGGTGATCTTCCCGATCGTGCACGGCAGCTGGGGCGAGGACGGCACCTTGCAGGGGCTGTGCGAGATGCTCGACCTCCCCTACGTCGGCCCGGGAGTGACGACCAGCGCGGTCGCCATGGACAAGCTCTACACCAAGCGCCTCCTCGCCGCCGCCGGTGTGCCGGTGCTGCCGTGCGAGGCCGTGACCCGCGCCGAGCTCGAAAGCTCGCCGCGCGCCGTCCGCGACCGCCTCGAGAGCCTGCCGCTGCCGCTGTTCGTCAAGCCGTGCCGCGGCGGCTCGAGCGTCGGCGTCAAGCGCGTCGACAACCGCGCCTGCGTCGAGACGTCGCTGCGCTTCGCGCTGCGCTTCGACGACGCCGTGCTGGTCGAGCGCGGCGTCGCCGGCCGCGAGCTCGAGTGCGCGGTGCTGGGTTACCAGCAGCTCGAAGCCTCGGCGGTGGGCGAGATCGTCCCGGGCGGCGAGTTCTACGACTACGCCGACAAGTACCTCAATGACAACGCCCGGCTGCTCGCCCCGGCCGAGCTCCCGCCGGCCACCGCCGACCGGCTTCGCGCCATGGCCGTCGAAGCCTTCGCCGCCCTGGGCGGCGCCGGCCTCGCGCGGGTCGATTTCCTGCTCGAAGGCGACGACCAGCTGTTCGTCAACGAGATCAACACCCTGCCCGGCTTCACCGCCATCTCGATGTACCCGCACCTGTGGGAGATCTCCGGCGTTCCCCTCCCGCGGCTGACCGACCGCCTGGTCGAGATCGCGGTGGCGCGCCACCGCGACCGCCGCCGCCTCGACGAAGCCATCAAGAGCTGGCTCGCGGAGCTGTAGCGCGCGGCCGCCCGGCGGTGCGGGCCGGTCCTGGGCCGGCCATGGGCCGGCCCGGCGGCTTACTTGGTGTGGCCGCGTTCCAGGGTGTAGAGCACGTCGGCGCCGGTTTCGGTGCTGCTCTCGGCTTGCAGGGTCCACTTGCTGCTGACGATGTAGCGGACGCGGAAAGTGCTGACGGGCTGGAAGAGCCCGATGCCGTAGATCACGTAGAGGTGGGGAGCGAGGTACTTGCCCACCATCAGCGACGCCTGGTTGAAGTTGCCCTTGCTCTCGATCGACGCTTCCTCGAGGCCGAAGCGGGCGCCGATGCTCTTGGCCAGGAGGCCGGCTCCGGCGAGACCCAGCGAGGAGGCGGCGTTGGCGACGCGGTTGGCCTGTTGCGCGTTGGCCTGGTTGAGGCCGTGGCCGAGCAGCAGGTAGGCGAGGGCGTCGCTCTGGCCCATGGCGGGAGTGGACCAGACGGAGAACAGCGGCTCCTTGAGAGTGCCCTTGGCGTCGATACCGGCGGTGACCGTGCTGTCGTCGGAGAGGCGCGAGGCGCGGATGTCGAGGCCCGGATCGTCGATCGCTCCGCCGAAGATCAGCCGGCCGCGCTGGATGGTGAGGTTCTGGCCGTAGGCCTGGAAGGTCCCGCCGGGTGCGATGTCGAGCTCGCCCGTGCCGGTGGCCACGTTGTTGCCGGGGTTCTCGACCAGGAGCAGCGAGCCGTAGGGCTGTCCCTTGAGGCCCAGGACGTCGAGCTCGACGGAGGGGTTCGGCAGCACCAGGCGCACGCGGGTGTAGATGGCGATCGGCGTCTTGGCCGGCTCCTGCGCCTGCGGCTTGAGACCGCCCACGAACACCACGTCCTTCGAGGGCTCGATCGGACCGCCCTTGGGGGCCTTTTCGACGTGGACGTGAGCCTCCGGCACAGTCAGCTGACCGGTGACCCGCGCCACCGTCCCCTGGTAGTCGACGGTGAGGTCGGGCGTCACCAGGATGCGGATGTCGCGCGTCCCCATCACCTCGAAGCGGCTGCCGGTCACGGCGAGGTGGACCGGCGCCGCGGCGCTCGGCATCAGGCCGGAGGTGCCGGTGATCCGGACGTTGCCGGGGCCGGAGCTGGCGCCGGCGTCGATCGCCAGCGTGGTGCCGCCGCTGGCCTTGGCGGACAGCCGGACGTTCTTCAGGTCCAGGCCGTAGAGCGGCACCTGCGCCCTGCCGCCTTCGAGGAGGGCCTGGCCGGTGAGGCGCGGCGCGGCGGCGGTGCCGCCGAGGCTCAGGTCGGCATTGAAGGTGCCGGCCGGGCGCCGCAGATCGGGCATGAAGCCCTCGAGCAGCGTCAGATCGTTGATGTGCACGGCGATCGTGCCCGCGAGCGGCTGATCGCGCAGCACGATGCCCTGGGTCAGGCGCGGCAGGCGCATCTGTGCCTTGAAGGTGCCGGCATTGGTGAAGGTCAGGTCGGCCGCGGCATCGCCGCCCGCCGGCCCGGCCCGCGCGCGCAGGCTGCCGCGCTCGAAGCGCACGGCGACCGTGCGCCCCTGCTCGGCGGGGAAGCGCAGCTCTCCGGGGCCCGGCGCGAGGTCGACGTCGGCGCCCGCGATGCCGCGGCTGCCGCCATGGGCCTCGGCCTTGCCGCTCACCTCGCCGTTGATCGTCAGGTCGGGGGGCAGCAGCGGCCGCATCAGGTTGAGCGGCAGCGAGCTGAGCGTCGCCTCGCCCGCCCACGGGCCGGACTGGGACCAACTGGCGCTCGCGCACAATTGACCTCTGCCGGCTGAGCCGGCGCCGCTGCCGCTGGCCGCCCCGGCCGTGGCGGTGGCGGGGGCCGTGGCGGCGGTGGCGGTGCGGGTGCCGGCGGCCGGGGTGGCGCCAGGTGGGGCGCCGACCGCGGCCCAGCAGAAGTCGCGCACCTGCACGGCGCTGGCGCCGGCCTCGAGCGCCGCCGATCGCTTCAGGCTCCAGTCGCCGACCGGCGAGGAGCGGAGGTCCAGGCGCGAGATCTGGCCGCGCCAGGTGGACCCGGCCCCCAGGGGACCGCTGACGCCGCCGGCCAGCCCGAGGTCGACGCGCGCGTCCTTGCGGTCGCCCAGCCCGACCGCCGACAGCGCCAGGGTGTGGCTGCCCGAGGTGCCGCGGGTCTGCACGGTGAGCCGGGAGATCAGCTGGCCGCCGGCGCTGATGTCGTGCAGGTCGGCGTCGAGCTGGAACGGCCCCGCCGCGGCGAGGTCCACGTCGGCGTGCAGGGTTGCGTCGCCGACGCTCTGGGTGCCGTACCGCAGTCCCTGGGCATGTGCCGACGCCTGCACCCGTGGCGTCTTCGCGGCGCCCGCGACGTGGCCCTGAGCGGTGAGCGAGCCGGTGGCCGCCGGCACCACCAGGCCGAGGTTGGGGGCGGCGGCGTCGAAGCCGAGGTCGAAGCGTTCGCCGAGCCGCCCGGAGGCCCGCAGCCGCGCCGTCCCCCAGCGCGCGTCGAGCCGCGACAGGTCGTAGTTCGGACCGGCCAGGCGCAAGGCGGCGGTGACGGCGACGGGCTGCCCGCGCAAGGTCCCTTGCAGCTGCGCCAGGTCGACGCTGCCGGTCAGCCCCGCCGGCTGGCTCTCGCCGCGGGTGGCGAGCTGGAAGCCGAGGCGGCCGGGCAGGTCCGGACGCACCGCCGCCGGATCGATCCCCTGCCCGGAAAGCGCCACGTTCCAGCCCGGGCGCGGGCTCCAGGTGACGTCGCCGCGCCCCTGCAGGTGGCCGGACAGCACGTCGGCAGCCAGGCTGTCGATGTGGAAGCGTTCGCGGTTGCCGGTGCCGGAAAGCGTGACGCGGCCGGCCGTGGCGCCGGAGGCCGCGGCGCTCCGCGCCGCCGCGGCTGAGGCTGCCGGGCTCGCGGCTCCGGCGCCGGCAGGAGCGGCGGCGGCGGCACGCCCGGCGGCGGTCGCCGGCTGCGCCGCGCTGGGCACGACCGCCGGGTTGGCCGCCGTCGCCGCCGCCTTGGCGGCGGTCGAGGCTGCGGTCGTGCCTGAAGGCGCCTTGGCGGCGGCGCTCCCGCCGGCGGTGGCCGCGCCGGCGGCGGCCGGACCGGTGGCGAGCTCGGCGGTGACCTGCGCCCGGAAGCTGTCGAGGCTGCCGGCGATCCTCGCCTGGCCCTGGCGGCTCTTGACCGACGGCGGCCCGGTCAGCGGCCAGGCGAGGTCGCGCCAGTCGATTCCCGCGTCGACGTCGAAGGTGTCGCCGCGTTGCGCCACCCGGCCCGAGGCGGCGAGATGGGTCGGGGTGCCGGGCACCGCCAGGTCCAGCTTCTCGAGCTGCCAGCCCGCTCCCTGCCGGGTGACACGGTAGCTCGCCGCGACCGGCCCGAGCGAGGTCACCACCGCATGCAGCGTTCCCTCGCTGCTCAGGCTGCCGGCCGGCGCCCCAGCGGCCGCGCCGGCGCCCTGCTGGCCGGCTCGCGCGCTCTCGCGCGCCGCTGGCCCCGCCGCCGGGCCTGCCGGATTTGGGCTGCTGGCGTGAACCACCACGTGCGCTTCGCCCCGCGGGCTGGCAAACGAGGCCTTGCCGCGCGGCGGCCAGGCGGCGTCGCGCCAGCTGGCCTGCAGGTCGAGATCGAGGTTGCCGGC
>DASZHY010000433.1:0-7020 GCA_035949675.1 Thermoanaerobaculia bacterium
ACCCATCTCATTGGCATCGTCTATCACCGGGTCAAGAAGGAGCCGCGCCTGGGAAAGTATCTCCCCGTGTGGCTCGCGGAATCCGAGGCCTACTCGGTGTACTCGGCGGCGATCCTGCTGTTGCAAGTCGCTCAGCAGCTGGTGGTCGAGCTGCAGCAAAGCGGCGATCCGGGCGCCGGGCCTTTGCGGGCGCGAATTGCGGAGCTCGCGCAGGGAGGCGACGACCCAACCCTCTTCGAGGAGCTCGTCCAGCTGCTTCGCGACGAGGCCCGCAGCCGCGGCAGGATCCTCCTGGTTCTGATGGAGAACCTCGACGCGGCCCTGGCCGGCCTTCCGGGCCGCCGCGGCACCGGCCAGGTGCAGCGGCTCCGAGCGATGCTGTCCGAGGACAAGGAGCTCCTGTTCCTGAGTACCACCCCCACGCGCTACCTGGCCGCGCTCCTCGACCCTCGCCAGCCGCTCTATGGGCAGCTCAAGGAGCGGACGCTTCAACCGCTGACCGAGGAGGAGGTCGGCCAGCTCCTGACCCGGCTGGCCGAGATCACCGGACAGCCAGCCAAGGCTGGGTTCGAGGGTCCCGAACCCGAGTTTCGTGTCCGCCGCCGGGTCCTGCACCGTCTGACAGGCGGAAACCCCCGGGCGGTCGTAATGGGATTTTCCGTGCTGACCGGCAGTCCCGGGGTGCAGGCAATCGTCGAGGAGATGAGCGCTCTCCTAGACGCGCAGACCGCGTACTTCGAGGCGCGCCTTGCGCAGCTCGCACCGCGCGAGCGTGCGGTGGTTGCTGCGATGGCGCTGGATCGCGACAACCTGACCTTGAAGGAGATCTCGAAGCGGAGCCGGCTCCCTTTGCGCGCTCTGTCTACCCAAGTCAAGCGGCTCCAGGAACAGGGATACGTGCTCCCCGTGGCAGGCGAGGGCGGGAAGGGAACGCTCTATGAATTGGGCGATGGTCTCTTCAGGCTCTGGTATCAGTACCGGAAGGGGATGCGGATTCTCGCGCCAATCGTAAACTTCCTGGCGTATTGGCACCCACTCGAAGTACTCGAAAGATCGCTTACGGAGCTGCGATCGGCGGAAGAGGAAGGTCCCTTGCTGGAACGAGACCTGATCCGCCTTGTCGTTGTCCAGATCAAGGCGGCAGTTGAGCTGGCTCGTTCCGAGGGTGGGAAGAGTCTTAGGGAGCAACTGTGGAGCGAATGCGCTGCAACGCTTGCTATGGAAACCTTTGTCGATCGAGTGATGAAGGCGACGCCAGAGGAATTCGATAGCCTCAAATCCGAGACAAAGCAGGTGGACGCCAATACAAGGAAGGCAAGGGCCTTTCCCCTTGGTCTAAAGGCGTTCGAGCTGGGTCAGTTTGTAGAAGCAGAGACATATTTGAGAGAAGTGGCGGATCTGAACCTCAAGGCCGAGCCCCCTCTTATCCTCGCAAAGGCTATCGCAAATGCCCAGTTAAAGCTGGGAGAAGCGCTGGAAGCGCAAAATCGCGAAGTGGAAGCCCTCGCAGTATATAGGCATTATTATCCTCGCTTAGGGGATGAACGCGGGTTGACCACTATTCGCACTTACTTCTTAGTAAAAATCTTTCAGCTTCTTCCTGTAGTCTTCAGCGAGTCACCCGAGCAATTCCTTCGGGAAACCGAGCGCTTCTCGATTGAGTTCTTGTTACACGACAAGCAGGCGTTCGGCGCCTACGAGGGCTCCAGAGAGGAAATCTTGCAGTTAGTATTACTAATGAAGTCTCTCGCTCTCTTGGGGAGGGGCGCGGAAGTCGAAGCAAAGAGGTCGTTTGCAGAATGGGCTGAGCGCGTAGCGGCTAGCAATGCGTCTGGCGAGGTCTTCAGAGACGCCCTGTCCTTCATCACTACCTGGCTGAGCCACACCGCTTTGAAAACGGTGTTCGCCCGCCTGTTGGATAGCGACGACCGCGCCGTCGCCGAGGAGGCAAAGCTCTTTAGCCTGGTTTCCAACGTCGCGGCAGCGGAGATCGATGGCCACCCGGATCAGGCGCGGCGTGCGTTGGCTCGCGTGCCCTCGGAGCTTCGCCAGACGGTATCGGACCTCGCGAAAGAGGCTATCGCGGCAAGGCGTCAGGCCAAGGGAATTGCGGAGGTGGTCGAGACCAAGAAGGGGGTATGATCCCAGGCAGCCAGAAGGAGGGGCGCCATGCTCTATGACATCTCGCCCACGGTACGCCCTGAGATCCCGGTCTGGCCCGGGGATACTCCATTCCAGGCGCGGCTGGCCTGGTCGATCGCGGAGGGAGCCAGCGTCAACGTGACGTCGATCACCACCACCCCGCACCTGGGGGCCCACGCCGACGCGCCGTTCCATACCGAGCCGCGCGGCGAAGGGATCGCCGAGATGCCGCTCGAGCGCTACCTGGGGCCGTGCCGGCTGGTCAGGGTGCCGGCAGCGCCGCTGATCGAGCCGCGCCACATCGAGGGGATCGATCTCGCCAGCCCGAGCCGGTTGCTGTTCCGCAGCGACAGCGTGCGCGACCGGCGCAGCTTCCCCGAGCGGTTCACCGCGCTGTCGCCCGAGCTGGCGGGGCTGCTCGGAGAGCGCGGGGTGCTGCTGGTGGGCCTGGACACACCTTCGGTGGACCCCTTCGACAGCAAGGAGCTGCTCGCCCACCATGCCCTGGCGCACGGCGGCGTGGCAATCCTGGAGGGCCTGCTGCTCGACGGCGTCCCGGAAGGGGTCTACGAGCTGATCGCCCTGCCGCTCAAGCTGGCCGGGCTGGACGCCTCGCCGGTCCGCGCCGTCTTGCGCAGCCTCGAGAGCTAGCGGTGAACAAGCAAAGGAGGCCCTTGTGAACAGCCTGGAGTTCGTCGATCAGCTGGTGGCAGAGATGGACCGGCTCTTTGCCCAGCTCGGAGAGACCGAGACCCTGGAGTCGGAATCGCAGGGACGGGTCGACGTGGTCAACCTGTTGCGCCTGGCTTTGAAGAGCGAGCTCGAAGCCTCCGAGCTGGCCGCCATCTGGATGCCCACGACCCCCGAGGTGGACGCGAAGATGTGCCTGGCCTTGCAATGCGGCGACGAGATGAAGCATTACGGCCTGATCAGCTCCCGCCTGGCGCAGCTCGGCGAGGACCTGACCGGCTTCGATCCCCTGGCCGACGGCCACAGCCCGCTCTACCAGTACCTGCGCGGCTTGCGCACCACCGTCGAGCGGATTGCCGGCGGGCCCTTCGCCAGCGAGGCCATCGCCCAGGTGCGCAACCGCCAGTTCGTGGCCTTTTGCCGCTCGGTCGGAGACGACCGGACCGCTGATCTCTACCAGGACGTGATCCAGCCCGAAGAGGCGCATCACCATCAGCTCGGCCGCGAGATCCTCGAGACCTACGCGGTCACCGCCGAGCTGCAGGAGCTGGTGATGGCGGCCACGCGCAACACCCTGGCCATCGCCGACGAGCTGCGTAACCTGGCTGCCAAGACGACCGGCGTCCATAGCATCCCGGTGTCTTGAGCCATGCGTGGTACCAGCGAGAGCAACGAGATCAGCTCGCCCAACGAAATCAGCTCGCCCGCCATCCACGCCATCGCGGTCCTGGGGGCGGGCACCATGGGCCGCGGCATCGCCCACGTGTCGGCCCTGGCCGGCTATGCGACCTGCCTCTACGACCCGGATCCGGCGGCGCTCGCCAGGGCGGAAGCGGCGATCCATCGCAACCTGGCCAAGGGCGTCGAGCTCGAGAAGATCACCGCCGAGGCCGCGGCCAAGGCCCGCGGCGCCCTCCGCCTGGCGGAGCGGTTGCCCGAGGCGGTGGCCGCGGCCGACCTGGTCATCGAGTCGGCGCCGGAGGACATCGCTCTCAAGGTGCGGCTGTTCGAGGAGGCCGACCGGCTCGCCCCCGAGCACGCCTTGCTGGCCAGCAACACCTCGGCCCTGTCGATCACCGAGATGGCGGCCGCCACCCGCCGGCCGCAGCGCTTCGCCGGCATGCATTTCTTCAACCCCGTGCATCTGATGAAGCTGATCGAGCTGGTGCGCGGGTTGGAGACCTCACCCGCCACGCTCGCAACGTTGCGCGCGGTGGGCGGGCGCATGGGCAAGGAGATCGTGCTGGTCAACGAGGCGCCGGGCTTCGTCACCTCGCGCATCAACGCCCTGATCGGCAACGAGGCGTTCCGGATGTTGCAGGAGGGGGTGGCCAGCGCCGCGGACATCGACAAGGCGCTCAAGCTCGGGCTCAACCATCCCATGGGACCGTTCGAGATGGTCGACCTCGTCGGGCTGGACGTGCGCCTGTCGATCCTCGAGTTCCTGCACCGCACGCTCGGCGAGGCGTACCGGCCCAACCAGCTGCTCGTCCAGCACGTGCGCGCCGGCCGGCTGGGACGCAAGGTGGGACGCGGCGTCTACGCCTACGACGAGCAGGGCAAGCGCCTTTAGGGTTGATCGGCCCCACCAACCCCCGGCAGCCTTCGCAGCCCCCGCCAGGCCAGGAGCATCGTTCTACGGCTGACTACGGCTCCCCGCCCCCGCCGCCAGCTCGCCGATGCCGGCTTCGAGGCGGCGCACCATCTCCGGCAGGGCATCGGCGGCGACCGAGCAGTGGGCGATGCGCAGGTAGCGCGGCGCGATCGACACCAGGCCGGTGTCCCAGCGCGTCAGCAGGTGGCGCCGCGCCGCCGCGGCGCTGATCCCCAACCGCGCCGGCACCTCGACCAGGGCAAAGCAGCCGGCGTTGCAGGGCAGGGCTGCGAGGCGCTCGCGGTCGGCGCCCGCCAGGGCCTCGCGCAGCACCTGCCAGCGCGCCTGAAGCAGCAGCCGCACGGCTTCCACCTGCGACTCGAGGCCGGCGTCGGCGAGAGCGGCGAGCAGCACTGCCTGGCTGGCCGACGGCGCCGCGCCAACCCCGGAGCCCACCAGCGCCCCCAGCTTCGCCTCGAGCGCGCGCGCCGCGGCCGAGCCCGGCTCGACGGCGAAGGTGAGGAACCCCACCCGGCCGCCGAAGAAGCAGACCTCTTTGGTGGCGCCGTCCACCTTCACCGGCACCAGGTTCGGGTGAACGCCGGCCAGCTCCCAGAACAGCGACGCGCGAGGCACCTCCGGCTCGTAGACCAATCCGGCGTAGGCGTCGTCGCAGACCACCACCAGCGGCCGCTGCTCCGCCGCGGCGAGCAGCGATGCCGCCAGCTGCCGGCGTTCGCCGGCGGTAGGCGCGTAGCCCCCGGGGTTGGAAGGCAGGTTGACCAGCACGACAGCCGGCTCGCCCGCCGGCAGGTCGGCCAGCGGCCGGGCGGCGGCCAGAGGATCGAAGCGGCTCTCTGTACCTGCGGTGGCATAGGCGGACGCGGTCAGCAGCCGCCCGCCGCCGCGCACCGCGAAGGTCTGGCGATAGCTGCCCCAGAAAGGCTCGGGGACGGCCACGGCCGTGCCCGGGCCGACGAACAGATCGGCGACCAGCGACAGCCCGTGGCTGAGGCCGGCGGTGACCACCGGCAGGCTCGAAGGCACGGCCGCGTCGACCCCCTGCCGTTGCCGCTCGCGCCACCGTCGCCGCAGCTCCGGCCAGCCGGTCGCCGGCGCACCGCCCAGCGCTGCCGCGATGCCGGCAGCTCCTTGCGGCAGACCTGCCAGGGCTGCCGCGAGACGCTGCCGCACTGCCGGATCAGGGTGTGGCGGCACGGCGGCCGATGCCGGTGGCGGCCCCGCGCGGCCTGCCGGCGCTGGCGGCGGTTGCCCCCCGGCACCGCGGCCCAGCGGCGAGAGCGCCTGCCAGAGGGAAGGCATCTCCTGCCGCAGCACGGCGTTCTCCCGCTGCAAGAGGTCCACTGGCTTGCTACCTCGCTACCTCGAGTCTGCCAGGTCATCCGGGCGGAAGCGGAAAGTCTTGACCCGCCAGGCGCCACTTGCTCCGGCGGCGGCCTCCGTCGCCGCCGCCGGCTCCTCGCCTCCCGCGATCCCATCGACGGCCAGCGCCCCAATGTAATCGCGTTCGGGTCGGAAACAGCGGAAGAACCAGCGCGCCGCGCGCTCGGCGTCCCCCTTCAGTGTGAGCATCCGCGGCGCCTCACCGGGCGCCAGCGTCACCGCGAAGGAGTCGAGCGGCGCCGCCAGCCCCTCGCCCACCGCCTTGAGGTAGGCCTCCTTGCGCGTCCAGCAATTGAAGAAGCCCTCGGGGCGCTGCGGCGCCGGCAACCGGCGAAGCGCCGCCCGTTCGCTCTCCGAGAAGAAGCGCTCGGCGATCTGCTCGAGATCCGGCATGGGTTTCAGGAACTCGACGTCCACGCCGATCTCCGGGCCGCGCAGGAAACCCACAAGCGCCAGCTCGTACGAGTTCGAGAGGTTGAAGGAGAGGCCGCTCGCCGTGGCCAACCGCCCGGCGAGGAAGGGCTTGCCTCGCGGGCCGTAGGAGAAGGCGACCTCCCCGGGGGCGATGCCGAGATAGCCGCCCAGCAGCGCCCGCAGGGCGCCCCGGCCCACCAGGTACCGGCGGCGGTGGCGCTCGAAGCGGAACCGCCGGGCGCGCTCCCACTCGTCCGGGGCGATGCCGCGCGTCAGGCGCTCCACGACCTCGGGAGCGGGATCGAGAGCCACCGCCCAGAGGTGGATCTCGCCGGACGAAACCGACAGGTTCGCGCCGGAGCGCGGCGGGAAGTCCTCGCCGGAAGCGCCGGACTGGCCCGACTGGCGGGAATTACCGGGCGCGGTCACCGGAGCGACCGGGTGTCACCAAGCGGCGCGGCGGTCCGCAGGACCTCAGCAAGATCGCGCGCCATGGACTCGGTGACCAGATCGCGGGCGCTGTGCAGGAAGAAGTGATCGCCGGGGAGCATGCGCATCCGGAAGCTCCCGCGCGCGTGCTCGCGCCACCCCTCCATGTCCTCGCGGGTCACCTCCGCGTCGCCCAGGCCGCCGAAAGCGGAGATGCCGAGGTCCAGCGGCTCCTCGGGCCGGAAGACGTAGGTCTCGTTGAGCGTGAAATCGGCGCGCAGCACGGGGATCAGCAGGCGCATCAGCTCGGCATGCTGCAGCACTTCCTCGGGCGTGCCGTTGAGCTC
>DASZHY010000434.1:0-2672 GCA_035949675.1 Thermoanaerobaculia bacterium
GTCAGGGGAGACCTATAATTGCCAGGCATGAGCGACACGGTGACCCGCGGCATCCGCGTGCAGGTGGCGAGCTTCTACGACGCCGATCGCAGCTCGCCGCGCGAGAACTACTACTTCTTCGCCTACCGCGTTCGCGTCACCAACGTCGAGAGCGACACGGTGCAGTTGGTGAGCCGTGAGTGGATCATCACCGACGGCAACGGCGAGGTGCAGCGGGTGCAGGGTCCGGGCGTGGTGGGCGAGCAGCCGATCCTCGCCCGCGGCGAGAGCTTCGAGTACACCAGCGCCTGCCCGCTGCCGACGGCGGTCGGCTCGATGCATGGCTCCTACCGCATGGTCTACCCGAACGGCGACGGCTTCGACGCCGTCATCGCGCCCTTCTCCCTGGCGGTCCCGCACGCGGTCAACTGAAACCGCTGCTCGAGCGTCTCGCGCGACGCGACTGCGGGTGCCTCGCTCAGCCCGGGAGGCGTGAGGAGCGGCGGTCGAACTCGAAGATCTGCTCGGTCGGCGGTCCCAGCGGATCGCGGTCGGGGCTCACGCCGGTCAGGTGAAGCACCTGGTCCTTGAACCATCGGTCGAAGGGCCGCTCCGATGCGGCATACGCGCTCGCGGTCGCATCCACGTCGGCCACTTCGGTAACCGCGATCACCAGAAGGCCGGCGTCGGTCTGCTGGAGATGCCAGCTCTCGTGGGCGACGCCGAAGTGGCGGTAAAACTCAGCGCCCTCGGCGGCGCGTTCGCCGGCCATCTGGCGCGCGAACTCCCTCAGGTCCTCCTCCCGGTGAGCCAGCACCGGGAAGGCTCGTACGACGAAAGGCATCGGATTCCTCCCTTCGCGCGAATGACTGCAGGCGCCCTGGTGGCACCACACGTCAGCGCGGGTCTCGCGTTTCGGCGGTTTCTACCATCATGGAGCAGCGCTTCGCGGTCCGTCAAGCGCAGAGGAATCCGATCCACTTCATCGTGGCGGCAGGATCAGGCCGGCGGGGCTCATCTGTGCAGCCCCAAGGGGCCGTACCAACGAATGTAGGTGGCCACTCCCAGGACGAGCACGATCCACCACAGCGCGAGCACGCTGCGCATCCAGAGCTTGGTCCGCTTGATACGAAGCCTTTCGGGCAAGAGCTTCGTGCCTACGGCCAGCAGGATGTACAGACCCGCGCCTTGGGCAACCATACCCAGCGCCGCGTGGGCGGCGGCGAGGGCATAGTACGGCTTGCCGAGCTTGCCAGGCAGCGCGGGAATCAGCAGGCGGCGAAATGACGGCACCATGGTCGCCGCGATGAGCGCCAGGTTGAAAAGGACCACGGTCGACTGGCACCAGGCGTGAGGACCGAAGCGCCGCAGGCGCGCGAGCAGGGCGCCGATCAGCAGCCCGACGCCCATGCCGAGCTCGAGAACCAGGGTCAAGTCCGTGCCCCAAGGGGCGGCACTGCTCAGGAATCCATGCTCCACGAAACCGCCTCCCGGGCGCTACGGTGGCGCTCCGCCTCGTTCGTCCTGGACCGGCGGCGAGCGCGAATATTCCCGGGCGGCGGCAGGCGTGGCGGCCATGGTAGCGTAGGCCCCGATGGCGATCAGCGAGGCTTCCGGCAGCCCGATGCCCGACGTCGCGGAGACCGGCAAGCCCGCACGATCCGCGCCGCCGCTGTTCCGGCCGTTCATCCCTGCCGAGGTGGTGCTGCCGGAGCTCACGCCGCTGCCGCTCATCATGGGCACCGTCCTCGGCGTCATCTTCGGCGCCTCGTCGCTGTACCTCGTGCTCAAGGTGGGCCTCACGGTCAGCGCCTCGATCCCGGTGGCGGTGATCTCGGTCACCCTGTTCCGCATGCTGGCGGCGATGGGCCTGCGGCGGCGGAGCATCCTCGAGAACAACATCGTGCAGACCGCCGGCTCGGCGGGCGAGGGGATCGCCTTCGGCATCGGCGTCACCATGCCGGCGATCCTGATCCTCGGCTTCGACCTCGAGATCGCGCGGGTGACGCTGGTGTCGGTGCTCGGCGGCCTGCTCGGCGTCCTGATGATGATCCCGCTGCGGCGGGCGATGATCGTGGCGCAGCACGGCGTGCTCAAGTTTCCGGAAGGGACCGCCTGCGCCGAGGTGCTGAAGGCCGCCGCCTCGGACGAGGAGCGCCTGATCGCGGCGCGGGCGGCGGCGGGCCCACTGCCGGCCCCCGCGCCGGCCCCCTCGCCGGCAGCGCCGGCCACCGCCGGCAAGCAGGCCGCCGCCGGCGAGCTGGCGGTGCCCGACTCCGGCGCCCGCACCATCTTCGCCGGCTTCGGCATCGGCTTGCTCTACAAGACGCTCAACATCGCCTTCAAGGCCTGGAAGGACATCCCCGAGAAGGTGTTCAAGGCGCCCTTCGAGGCCGGCTCGATCTCGGCCGAGATCTCGCCCGAGCTGCTGGGAGTCGGCTACATCATCGGACCGCGCGTCGCCTCGATCATGTGCGGCGGCGGCGTTCTCGCCTACCTGGTGCTGATCCCGGCCATCAAGTTCTTCGGCCGGACCGCCGGCATCGTGGTGCCGCCGGGAACCGTGCCCATCGCCGACATGGCGCCGGACGAGATCCGCAGCGCCTACATCCTCTATATAGGCGCCGGCGCGGTCGCCGCCGGCGGCATCATCAGCCTGGTGCGGTCGCTGCCGACCATCTGGCAGGGTCTCC
>DASZHY010000435.1:0-20366 GCA_035949675.1 Thermoanaerobaculia bacterium
ACCGCACCGGCTTTGCCGCCGGCGCGCTGCGGGCGGCGCGCTGGATCCGCGGCCGGCGCGGGATCTTCGAATGGAGCGACGTCTGGGAGGAGGCGCTGCGCTCCGGCGGCACCTCTCCCGAGGGGGCTTGAACCCATGTTCCAAGGATGCGGCACCGCCCTGGTCACGCCCTTCCGGCGCGATCTCTCCCTCGACGAGGAGACGCTGCGCCGCCTGGTGCGCCGCCAGATGGACGCGGGGGTCCATTTCCTGGTGCCCTGCGGCACGACCGGCGAGAACCCGACGCTCAGCCGCGCCGAGCACCTGCGGGTGGTCGAGATCACCGTCGAGGAGGCGCGCGGCAGGGTGCCGGTGGTCGCCGGCGCCGGCGGCAGCGACACCCGTGCCGTGGCGGCGCTGGCGCGCGAGGTCGAGGCGCTGGGCGCCGACGGCCTGCTGACGGTCACGCCGCCCTACAACAAGCCCACTCCCGAAGGGCTGGTCGCCCACTACCGCGAGGTCGCCGCCGCCACCCGGCTGCCGATCGTGGTCTACAACGTGCCCGGCCGCACCGGCACCAACGTCGAGCCGGCGACGCTCGGCCGCCTGGCCAGGATCGACCACGTGGTGGCGGTCAAGGAGGCGTCCGGCAACATTTCCCAGATCGCCTCGCTGTTCGTCCAGGTGCCGGAGAGCTTCGCGGTGCTGAGCGGCGACGACGCCTTGACGATCCCGGTCGTGGCGCTGGGCGGCACCGGCATCATCTCGGTGGTCTCGAACGTCGTCCCCGGCGAGATGGCGCGGCTCACCGATCTCGCTCTGGCGGGCGACTTCGCCGGCGCGCGGGCGCTGCAGCGCCAGCTGCAGCAGTTGATGGAGGTGATGTTCGTCGAATCCAACCCCGGGCCGGTGAAAGCGGCGCTCGGTTTGATGGGTCTGATCGAGCCGGTGTACCGCCTGCCCGCGGTGCCGCCGCGTCCCGAGAGCCTGGCCCGCATCGAAACCATACTCTCCGGCCTCGGGATGCTGGCGCCCGCGACGGCGGCCAAGGCAAGCTGACCCGGCCCGCACCCATGGCCGACGCCACGGCGGGCGGCGATCTCGCCACGCTGCGCGACCGCATCGAGCGCCTGTTCGGCGATCCGCCGGCCAGGGCGGAGCCCGAGCACCGCGAGCTGCTGGCGCGCTTCCGGGACGCGCTCGACCGCGGCGAAGCGCGCGCCGCCGAGCCCGACCCGGCGTCACCGTGGGGCTGGCGGGTCAACCCCTGGGTCAAGCAGGGATTGCTCCTGGGTTTCCGGCTCGGGAGCATCGTCGACATGACAGTGGGCGCGGGCGAAGGCCCGCGCCTGCCGTTCTGGGACAAGGACACCTATCCGCTGCGCCGCATCGAGCCGGGCTCCGGGGTGCGCCTGGCGCCGGGAGGCTCGGCGATCCGCGACGGCGTCTATCTCGGCCGCGGCGTCACCTGCATGCCGCCGATGTACATCAACGCCGGCGCCTACGTCGGCGACGGCTCGCTGATCGATTCCCACGCCCTGGTCGGCAGCTGCGCCCAGGTCGGCCGGCGCGTCCACCTCTCGGCGGCGGCGCAGCTCGGCGGCGTCCTCGAGCCGATCGGCGCGCTGCCGGTCATCGTCGAGGACGACGTCCTCGTCGGCGGCAACTGCGGCGTCTACGAGGGGACGATCGTCCGGCAGGGCGCCGTGCTCGGCGCCGGCACCATCCTCACCCGCTCGACGCCGGTCTACGACCTGGAGCGCGAGCAGGTCCACCGCGCCGCCGAAGACGGCCCGCTGGTGATCCCCGCCGGCGCCGTGGTGGTTCCCGGCTCGCGGGCCGTCAGCCGCGGCAAGGGCCCGGCATGGGGGCTCGCTCTCTACACTCCGGTGATCGTCAAGTATCGCGACGCCGCGACCGCCGGCCGCGTGCAGCTCGAAGACTGGCTGCGCTGACGCGCCGCGCCCCCCGCCTCGGCGGCGCCTGCCCCGGCGCTGTCACGCGATCCTCATCTCGTCGTCACGATGGTTGCCTACGATCGTCAAGGACCGACGTAAGTTCCGATCTCTCAGGAGGATCTCGCCCAATGAAAGCTTTCAAGAGCACGAACCGTGCTGCTCGTCCGCTCGCTGGCACCGTCGCCGCACTCGCCTGCGTCGCGGCGCTCCACGCCGTGGCCGCCGCCGCGGCACCAGCGGTGATCTCGCCCTACCAGCTCTCCGTGTTCGCCAAGAGCGCCAACGGCTATTCGCAGCCGGATTCGATCGTGCAGTGGGGAGACAGCATCCTCGTCGGCTTCCAGAACCACGTCGCCAAGGACGGCTCCGACGGCAAGTCCTCGACCATCGTGCAGTTTGCCTTGAACGGCAGGGTGGAGCGGACCTTCAGCGTGCCGGGGCACAACGACGGCCTGCGTGTGATCGGCCTCAACGAGCTCTGGTCCTTGCAGAACGAGGACGCCAACCCCAACCTGGTCGTCATCGATCTCGGCACCGGGAGGCAGACGCTCTACACCTTCCCCGCCAGCGCCACGCCTCACGGCGGCGGTTTCGACGACATCGTCGAGCTCAACGGCAATGTGTACTTGACCGCTTCCAACCCGAGCAGCAACAGCGCCGGGGTCAACATCTTCCCGGCCCTGGTGCGGGCCAGGCTCCACGGCCATCACGGCAACAGCGTCGACGTCACGCCGGTCTTCAACGGCGACGCCACCGCCACCGACGTCACGACCGGCCTCTCCGTGCAGCTGAACCTGCAGGATCCGGACTCGATGACCGTCGATCCGAAGGGCAACATCGTGTTCACCGATCAGGCCGACGGCCAGCTGATCTTCGTCGCCAATCCCGGGACCGGCAGCCAGGTCATCGGCCGGCTCCCGGTCACCGCCAGCGGGGCGATGACGACGCTCGACGACACGGCCTTCGTTCCCAGCGGCGCCGCTTACATGCTCTTCTCCGACGTCGGGGGAGACACTATCTACCGGCTCGACAGGGGACTGTTCGGGTTCGTGCCGGGCACCGCCTACAGCGGCTCCGACACCGCCGGCACCCTCGGCGTCCTCAACCTCGACACCGGCGTCGTGACGTCGGTCGGCACCGGCTTCAAGAGCGTCCGCGGCATCGTCTTCGTGACCCCGGTCGACTGACCGGACCCGCTTTTCCGAGCCTCCGCGGGCGCCGGGCCGGCGCTCGCGGGGCACTCGGATCGGGACTCGGAGGACTCAGATCACCAGGCGGCGCGAAAAGATCGTGAGGTCTCCCTCGCGCACCGAGGCTGCCGCCGGCGGTCGCGCCGCTTGCAGGCGGCGGCCGGCCGGCGGCAAGCCCGGCGAGATGTCGATCACGTACCAGGCAAGCGGCCGGATCTCGGCCAGCACCAGATTCAGCACGCAGCCGCCCGCGGGGAGCGTCACCTCGGCAAGCCCCCGCCAGCCGGGCACCGGCGCGAACCTGCCCGCAGGCGGCGGCGGCACGAGGCGACCGTCGATGGTCGCCTGCTCGATGCCGGCGCTCGTCGGGACGTAGACCGAGGCCACCGGCGCGCCGCGCGGCGAGCTGAGGCGCAGCTCGAGGCGCCGCCGGCCGTCCACCACCTGGTCGGCGATCACCAGAAGCACCGGACCTGGAGCGGCCAGCGGCTCGGCGGGCGCCGCCACCGCCCGCAACAGCGGCGGCGCAAAGGGGAACGGCACCTCGGGCGGGCCGAACGGCGCGGCGCGAGACAGCGGCGCCGGTACCGGCAAGGCGCCGCCGACCAGCCAGCGCGCCCGCCCGGACTCCGCATCCTGATGGAACACGATGTTCAGCAGGCGCGGCGAATCGGCAGTGAAGGCCGGCGCGCCGACGGCGACCAGGACGCACGCCAGCGCTGCCGCCGCGCCCAGCCGCAGGGCCGTGCGTCCGGCTTGGGAACCTGCGGCGGTAAGCAGAGGCGCGACGGTGGTGGAAAGAATAGCGATGAGCGCGAAGACCACCGGCAGGCCGATGACGCCGAGCGCCTGGTAGAGCGGCAAGAGGACGGGAAACCAGAGCAGCGCCGCCGCCACTCCGGGAGCGATCGCCGCCGCGGCGGCGGCGCCGGGGCGGCCCCGCGCGGCGGGCCAGGCGAGCCAGGCCGCCCCGCAGGCCCCGGCCGTCAAGGCTGGCACCAGGAAGAGGTAGGCGCATGCCGGGGCCGCCAGCGCCAGGATGAGCGCCACCAGCGACCAGGCGCTCCAAACCCCAAGGCATCGGCCCGCTGCGTAACCGGGCTGGAGGCGTGGCGCGATGGCCGCCACGAGCAGGAAGCCTGCCAGCCAGGCGACGGCCAGCCCGGGCAGAGGGTGTGCCGGCCAGTTGGCGGAAAGGATGCCGGGCACGCGCAGCGCCAGCTCCGCCGGCAGGGCGATGGCGGCGGCGGCTGCCGCGGCCGCCGGCAGGAGGAGCAGGCCGCGCACCAGCTCCCGGCGCCCGAAGAGCTGCCGGCGCAGCGCCACCGCGACCAGGAGCAGCTGCAGGGCGAGGGCGGCCAGCGCGATGGCCGCCGTCCATCCGAGCGGCCACTGCACCACTCGCCAGCCGAGCAGGTCGAAGAAGGCGTCGGAGCCGCCGGGCCGGGCTCCGAGGTCGGCCGCCGCCAGGCCGCGCACCGCGGCGAGGGCGTTGTCGCCCTGGTGCTGCAGGCTGGCGTCCGAGGCGTGCGCCAGGTCGTCGCGCGGGGTGTGGTACCGGGCCCCGCCGCCGATGAAGGCGAAGTTCAGGCCGGGGACGCCGTGGCGCTTGAAGACCGAGAGGTCCGTGTCGTAGGGCAGCCGGCTGTAGATCGCGGCGGCGACCGAGGTGGCGAACGGCCGCCCGGCGCGCCGCGCCCAGCCGGCGACCAGCCAGCCGTCGGCGCCGCTGGTCTCGAACATCATGCTGGGCCCGGAGGTGCCCCGCGCCTCGAGGTTGACGACCGCCGCCAGGTCGCGGGCATCGGGGCTCTCCGCCATGAAGGCCTCGGCCCCCAGCAGGCCTTCCTCCTCGCCCTCGTCGATCAGCAGCAGGATCGAGTGGCGAGGACGCGGTTCCCGCGCCAGGATGCGTGCCGTCTCGAGCACGGCGGCCACGCCCGCAAGGTCGTCGGAGGCCCCGGGGCCGGCTGCCACCGAGTCGTAGTGACTGACCAGCGCGATCGCTCCCGGCTCGCGCCCCGCGAGACGCGCCACCACGTTGTGGACCTGCCCGCAGGAGCCCTTCCAGCTGCAACCGGTGCCCTCCTGCACCTCCGGGGTGTAACCGAGCGCGGTCAACGTCTCGACGATCCGGCGGCGCACCGCGGCGCAGGCCAAGCTCCCCAGCGGATGCGGCTGCTCGTCGCCTTCGAGCCGCGCCAGGACCTGCCGCGCCCGCCCGGCCGAGAACTCCGCCGCCGGCGCGGTGGCCGGTTTCGGCGCCGGCGGCTCGAGGCGCACCAGGACCAGCAGCAGGCAGCAGGCGAGCAGCACCAGAGAGACGGGCAACGCCCAGCGCGGCGCGTCACGCTCCGGCAGTCCGGCGGGTCGCCCCGCGAGGGCGGAGGGCATGGCTCGATCCTCATGGCGCGACGCTCGCCTGTCAAGCGCGGTCCCACTCGCCGCTCGCCAGCTCGCCAGCTCGCCCCCTTCGCGCACCCGGCGGGTTCCGCCATAGAATCGGGCCCTCGATGACCCTCGTCAATCATTGCTTCCGGCTCGCCAGCCGCCCGGTCGGGCTGCCGCGCCGCTCCGACTGGACCTTTGGCGCCGAGCCGGTGCGGGAGCCCGCCGAGGGCGAGCTGCTGGTCGAGGTGCTGTACGTCTCGCTCGACCCGGCCATGCGCGGCTGGATGAACGAGGGCAAATCCTACGTGCCGCCGGTCGAGATCGGCGCGGTGATGCGCGCCTACGGCGCCGGCCGCGCGCTCTCCTCCCGCCATCCCGGGTTCGCGCCCGGCGATTTCGTCACCGGCGCCGTCGGCGTGCAGGAATATGCAACCGTCAGCGGCAAGGGGGTGACCAAGGTCGACACCGGCTTCGCGCCGCTGCCGGTCCATCTGAGCGTCCTCGGCCCGACCGGCATGACCGCCTATTTCGGCCTGCTCGACACCGGCCAGGCGAAGGCGGGCGACACCGTCGTGGTCTCGGCCGCGGCTGGCGCGGTGGGCATGGTGGTAGGACAGGTCGCCAAGCTCAAGGGCTGCCGCGCGGTCGGCATCGCCGGCGGCCCCGAGAAGTGCCGGTTCCTCGTGCAGGAGCTCGGCTTGGACGCCGCCATCGATTACCGCTCCGAGGACGTCAAGGAGGCGCTGCGGCGGCACTGCCCGCAAGGCCTCGACGTCTACTTCGACAACGTCGGCGGCGACATACTGGACGCAGCGCTCACCCGGCTGGCGCGCGGCGCCCGCGTCGTCATCTGCGGCGCGATCTCGCAGTACAACCGCACCGGGCCGGTCAAGGGCCCCGCCAACTACCTGGCGCTGCTGGTCCAGCGCGCCAGCATGACGGGCATGCTGGCGTTCGACTACGCCGACCGCTACGCCGAGGCGGTGCGCGAGATGGCGGGTTGGATGGCCGCCGGCAAGCTCAAGTCGCGGGAGCAGATCGTCACCGGCCTCGAGAGCTTCCCCGACGCCCTGCTCAAGCTCTTCCGCGGCGAGAACCTCGGCAAGCTCCTGCTCGCGGTGACGCGGGAACCCGGCGAAACTCCGTCGCCGGCAGCGCCGTAAGACGAGAGCGAGCGCCCGTTTCCGCGCGGATATACTCGGAAAGCCGTCGCCCGGGGCAGCGGGCCGGGAGGGTAGCCTTGACCGATCTGCGCGCCACCGGCCGGGACGTCATCCTGGCGGTGGCGGAAAACATGCGGAGCAGCCTGGAGCCGCTGGTCACCAAGACCATCGCGCCGAGCCTCTATCAGGTTTACCTGCACAGCGCCGACTACGAGCGGCTGCGCACCATCTTCGGCGAGCTCGAGGCCGAGGCCAAGGAGCTGCTCGAGCGGGAGCTGGCGCGGCTCAACCGCGGCGCCTCTCCGGCCGCCAGCCGGCTGCTCGCGCCCCTGCGCTCGTGGCGCCGGAAGGGCCGTGACCGCAGCGGCGGCGACCGTGACCGCAGCGGGGGCGCCGGCACCGGCGCCGGTGCCGATGCCCTCATGGGGGGCACCCTCGCGGCGGGCGGCAAGGGCAGGCCGGCGCCGCACTTCGTCTCGGCCGAGGGGCGCTGGTTCGTCCGCTTCCAGGAGGACCCCAACGGCGCGCTTCTGCCCGGCGACATTCAGGTGGTTTCCGAATTCGCCCAGCGTCCGGCGGTCGGCTACGGCTCGGGCGCTCCCACCCACCGCATCTCGACCACCCGCCGGCTGGGCCGCAGCACCACCCAGCGCGAGACCGCGGACAGCGCGGC
This sequence comes from Thermoanaerobaculia bacterium, assembly GCA_035949675.1. Classification (GTDB taxonomy): domain Bacteria; phylum Acidobacteriota; class Thermoanaerobaculia; order Multivoradales; family UBA5704; genus JASLEW01. Next base: position 7,355 of record DASZHY010000435.1, read on the forward strand.
CGCCTACGCGCGCATCGCCTACAAGGACGATTCCGGACCGCGGGAGTTCTGGGTGGTCAAGGACGAGATCGTCATCGGCCGCGACGCCCCCGACGTCTGGGTCGACCTGCGGCTCGAGACCTCGCTGGACGTCTCGCGCGAGCATGCGCGCCTGCGCCGGGTGCCGGAGAGCGGGGCGTTCCGCATCAAGGACCTCTCCAAGCTCGGCACCACGGTCAACGGCAAGCCCCTGCCGTCCAGCCTCGAGGGCTCGGGAGAGGCGGAGCGCGACCTCGACCGCTGGACCGACCTCCCCGACCGCGCCCGCATCGGCCTGGCCGCCATCGTCTTCCTCGACTTCGAGAGGACCGCCAGGTCTTGACCGGCCTGTTCCTTGCACGCCTGCCGCTGCTGGCCGCGCTCTGCGCCGCGGTGGCGGCCCTCGCCTGGGCCGTGCTCGCCGAACGGCGGCGAAAGGACTAGCTTGGCCAGGGCGGGCCAAGGGACGGCCATGAGCAGGACGCGCGCACCGCAAGCGGCGGCGGCGACCGACCCCGGCCGGGAGCGGTCGAACAACGAGGACCGCGTGCTCTGCGAGCCCGAGCTCGGGATCTTCGCCGTCATCGACGGCGTCGGCGGCGAGTCGGCCGGCGAGATCGCCGCCGAGACCGCCCTCGAGGTGCTGCGCGCCCGCCTCTCCCGGCGCACCACCGATTCCGCCCGCCTGGTGCGCGAGGCGATCGCCCTCGCCAACCGGCAGATCTACGAGCGGGCGCGCGCCGACGCCAGGCTCGCCGGCATGTCCTGCGTCTTAACCGTCGCCGTGCTCGACGGCGCCAAGGTCACCGTCGGCCAGGTGGGCGACAGCCGCCTCTACGCGCTGACCCCGGGAGAGATCAAGAAGGTCACCCCCGACCACTCGCCGGTGGGGGCCCGCGAGGACGCCGGCGATCTCACCGAGATCGAGGCGATGCGCCACCCGCGGCGCAACGAGATCTTCCGCGACGTCGGCTCGAGCCCCCACGAGCCGGACGATGCGCGCTGGATCGACGTGCTCGAGGTGCAGTTCGACCCCGCCGGGGCGCTGCTGCTGTGCAGCGACGGCCTTTCCGACATGCTCCCCTCGCGGGACATCCTGGAGACCGTGAAACGCAACGCCGCCTCGCCGCGGGCCGCCGTGCGCGCCCTGATCGAGCGGGCCAACGTCGCCGGCGGCAAGGACAACGTCTCGGCGGTGCTGATCGAGGGCGAACGCTTCGCAGAGGCGGTGCGCCGGCAGCGGGACGGCGCCGCCGGGGACGGCCGGGGCAGGGCCGGCCACAACCGGCCATCAGGGGAGGCGGCGCGGACGGCGGCCGCATCCCCCGGCTCCGGGACGGCGGCCGGAGCCGGGCGCAGCGGCGCGGCCTGGGCCCGGTCCAGCGCCGGCGAGCGGCGGCAGGGCTCGCTCCTGGCGCAGCTCGGCAAGTCCCTGCTGATCGCGGCGCTGCTGCTGCTCGCCGCCTTCGCCGCCTATCGCTACCGCGAACCGCTGGGGCGGTGGCTGCGGGACTTCGGCGGGCGCACCCCCGGCTCCGGCGGCGGCGCCGCCGGCGTCCTCGTCGTCGGCACCGGCGACGGCGGCCTTGCCACCATCGGCGAGGCCCTGGCGCGGGCCCGCCCCGGCGACACGATCGAGGTCGCGCCGGGGCAATACCGCGAACGCATCGCCCTGCGCAGCGGCGTCAGCGTCGTCAGCCGCGTCCCGCGCGGGGCCACTCTGCTGCCGCCGCCTTCCGCGCCTCCCCCGGGGGCCCCGGGAGACCAGGATGCTTCCGGCGCCGGCGCGGCCACGGTCACCGCCACCGAGGTCCGCGGCGCGCGGCTGGCCGGGTTCCGGATCGTGGGCGGCCCCCCGCCGCGGACGCCGCCGCTTGCCGCTGGCATCGTCCTCGACGGCTCGGAGGTCGTGATCGAAGAGGTCGAGGTCACCGGCGCCGCCGGCGCCGGGATCGAGAGCCGCGGCGCCGACCATTCGACCGTGCGCTACTGCTACGTCCACCACAACGCCGGCCCCGGCATCGCCGTCGGCGTTGGCGCCGCGCCGCGGCTGCTGTCGAACCTGATCGCCGGCAACGGCATCCGGCCTGGCGCGCCGGCGGCCGGGGTCGAGGTGCGGAGCGGGGCGGCGGCGGCACTGCTCGCCGACAACCGCATCGAGGGCAACGGCGGCCCCGGCGTCGTGCTGCCGGCGCCCGACCGGATCGAGGAGATCTTCCGCTGGAACAGCTTCGGCGCGGTGCCTCGCGAGCAGGCGGTGCGGGCCGCCGCCGGCGCTCCGGCGGCCCCGGCGGCCCAGGCGGGCATTGGCCGCACCGTCGGCGGGCGGGCCGCCGGGGGAGGCGGTGCCGCGGCCGCCGGCGCGGCCCCCTCGGCAGCGCCCCGCGCACCACGGAGGCATCCTTGAGCCTTCCCTTGCTGGGCCAGCAGCAGACGGTCGGCGGCTTCGAGGTCAGGGACTTCCTGGGCCGCGGCGCGATCGGCGACGTCTTGCTCTGCTGGGACCCGCGGCAGGAGCGGCTGGTGGCGCTCAAGGTGGTGCGCACCGCCAAGACCGATCCGGAGATGCTCGAGGCGGAGAAGAACGGCCTGTCGCTGCAGGCGCAGCTCGCCGCGGTGGCGCCGCAGGTCGCGGCCGTCTACGAGCATGGCCAGGACGGCGAGTTCTTCTGGGTGGCCATGGAGTACGTGGACGGGGCCGACCTCTCCGAGGTCCTGGCGCGGGGCGCGCTGTCCGAGGCGCGGGCGGTCGGCATCGCTCTCGAGCTGGTGTCGATGCTCGAGGTCTGTCACGAGTTCTCGGCCGAGCTCGGCGGCAGGCGCATCCTCGGCATCGTGCACGGCGACATCAAGCCCGAGAACATCCGCCTCCAGGACCAGGACCGCGTGCGGGTGCTCGACTTCGGGATCGCCAAGCACCTCTCCCAGACGCGGCGCTTCACCGTCAACCTCTTCGGCAGCCTGCCCTACACGCCTCCCGAGCGCCTGGAGCGGGGCGTGGTGGACCGCCACTCCGATCTCTGGGCCGTCGGCGTGGTCCTCGCGGCGATGGTCTCGGGCCGGCGGCCTTTTCCCGGCAACACTCCCGAGGAGCTGGAGCAGGCCATCCGCCACGGGGTGCCGCCGCTGCCGCTGCCCGCCGGCTGCTCGCCGGGGCTCTCCCACGTCGTCGACCAGTCGCTGGCGTTCGAGGTGGGCAGGCGCTACCAGACCGCCGCCGAGCTCAAGGCCGACCTCCTGGCCTTGCGCGACGGCCTGCCGCTGCCGCAGCCGGGGGCGGCCGCCGGCGGCGCCGGCGGCGACCTTCACGCCACCCGCCGCACCACTCGCCCGCTGTCCCCCGAGGAGGTCCGCGCCGCCGAGGCCACCCGCCGCACCGACCGCGCCACGGGCCCTCTGGGACCCCTGGGGCTGGCAGCCGCCGCCGGCCCGGCGCCCGAGGAGACCCGCCGCACCGCCGCGGCGGCAGCCGGAGAAGCAGCGGCGGCAGCTGGAGAAGCAGCGCCGGCCGCAGCGGCGGCGGCTGTCGGCGACGGGATCGCGGCCGCCAGGGACAGCGCCGCGAAAGCCGGTGGCGGGGCGGCGCCCGGGCTCGACGGCGCGCGCCGGCCTTTCCGCCGCTTGCTGCTGCTGTTCGCGGCCGCCGCCCTGCTCGCTTTCGGCGCTTCCCAGGTGTGGGCCTGGAACCAGGCCAAGCAGCTCCGCCGCGACCTGGCCGAGGTGCATCCCGACCTCGACGCCATCGTGGCGCGCTACGACCACGCCGCCGGCTGGAGCTGGCTCTCGACCGACCTCTTCGGCGTCGGCGATGAGTTGCAGCGGTCGCTCACCGGCAGCGCCGCGCGCATCCTCGACAGCTACCACGGCGACGACCCGTCGACCAGCCAGCGCGGCTGGGAGACTGCCTACCGTTACCTCCACGCCGCCGCCCAGATCGCACCGCGCGATCGCGCGATCCGGGCGCGGATGCACTACTGCCGCGCCCACCTCGACCGCCTCGAGTCGCTCGCCGCGCGCGGCAAGGGCGACCGCCAGCGGTCGCTTCAGCTGAGCCGGGACGCCGTCGCCGACTTCCAGGAAGCCGCGCGCCTGGATCCCAAGTGGCCGGACCCCTATCTGGGCCTGGCCCGGATCTACGCCTATGACCTGTTCGACCTCGACGCGCTGCAGAAGACGCTCGACGAGCTGACGCACCGGGGGTACCAGCTCGGGCGCCGGGAAAAGGCGATGCTCGCCGACGCTTTTCGCATGCGCGGCCTGGCATCCGAGGCGCGTGCCCAGCACGCGCGCGGGAGCGCCGAGATCGAGCTCCTCAAGCAGGCCCGCGCCGACCTCGAACAGGCGGTGCAGACCTACGCCGAGATCCCGGGCTTCGCCGCCGCCGCCAGCAACCGCGAGGAGGCGGAGTCGCACCTCGAAGCGATCCAGGCGCGGCTGGCGCATCGGCATCCATTGGGCTTCTGGGAGCGGCTCGGCCGGGCGCTGAACCGAGAATTTCGCCCTGGCGGCGGCGCCTAGTGGGCGTCACCTTGAGCCGCGCCGCCGAGCGCGCCAGCCGGCCCGCTCCGGAGGCGCGACTCGCGGGCCTACCCGGCGAGAGCCGGCGCGGGCGCGAAGCGCTCCTCCTCGCGCTCGCGGGCGGCGTCGTCGTCTTCGCCATGGTCTTGACCTGGCTCACCGTCTCCCGGCCCCTGGCCGACCTCGAGGCCCGGCTCGCCCGCGGCGAGCTGGTCAACCTCAACACCGTGACGAGCTCGGACCAGCTGCTGCCCCGGCTCTACTTCCTGCCCAGCGCCCAGGAGCGCACCTTCGTCGCCGAGCGCATCCGGCAGCGGCTGGCCGAGACGCCGGCCGGCAACGTCGGCGAGCTGGGGCGCCTGCGGATCGCGGCGGCGGACGTCAACGGCCGGCATCTGCCGGGGATGGCCGCGCGGCTGGCTGCCTCGGGGCGCGACTCGGTGGCGCTGCTCTCCCCCGCCGAGCTGCGCCAGCTCAAGCCCCAGGTCGTGGTGCGCACCGCCGCCGAGTATCGGTTCTCGTTCCTGCTCGGAGCGGCCCTGCTGCTCGCCGGCTTCGCCGCCGCCCATCTGGTCCTGCGCTTCCGGCGCTTCCAGGGCGACGAGATCCTGCTGCCGGTGCTGCTGCTGCTCTGCGGCCTGGGGTTCGTCCTCATGGCGAGCCTGCGCGATCCGCTGCGCGACCTGCCGCTCCACTCCCGTTTCGCCCAGGGAGTGCTCGCCGGCTGCGTCCTCTTCGTGCTCGGCGCGCTGGTCGACCTCGAACGCACGTCGCTGCCGCGGCGCGGCGCCTGGACCATGGCCGCGGCCGCGCTGCTGTCCGCCCTGCTGATCGTCTTCGGCGGCGGTCCCGGAGCGAGCGACGCCAAGGTCAACTTCCTCGGTTTCCAGCCGGTCGAGCTGATCAAGATCCTCATCGCACTGTTCCTCGCCGGCTACTTCGCCGACCGCTGGGAGCTGCTGCGCGAGGTTCACGAGCGGCGGGTGCGGCTTGGCGCCGGCCGTCACTTGCCGCTGCCGCGCCTCGAATACGTCCTGCCGCCGCTGATCGCCATCGGCCTGGTGCTCTTCTTCTTCTTCCTGCAGAAGGACCTGGGGCCGGCGCTGGTGCTCGCCTGCCTGTTCCTGATCCTCTTCTCGGTGGCGCGCGGCCGCTCCGGCATGGCCCTGGTGGGCACGGCGCTCGTCGCGCTGGCATCCTTCGCCGGCTATCAGCTCCACTACCCGCGCACGGTCGGCCAGCGCATCGGCATGTGGCTCGCTCCCTGGGAAACCTGGTTCCGCGGCGGCGACCACCTGGCCCAGGCCATCTGGTCGCTGGCGGCGGGCGGGGCGACCGGCACCGGCATGGGTCTCGGCGAGCCGGGCCTGGTGCCGGAAGCGCACACCGACATGGTGCTCTCCGCGCTCGGCGAGCAGCTGGGGTTCTGCGGCCTGCTGGCGGTGGCCGGCCTGTACGCGCTGCTGGTGCAGCGCGGGCTGCGTGCGGCGCGGCGGTCCGGGAGCGCGTACGGTTTCTTTCTCGCCCTCGGGTTCACCCTGCTCCTGGCCCTGGAGACCGCCCTGATCAGCGGCGGCGTCCTCGGCCTGCTGCCGCTGTCGGGCGTCACCTCGCCCTTCCTCTCCTCGGGGCGCTCGGCCATGCTCGCCAACTTCCTGGTGGCCGGGGTCCTGGCCGGGGTCTCCGCCCGCGGCGCCCCGCCCGCGGCGGTGCGGCCGCTGCTCGGCGGCGCCCGCTGGATCGGCATCGGCCTCGGCATCTTCCTCGCGCTGTGCCTGTGGCGCCTGGCCGACTTCCAGCTGGTGCGCGCCGACGGCTATCTGACCCACGGCGCCGTGGTGCTGCAGGGTGACGGCGTCCGCCGCGTCCAGTACAACCCGCGGCTCGCCGCCATCGCGGGCACGATTCCCCGCGGCTCGATCGTGGACCGCGGCGGGGTGCTGCTGGCAGGCAGCGACCCGGAAGAGATCGAACGGCAGCGCGAGCAGCTGCTGGAGCTGGGGGCCGCGGCCGCCGACCTCGCCGGGGCCGCACCCGACCGGCGCACCCGCGTCTATCCCTTCGGCGGGCGGACTTTCCATCTGCTCGGCGACCTGCGCAACCGGGTCAACTGGACCGCCCACAACACCTCGTTCGCCGAGCGCGACGCCCGGGTCCGGCTGCAGGGTTACGACGATTACGCCGGCGTCATCCGGGTGCGGCAGCCGGACGGGACCGAGGCGCCGCAGGTGAAGGTCGACTACCGCGACCTCGTGCCCCTGCTCCGCCACCGTTACGAGCCCGACCGCCCGGAGGTGAAGAAGATCCTCGGCCGTGACCGCACCGTCAAGCTCACCGTGGACGTGCGGCTCGAGCTGGCCGCCGAGGAGATCCTGGCCAGGCACGCGGCCCAGGCCGGCTTCGGCGCCGCCGCCGTGGTGCTCGACGCCGAGAGCGGCGATCTGCTCGCCGCCGCCTCGTACCCGTTCCCGCAGCGCCTCCCGGTCGATCTGGCACCGGTGGCCGGCGGAGCCGGCGCCGGCGGCAGCGGCGGCGCGCTGGTCGATCGCGCGCGCTACGGCATCTACCCGCCCGGGTCGACCTTCAAGGTGGTGACCGCGTTCGCCGCCCTGCGCAAGGACCCGGGGCTCGCCACCAGGACCTTCGAGTGCAAGCTGCTGCCCGACGGCCGCACCGGCAACCGGGTGCGCGGACGCCTGGTGCGCGACGATCCCACGGTGACCTCGCCGCACGGCACGGTGAGCCTCGACAAGGGGATCCGGCGCTCGTGCAACGCCTACTTCGCCCAGCTCGCCGTTTACGGGGTGGGGGCCGCTGCGCTGCTCGACACGGCGCAGGTCTTTGGCATCCCGGTCGCTCGGCCCAACACCGCGCGCGCGCTCGACAGCGCCCTCGCCCAGGCCGCCTATGGCCAGGGGCAGGTGATCGCCACGCCGCTGCAGATGGCGCGGGTGGCGGCAACTGTCGCGGACCGCGGCCGCATGCCGGAGGTGCGATGGATCCAGGCCGAGGAGGGTGCGTGGCGGCCGCCGCCGGCGATGGCCGCGCCGCCCATGCCGGTGCTCGACGCCGCCGCGAGCGAGATCATCGCCCGCGCCATGCGCGGGGTGGTGACCGAAGGCACGGCCGCGGCCTTCCTCTCCGGCGTGCAGCCGCCGATGGCAGGCAAGACCGGCACCGCCGAGGTCCAGGACAAGAAGTCGCACTCGTGGTTCATCGGCTTCGCGCCTGCCGGAGCCGCCGGCCGCCGCATCGCGGTGGCGGTGATCGTCGAGCACGGCGGCTATGGCGGCCGCCTGGCGGCGCCGGCGGCCGGCGAGATCGTGCGCCGCGCCGCGGCGCTGGGACTCTTGCAAGCGACCGGCAGCGGAGGGACCGCCAAATGACTCTCGATCGCCTGCTCGAAAGGCTCCGGCACTGGGGGAGGCCCTGGGTGGTCGGCGCCGAGCCGATGGAGATCCATCGCGCCCTGCTCGAAGACGTCGAGGCGCAGGTTGTCGCCATCGGCGGCGGCCGCCGGGTCTTCCCCTTCGACCGGGTGGAGGTCAAGCTTCTCGCCTCGGCGCCCGAGGAGAGGTCGCGGCTGCAGGCCATCGCCCAGGAGGGCTGGGACCTGGAGCGCGAGGTCAAGGAGCGTCTGCGAGCGGCCGGCGCTCGCTTCCCGGAAGGGCTCACGGTCCCGGTCGAGGTGACCGCGGAGAGCGGTCCCGAGTTCGGCGACCGCCGCTATGCCCTCGCTTTCCGCAAGGCGGCGCAAGGGGAGGCCGAGCCCAAGGCACGCGCCGTCCGGCCGGTCCTCCGCCTCGCCGTCCTCAAGGGCAAGGCGGTGCGGGACGCCTACGATTTCGCCGCCGACCGTATTTTCTTGGGCCGCCTCGAAGAGGTTCTCGACGCCGCCGGCAGGGTCCAGCGCCGCAACGACGTCGCGTTCCTCGAGGAGGGCGAGATCGAGCAGACCGTCTCCCGTGAGCACGCCCGCATCGCCTGGGACCGCGAGAGCAACGCCTACTGGCTGCGCGACGAGGGGAGCGCTTCGGGGACCCTGCTGTTTCGGGCCGGCCGCTCGATCGAGGTCAGCCGTCACGACCGTCGCGGAGTGCGCCTCGAAACCGGCGACGAGGTCTACCTGGGCCGCGCCGCGGTCAGGGTGGAGCTCGCCGGCGGCGCCGGTTGACCCGGCGGAGCAGCCCGGCCAGCGGGTCGTTCAGGAATAGGCGTGGCCAAGCACGAAGAGTCCTAGAAAGGCCATGCTGAGGGCGGAGGCGATGAGTGCGCCAAGAAGCCCCCTCAGGATCGACCGCCGCAAACGAGAGTGCTCGCAGAGAGCCCGCAGGCCAAGCGCGGCCAAGCCCGCGAGTGCTGGCAGGGACGGGAAGAGGTAGCGGCCTTGCGGCTGCCAGTCGATCCGCACAAGGTAGGCCACGACGAGGAGCACGTTCACGCCGAGGGTGCAAACCAGGACCCACCGCCACAACCTCTCCTGGCGTCGCTCTTCCGGGCTCGCGGCTGGCACAGTAACGCAGCCGATCACCGCGAGGGCCGTAGGCACTGCGAAGAAGAGATAAGCGAAGACCGGCAGCCGGAGATTGAACCACCCGAACTTGCCCCAAAAGCTCAGCCACAAGGAGCCGAGCCAAAGGGGGTTCAAGAGCCCTCGGGTTGCGCCGAGGCCCTCCCGCAGTCCGGCCGGCGGCGGCGGGAAGAGGGTCCCAAACCGCCACTCTACAAGCCCGATCCAGAGCGCCGCGAGAGAGCACGCAGCGACGAGAAGAAAGAGCGCCGCTCGGTAGGCTCCGCGCCTCGCGAGAACCAGAACGGCAAGGCCAAGCGGCGCCAGGAGGAGAAAACCCGAAACCTTGCCGAAGGGAGCCAGTCCGACCGCGCTCCCGGCAAGGAGCGCCATCGCCGCGGAGGGTCGCTCCCCATTGAGCAGCTCTACCAGGCCGAAGGTCGCAAGAGCCGCGCAGGCGGTCACCGCACCGTCGTTATTGACGGTCGCGCCGACGAAGAGGAATTGCGGCGAGAGGACGAACGGTACGCTCGCGGCGAGCGCGAGGCCGAGACGGCCGCGCGTGAGGCGCAGAGCTGTCAGGAAGACGAGGATCGCAGTCAGAGCTGCCCACGGGAGCCGACTGATTCGGAGCGCCCGGATACGCCGCTCCATGGGGTCGCCCGCTGCCCTTGGCAGGTAGGCGCGCGATCCCTGCTCGAAGAAGCTGAAGGCCGGGTTCTGCTGGAAGACAGGCGCGAGGGAGCGCATGCCGAGTATGGCGCCTGCCGCCGCGGTCACGGCGTAGTCCAAGGGCGCCTGGTAGAACTCGTAGCGGTCGCCGTAGGGCTGGTGGGCCAAGGGCGGGAGTACGTGCCGCTCGAGCAGGTAGTTCACATAGGCGAGGTGCGCCGGCTCGTCCGGTGCCTCGCCCACCGGCACTGCGAGCGCGTAGGCGGCGCCTATGGCAACCACCGCGAGCGCGAGGGCGGGCGCGACGAACCGCAGGGAGAGCACGTCGCGCGCCGCACCCGCTTCCACCTCGGTCATCATTCGCCGGGCGAGTCTATCTTCCAGGCGTTGCCGTCATTCCAAAGGCAGGGCCACCGCGCCGCGGTCAGGTTGGAGATCGGCTGACATCAGATGGTGGCAACCTTCCCGCCGTCGACCACCTGGCGCCAGCGACACGACTCGCCCGCGGCTAGTTCGGGGCGGTCGCCCGCTGGGCTCTGGCGAGCAGCCGGCGCACCTCGGCGATCTCGGCGTGGGCGGGCCCCCGCTCTGCGGTCATCCGGTGATCGGCCTCGGTGAGATCGCGCTGTGCCCGAGCGAAGTCGTCGAGCCCGAGAGCGATGCGGCCGCTGGCCACCAGCAGCTCCGAAAGACGCTGCTCGAGAGGGTCGGTCGCGCGAAACGCCTCGATCCCCTCGTCGGCGAAGCGCCGCGCCTCGGCGAGCCCGGCGGCGCTCGGCCGTGCCAGCAGATCCAGGACGATCTGGAGGTCGGAGGCGGCGATCGCACGATGACGGGTCGTGCCGAAGATCTCGCATTCGATCGCGTGCGCGCGACGATGCAGCGCCAGCGCCTCGATCGGATCTCCGCGCCGCCTGCGCACTTCACCCAAGTACTTGAGAGCGGTGCGCAGAGGGTTGCTGCGCGGTCCATCGGTGCGCTCGATCGCGGCAGCGACGGCGCGCAGGCGCTGCTCCGCATCGGGGAGTCGACCGAGCTGGGCAAGTGCCCAGGCGCGGCTGAGGCGGGCGGCAAGCGTCAGCGGGTGCTCCTCACCCAGCTTGGCGACGAAGATGGCCTCTGCCTCGGCATAGCGCCGCTCGGCCTCGTCCCAGCGGTTCCGCGCCTGCAGGGTGAAGCCGAGATAGCGCAGTGCCGATCCCTGCTCGTAGTGGTCGATGGGGCGGAGGATGGCCGCGGCGTCGGCGAGGATGCGCTCCGCCTGTTCGTAGCGGTGGCTCTCGCTGAGTGCGAACCCGTAGGGGATCTCGGTGAACGCCACCTCCGGGTGGGTGGGCCCAAGGACTTCGCGTTCGTGGGCGAGGGCTGAGGCGAAGCGCCCGAGCGCAGCCTCGCGGTCGCCGACGGTCTCCAGCATGTCGGCGAGCTGACGCTCGGCGGCGGCGATCTCGACACCGCTCGCACCGGGAGCGCGGGCGATGACCGCCACGGCGGCGCGAGCCAGCGGCACCGCCTCGGTGACCCGCGAGCTGTCGGACAGCAACGCGGCGATCGAGAGTCGGGTGCGGGCAGCCTCCAGGCTCCCCTCGCCGTGGGCGGCGACTTCGCGATCGAGGCGCGTGCGGGTGTGCGCGAGCGCCTCGCTGGTCTTGCCGGACTGCCGGAGCCATTCGATGAGCGCCGCGTCGTACCGGCGGGCCAGCAGTGGCTCGCGGGCCCGATCGGCGATGCCGTCGAGCTCGCGCCCCACCGTTTCGAGGTCACCCTGCTCGAGCAGCACCTCGGCTTGCGTCAGCCGGCTCGCCGTGGTGCCTGGATCGTCCTCGCCGAGACTCCGACGGCTGATCGCCAGGGCTTGCTCGGCGTGAGCCCGGGCGGCGGGCAGCGCCAGGCTGCCCTCGACCTGCGCGATCGTGTCGAGCAGCTCGGCTTCGACCGGGGGGTCACTGCTGAGGTCGTGGGCGACCTGCCTCGCCCCTGCCTCGAGGATCTCGCGCGCCGTGATCGTCGTGCCCCGCGTGTGGCTGGGGTCGGCTTGGCGGAACAAATCGATTAGGAAGTCGCGCACATGCTCGGCACGTTGCGTCTGGCGACGGGCCACGTCGGCTTGCCACAGGGCGAGGGCGAGACCGCTCACGAGTGAGACGGTGACGAGCACCGCGGAGGCGACCGCGAACCGATGCCGCGCGACGAATCGCCCTGTCCGGTAACGCAGCGAGTCGGGCCTCGCGAGGATGGGCAGGCGTTCCAGATAACGGCGCAGATCGGTCGCGAGGGCGGCGGCTCCCATGTAGCGCCGTCCTGGCTCCGGAGCCAGCGCCTTGCGGACGATCGTGTCCAAGTCACCCTCGAGCTGTCGTGCACGCCGCTTGCGATCCCCGCGCGATTCGCCCGCCGCGGCTTCCGGGCGCACGGCCGCGGACGGCGGTGCGAAGGTCTCGTTCTCGACCTCGCGCGCCAAGGCCGATGGCGAAACCGCGCTGCGCGAGAACGGCTTGGCGCCGGTGAGCAGCTCGTACATGAGGACGCCCAGGGCGAAGACGTCGGTGGCGGTCGTCACCGGCTGGCCCAGGATCTGCTCCGGAGCGGCATAGGCTCGCGTGAAGGCCGCCGCCTCCAGCTGGGTCTCGGCCTCTCCTGGCTCCCGCGCAATCAGCTTGGCGATCCCGAAGTCGAGCAGTTTGACGCGCCCGTCGCCGGTGACCAGGATGTTGGACGGCTTGAGATCGCGATGGACCACCAGCTTCTGGTGGGCCAGGTCAACCGCCTCGCAGACGGCGATGAGGAGACGCATACGAGCCTCGATCCCCAAGCCGCGATGGTTGTGGCGTGCGGCGCAGTACTCGGTGATCGCCAGCCCGTCCACGAACTCGAGCACAAAATAGGGAGCGCCATCCTCGCCTCGCCCGCCGTCGAGGAGCCGAGCGATTCCCGGGTGATCGAGCTGGGCGAGGATCTGACGCTCACGCAAGAAGCGCTCGTGGATCTTTTCCGAACCGAGTCCGGTCTGGATGAGCTTGATCGCCACGCGCTGCTCGAACTCGCCGTCGGCCCGTTCGGCGAGATAGACCTCACCCATGCCGCCGCGCCCAAGCAGGCGCAGCAAACGGTAGGCGCCGACGAGCTGTCCCGCGCGGTCGCGCGCTGGTTCGGCGACCGCAGCCTGCTCCAGTGCGGCGGCCACGAACCCCGGCGCTCGCTCGCCCAGCGGCACGTCGAGGGCGCTGCCGCCGCGCGCATCCGCTGCCAGCATGTCCGCGAGCCTGCGGGCCAGTGCCGGGTCCTGCTCGGCGA
>DASZHY010000436.1:0-5708 GCA_035949675.1 Thermoanaerobaculia bacterium
CAAAGCTCACATCTACGCCATGGCACACGGAGGGCTGGCGTTCCATTTCTAGTTTCTGCGCTTCCGGCGATCCCGTGCCATGGAACAGTTGCCAGTAGCAGGCGTTCGAGGACTACTCGAAGCGTCTATCGGGTCTCCCCCCGCAACCCCTCGATCCCCTTCCCACCCCTCCGGGGGGGAAGGGGACGCCCCCTCCCCTTCGCTTCGGCCAGCAGTTTCGTCCTAGGGGAATGGCGGCCGCTTCGGATCGGTCTCGTCGACGGCGGTGATGCCGTGCAGGGTGGCGAACTGGATCAGGCGCTGGGCGTCTGAGTCCTTGCCGCGCAGCTTGATGGTCACGGCCGGCAGGGGGCCGCGGTGGGAGACCTCGATGCCCTCGGTTTCGACCGCGCACTCCTCGATGATCTGCATCACCTGCGAGACCTTCTGGCCTTTCCCCAGCTGCAGCGCCACGACGCGGAGATGGCCGCGCTGCAGGAAGCGCTCGAAGGGCCGCAAGGCGACGAGGATGACCAGCAGCGCCACCGTGGTGAGGATGCCGGCGACGTAGTGGGAGAAGCCGATCGCAATGCCGATCGCCGCCGCGACCCACATGCCGGCCGCGGTGGTCAGGCCGTGGATCGCGCCGCGCGACTGCAGGATGGTGCCGCCGCCGATGAAACCGACGCCGGTGACGATCTGTGCCGCGATGCGGCCGCCGTCCCAGCTGCCGGTGCCGCCAGGCGCGGGCAGCGAGGAGAGATGCGCCAGCAGGGTGGCGCCGACGGCGATCAGCATGTGGGTCCGCAGGCCGGCCCACTTGCCGGTCCATTCGCGCTCGGCGCCGACCGCGCCGGCGAGCACGGCTGACAGCACGATCTTGAGCGAGATCTCGCCGAGCTCGGTCATCAGGAGCCGGAGGAACCCGTCATCCCCGAGGAACCGCCGGCAGGGCCGCGCGGCATGCGGGCGGCGATCTTCTGGCGCACCGCCGGGTCGTCCCAGTTGACCTCGCCGATGAACTTCTCGACGATGCGGCCGCGCACCACCAGGTAGGTCTCGGGGAGCTGGTCGGTGCCGTAGCGGTGGGCCACGTCCCACTGCGGGTCGTAGAGCACGCCGGCGGCGCCCGAGCCGAGGAAGGTGTCCACGCGCGAGCGCGAGTCGGCGACCGCCACCCGCAGCACGGCAAAGTCGCGGTAGCCCGCAAAGTCGTGGACCAGGCGGTCGAGCGCCGGCGTCTCCTCGATGCAAGGCGGGCACCAGGTGGCCCAGAAGTGGACCAGGGTCACCGGCGACAGTCGAGAGCCCAGGGTCGCCGCCCTTCCCCCGGCGTCGAGCAGGAAGCCGCCGGGGGCCGCCGTGGTGCTGTCGCCGCCGCGCGGCCAGACCAGCACCGCCAGCCCCAGGACGGTGATCGTGGCGGCGATCGCCCGCGCCTGCCGGCCGAGGCTGGGCAGCGGGGTTGGCGGGGTGGGCGGTGCCGCGGTCGGGTCCGGCGGACCGGCCTGCTGCGGCGGACCCGTCTGGTCCCTCGGAGCGGTCTGGTCCGGTGCCGGCGCGGAATGCGCGGCACCTCCCGGCTGTTGCTCCTTTGCGGTATGCCTTGCCATCTGGTGGTCGCGGCCAGCGAGCGTTAGGGTTAGAATACCGCAGGAATCCCCCGAGAAGGCTCCGACATTTTGCAATTGCCCGACAACATCCAGCGTTCGAAGTCCCGCCGGGTCTTCCTGGTCGGGGTCATCATGAAGGGCCAGCCCGGCAGCGCGGCGCAGGTCGAGGAGCACCTCGACGAGCTCGCGCAGCTTGCCGACTCCGCCGGATCGCGGGTGGTGGGACGGGCGGTGCAGGCGCGCCAGGCGCCGGATGCAGCCACCTTCATCGGCAAGGGCAAGGCGGCGGAGATCGCCGCCGCGGCTACCGAGCTGGACGCCGACCTCCTGTTGTTCGACGACGATCTCTCCGCCGGCCAGGTCAAGGCGCTCGAGGAGGCGACCAGCCTGGCGATCCTGGACCGCAGCGGCCTGATCCTCGAGATCTTCGACCAGCGGGCCAAGAGCCGCGAGGCGCGCACCCAGGTCGAGCTCGCGCGGCTCAACTACCTGCTGCCCAGGCTCACCAAGCGCTGGTCTCACCTATCGCGGCAGGCAGGCGGCGTCGGTACCCGCGGCGGCGAGGGCGAGAAGCAGCTCGAGCAGGACCGGCGCGTGCTGCGCGCGCGCATCCGCCGCCTCGAGCAGGAGCTTGCCCGCATCGACCGCACCCGCGGCGTCCAGCGCCACGGCCGGCGAGGGGTGCCGGTGGTGGCGCTGACCGGCTACACCAACGCCGGCAAGTCGACGCTCTTCAACCGTCTCACCGCGGCGAACGCCCTGGCCGAGAACCGCCTGTTCGCCACCCTCGACGCCAAGCTGCGCCGCGGCAGCCTCGGCCCGAATGGCGCGGACGGCGCAGACGCCGCGGACGGCGGTCCGGGCGGCGCCCCCGGTGCCGCTGGCGCCGCCGCGGGTGGCGGGGGCAGTCCTGACGGTTCGGGGAACGTGGCCGGCGTGGCTGGAGCCAAGGGCGGCGCGGGCCGGAGCGCGGTCTT
Source organism: Thermoanaerobaculia bacterium (assembly GCA_035949675.1). Lineage (GTDB taxonomy): Bacteria > Acidobacteriota > Thermoanaerobaculia > Multivoradales > UBA5704 > JASLEW01. Next base: position 2,570 of record DASZHY010000436.1, read on the forward strand.
TGCGGACACCGTCGGGTTCATCCGCAAGCTGCCGCACCACCTCGTCTCCTCGTTCCGCAGCACTCTGGGCGAGATCACCGCTGCCGACCTGGTGTTGCACGTCGTGGACCGCAGCCATCCCCAGTGGCACGAGCAGATGCGGGTCGCCGACGAGGTCCTGGACGAGCTGGGGGTCGAGCGCCGGCGGGTGGTCACCATCTTCAACAAGTGCGACCGCATCGGCGCCCACCCACGCCAGCCGGCCCAGGACGGCGAGGGCCTGCGTGTCTCCGCCCTGACGGGAGAAGGCATCGACGCCCTGCGCGCCGAGATCGCCCGCCGGTTGCCGGCTCTGGCGGGCGGTGCCGCCGATGTGGCCGGCGGATTCCGGGCTGGGGGTGGCGAGGTCGGCGAGGTCGGCGCGAGGGTCGCGGACGGTGGCGCGAAGGGGTCCGACCCCTGGGCCGCGGTCCTTGCGGACGCAGAGGACGAAGAGCCTGACCGGACCGCCGCCGCCAAGCTCGCGGCCGGGGTCAGGGGCGGCTGAGGGGGCCTCGGTCCGCCTGGATACAGGGGCCAGGGAGTTTGACACCCCCTGCCCGAGCCGCTAGACTTTTGCGCCTCGTGGGGCCGTAGCTCAGTTGGGAGAGCGCTTGAATGGCATTCAAGAGGTCGACGGTTCGATCCCGTTCGGCTCCACCATCGGTAACAAACCTAGAATCAAGCGTTTAGGCAGCGTTCGCTGAATCTGCTCAGCAGCGGCTCTGCGCTCGCGGGGCGAATAGGGGGCGAATGTGGCGCCACCCTTGCCCGGCTGTCGATTTTCACCTGGAAAACACCAATCAGCGCGGCCGATCGCTTGGCCGCTGTAGCGCCAGCTTGGCGAATTGCCGGGAGACAAACACCGTCCGGGTCTACTCGCTGGCAGGTCCGGACGGTAGGCGGGTGTGCGGTCAGGTCACCACTCAGTTCGCGTCCAGAGCAAACCCTCGCCCATGCAGCGGTATCCCCTGGCGACCTCGTCGGTGATCGGGTCGAAGTTCTCGAGCCGCCCATGCGTGAAGATGGCCATGAACTCGGCGCCGTCCTGGCCCACCAGGTGGACCAGGCCGTGGTAGGCGACCACGACGCCGCACGGGGCTACCAGCCGCCCGTCCTCGGACAGCCGGTAGCGCAGGAACCCTTCGCCAAGCTGCTTGGTCTGGAAGTCCGCGGAGAGCGCGTCCACGGTCACGGTGTCGAACAGGCCCACGGCTACTCGCCCTCCTGCGCTGGAGCGCCGGGAGCGGCCGGGGAAAGGCCATAGATCCGCATCAGCTCGCGGACCTGGGCCAAGGCGCCATCATCGAACGGCAGCCGGCCGGCGAAGGTGTCGAACACCAGGGCTTCGAGCAGCGCGCCGAGGGAGATGTCACGCAGCTCGGCAACCGCCTTGAGCACCTTGACCAGGCGCCGCTCCATCCGCACTCCGGTTTGGACGCGATCCAGCCTGGGGTGAAGGGTCATGACAGCCTCCCTTCGATTGCGGCGGCCAGGGCGCCCACCCGGCGGCCCACCTTGCCGGCGAAGCGGGCCAGCTTGTCGTCCTCGGGGTCGAGGTCGCAGTCCTTGGCCGAGCGGCGGATGACGTAGAGCAGGTAGCCGCCGGTGTAGCGGAGGTCGGCGGCCACGGCGCGCAGCTCGGCGCGGGTGATGGACGGGTCGCCCGGGATCGCGCCCACCTCGCGCGTCGCCACGACCGCCAGGTCGTACAGCGTCCGGCCAGCGCGGCGCACGGCCTCCCGGTCCTCCGGGTCGTCCAGCAGTTGCAGGGTCGTCTCTCGGACCGAATCCGATTCGTTCCAGGGCGGCGGGTTAGACTTCGCATAGCTCGGCATGAGGCCAGTCCTCCTGTCGGGTCAGGCTCCGGTGGAGGCTGTTCTCCTCTACCGGGGCCGTTTGGGTTCTGGGGAGGAGCATTCCTCCCGTTGCCGCCATTCTACATGTACTCCACCGCTATCGCACCTGTAGCTCTCTGGCCTAGTCTTCCTTCAATGGCCGCCAGGCAGCAGGGACCGCCCTCAAGCAACCGGCGAACGCCCGGAAGTCTCTGGCGCGAACAGGCGTACCTCTACGACGACGAAGAGTCGGCGCTGGCCGCTCGGGCAAAGAAAGAAAGGTGCTCGAAAGCAGAGATCATCCGGCGAGCGTTGCGGGCATATTTAGGGATCGAGGATTGAGGAGAGAGTATGAAACGATCGCCATCGGTGCGAGGCGATTCGAGCCGGAGCTACCGTCGATTCTTGCAGCGTCAAAGCGAGGGTTGCGCCGCCAGTGTAATAGAACGTCTTGTTCCGAAGCCGCGGGCACGCCGCAGTGTTGCTCGGTTCTTTGCCTCGGCGATAAGATGCGCCGCATCGACCACCAGTTGGGCACTCACGCTCCACTCTGACAGCCTTCGCCTGAATGTCGGTCCTGTCCAATTGGCGACGCTCTCGGCGGGGGTTATCTGGTTTTGCACGACTGGGCGCAGGAGGAAGGAATGGCCTGGCTGGGTGCAGCGCGTTGGTTCCGGGGCGGTCGTATATAAAAGTGTCGACCTTGTGTCGAGCCAGTATAGAATCAACGTCGAGCAGGTATCTAGACTCCCGCACTCGGTGCGGGCTGCCTTCCTTGAATATGTTTCGCAGGCGGCATCGCGCAGAGCTGGCAAGTCACCCTGGCATGCAGCGCATTCACCCGGTGTCTTAGCGTTCCTCGAGAGGTATCTGGATCTGGACTCCCCACTGCCGAGACCTGTTCATGGCTCAGGCTCAGAATCAGCTCAGGAAGGCGGCGAGGAACTGCCGGAGGGTGTTTATAAAGAAGGTGCGGTTAAGTGGATGCTAGTCAACGTCTTTGAACGCGACCAAGCTGCCAAGGCAGCGTGCCTTGCTCGCTGGGGCTTCGCCTGCTCGGGCTGTGGTGAGACAATGGGCGCTCGATATGGCAGTATCGCTGATGGGCTGATTGAGGTTCATCATCTCATTCCTCTTAGCTCCATCCGCAGAACCTACACGCTCGACCCAGTGAAGGATTTGCGCCCGGTGTGCCCAAACTGCCATGCCGTCGTCCATCGTGGTCGGCCGCCGCTGTCAATAGAGGAATTGCGAAGCCTAGTCACGCCGAGATAGTGCAAGAG
>DASZHY010000437.1:0-8745 GCA_035949675.1 Thermoanaerobaculia bacterium
ACCGCCAGGTCGTGGCTGCCATCAAGAGGAAAGGAGACTCTATGCCCACCGCACGCCGTGTCACCTGCGTCGATAAGGACTCAGATCGTCACGAAGGGATCACGCATCTCGGGGGGAGTGGCTGGCGTGAGACGAGAGCGGAAGTGGTTCGCCAGATTGAAGATGGAGATTACGAGTACTACACATTCGAGGGCGGGAAACGGGCAGAAGTCAAAGTGCGCAGCCGGGACGGTGCGAAGTATGTGCAAACGCAAGCGGATGGGCTGTGGACAGATAACCTGCTAGCGCTGCCCAGGTGCCCGAAGTAAACCCACGCAGGCTACCAGTCGGCACAGCGCCACAGCCTGTGGCAGCAAAAGCGCTCGGCGCGCATCCGCCGGATAGCTGGAGAGAGTCGCCGAGCAAGGCGAACTAGTACGGCAAACTCCTCCGGGTCGATGGCATACAGGTTGGGCCGAACGGCCGGCAGCTCGACATCACAACGATCTGGCTTCGCCCGCACCTCGATAGTCGGGTGCGGTCCCTCAGGCCACGCAAGGAGAAGCCCGATGAAACCGCCCCTTTAAGAGCGAGTGGCGCTCACTCAGGATCTCGACGAGAGCGGCCTACGGTGAAGGCATGTCGGGGTCATCGTGGCTCGCCATCGCCGCCGGCGGCGCGCTGCGGTACCTTTCCTTCGCAGCGCTTCCCGACCCGCATGGTCGCGGCGGTTCGCTGACGCGCTGGCACGAGGTCGTCACATACCCGCGCTCGCCGTCCTCGGCACACTGCGCTCCCGCTCGCGCGGGCGGCTCCCGGCGCCGCGAGAGCTCGTCCGACCCGGTGTTCGGCCCGAGCGATAACCGCCTTCCCGGGACGCGAGCCACGCGGCCGCGGCCCGACGAGTTGCAGCGGCTCACCCGCGCGAAAGCGCAGGCCGACGCCGCTGCGCCTTAGCTGGATTGGTCTTCTCCCGCCGCGCGGTGGTGGCCGCGGCCGGCGAACCTTACATGCTCCCGCAAGGGCAAGACTGACCGCGCCCGCCTCAACAAAGTGCTTCGCACCGGTGTCTCATCCCATATCCGAGGAGGATTCATGAGCACCGACGCCCAAGCTGCCTGTCACCTGGACCGCCGCCGGCACTGGCGGCTGGCACGCCTCGCGGCCGTCGCGCTGCCGCTCGCTGGCTGCCGGCTCGACGACCTGCTGGTCAGCGATCGCCAGACCTTCCTCTGGTTTCTGCTGCCGCTGGTCGGCTTCGGCCTGGTGGGAACGACCCTGATCTTCTACCGCCGCAAGCGCCAGCTCGACGAGTGGGACCTGCGGATCTCAGCCGAGGAGCCCAACTCACGTGCCCTGGTGCTCACCACGTTCGCGGTGGCCGCCGGCATCACCATTGCGTTTGCCACCTACAACCTGTTCGCCGTTCATGCCCTGGCGCCGCGGCAGCTGATGCTGAACCTCGCTTACTGGCTCGCCGGCACGCTCGCCGGCGGCACGGTCGCGGTGTTCGTCGGCCGCCGGGCCGCAGAGGCGCGGCGCTGATCGTCGGCCTCTCCGAGGAGCCTAGACATGGACAACACCCTGGTTCTCTGCGGCGGTACCGGCGCGCACGTGAGCGTCGCCCTGCTGCGCCTCCATACCCTCGGCTACGCCCTGGGCTTCTTCGATCTCGGTGATCGGCCGTTCGACTTTCCCCGCCTTTTCCTGGTCGACCAGGACGCCGGCGACGGGCGCGAGCGCGCGGAGACCGCCTGGCAGGTCGCCCGCGGCCTGGTGGCCAGGCATCCCGGCCGCTACGCCTGGCAGGCCGCGACCGGCAATCCGCGCGGTCCGGAGCTCCAGGAGGTCACGCCGCTGCCGATCGGCCCCGAGCAGGACTGGTACAAGCCCCCGCACAGCACCCTGGCCACCCGCTTCGAGCGCTCGCCCCTGCTGGCGGTGCTCGCCTCGCCGCGGCAGCGTCAGATCGACTACTCCAAGGGGATGATGGGATCGCCGGCCATCGGCTCGCTGCTCTTCCGGCTCAAGCAGTACGACGAGCGCGGGCGCGACCTCAACCACGACGAAACCTATAGCCAGATGCTCAACCGCCAGGGCCGGGTGGTGGTGGCCGGCTCCGGCGTCGGCGGCACCGGCGCCTCGGTCGGGCCGACCCTGGCGCGCCGTCTCGCCGAGCGGCCCGGCCGCCAGGTGATGGCGGTGATGATCCTCAACTGGTTCCAGTTCGTCGAGGACCAGAGCGAGGGCGACGAGGAGCGGCGGGCCAAGGCCCAGCTGCGCAACCGCATCATGCGCGAGAACGCCAACTGCGCGCTCGAGTTCTATGGCAAGTCGCTCGCCCGCGAGGTGGCGGCGGTGCCGGTCGGGATGCCCGAGCGCTGCCTGGTGCGGCGCCATTTCACCGCCGACCTGAGCCAGCCGCTCGAGGAGTCCTACGTCCATGCCGTGGCGGCGCTCTGCTCGCTGCGCCACTTCCTGGCCGAGCCCCACTACGGTCCGGGCCTCTACATCATGGGCGCGGTCGAGAGCGGGAGACTCGACGCGCGCACCGCCATCCCCGGCGGCACGCTGCAGGACCTCGCCAACCAGGCGGCGACGCAAGCGGACCTGCTGGCGACCTGGCAGCGGGTCCTTGCCAGCGGCCAGACCGGCCGCGTGACGCCGGCTCTCTACGCCGCGGTCGAAGCGGTCGCCGAGCCGGCCCAGGTGGCGGCGCACCTCGCCGAGGAGCTCGACCATTACCGCCAGCAGCTCGCCTGGATGAGCGACAAGCTCGGCATCGCCGCCCATCCCGATCACGAGCTCACCCGCGAGGTGGCGGGCCGCCGCCGGCTGCGCGAGGGGCGGCAGGGCCTCGGCCTGCCCGCGGCGGCCGACCCGCAGGCGGTGGCCGCCGCGCTGTTCGCCTGGACGGCGCGCTGGATCCGCGAGACGGCCTCGGCGGCCAACGGCCTGCGGGTGGCGGCCGGCGGGGTGCACGGCGGCCAGTGGCCCGACCTCCGCTACGAGGGGGTCGCTGCGGCGGCCAAGAAGAATGGCGACCTGACGCGCTTCCCCGACGCCAACATCGCCGCCGTGCTGGAAGCCTTCGTCGACCGCCGCCACCTCTCCGCCAACGGTTGGCCCCATCCGCTGGCGGCGGCCGACTACTTCCGCCATGTCTTGCAGCACGGCGACAAGGTGGCGATGCGGCAGCTCGAGCTGATGCTCGCCGGGCTGGTCGCCGGAGTGCTCGAGCTGCGGCCGCTCGGCGCGCCCGCCGCCGCCGGGGCGGTCTCGCTCGAGGGCCTTGCCGCGGAGTACCGGCGGGAGGGGTTCGAGGGCCTCGCCGAGCTCGGGCTCTACGTCCGCGAGCGCGCCGGCGCGCTCGTCGGGTTCAACTCGCCGCACACCCTGCTGTGCCCGGTGCCGCGCCTGGACGACGAGAACGACGAGCTCTGGCAGCGGCTCTGGACCCTCCTCTCCGGCGCCAGTGACGGCGCCCGCTGGAGCGAGGCCATCTCGCCCCACCCCTGGCGCGAGCACGACCTCGCGGTGCTGCAGGTGCGCTCGTGGCTCGAGCTGCTCAAGCGCACCCATGAGGGGACGCCGCCCGCCTGGACACGCGCGTTCGAAACCTATGGCGGCGCCGCCAACGTGGCCTTCGGCGCTGGCCAGTTCCTGCCCGTCTACTGGGAAGCCGGGGGCACCACACGCACGCTCAAGGTGAGCCTGCCGACCCACGACGACGACGAGGTGTGGGTACCGCCGCCGGGTACCGCCATCCTCGACGAGTCCGAGGTGCTCTCGCGCGTGCCCGAGCTCGGCGTGCTGCGCGACGGCGGACGCGAGCTGTTCTCCATGGTCGAGCTCGTCATGCCGGAGCGCAGCGGCAAGGTGCGCGCCTGGTGGCAGGAGCACCTGACGCAGCTGCGCCAGCTGGGCAAGCTCGACGTCTGCTCGCGCACCGAGGCGGGTGCCCTGATCGTCGGCCTGCGCAAGGAGGGAGTCCTGCACGTTGCCGTCTTCGCCAACTCCCTGGTGCTGCGCAGATCCGCCATTCAGATCGCCTCGTGCACGCCGCTGCGCCAGGAGCCGGTGCCGGGATCACAGCGAGCCGACGGCGAGATGCTCTATCCCGACATCCCGCTCAAAGCCGATTACCTCGACCTGGTGGAGGCTCCCGCGGGCGGCGACCTGCTGGCGCTGGTGCGAACGGGCGACGACCTGCGCTCGCCCGAGTGGCTGCCGCGCGTGGGGCGTGACGGGCAGGGCCGGCCGCTCGTGCGCTGGAACCTGAAGCTGCGGGGCCGCGCCGAGCCGCTGCCGGTCGAGGTCCGCTTCGACAGCGACGATGCCATCACGAAGGCGCACCGTGCCCACATCATGGTCTGGCCGCGCTTCCGCACCCTCTCGGGAGCAGGCTGGCGGACCTACTACCTCTACGAGCGGTGCAGCGACCCCCGGCTCTTCTGCGACACGCTCTGGTTGGACGCCGCGGCAGGGTCGGGGGTCCCGGCGCGCCTGCGGCTCCGCCGCAGCGACGGCGTCGTCACTCCCTACCCGCTAAGCTTCCGGACCGGGACCGAGCCGGCCCACACCGGCGGTCCGCCGGTCGCGCTCAGCCTGCGCAACGTCAAGACCGACGAGGAGCAGGGTCTCTACCTGGTCCATCTCGAGTCGCTGCCGGAGTCGCCGCTCGGCGTGGCCATCGGCGTCGATTTCGGCACCTCGCACAGCGTGGCGGCGGTGAGCACGGGGGGAGACGCGCCGACGCAGGTCAAGCTGACGCCCGACCTCGCCCGCGCCGGCGGCCCGCGCGGGCTGACCCTCCACCTGAGCGAGCGTTACTCGCACATCGTCGACCCGCAGGAGAAAGCTGGGCTGCTCGCAAACGGCAGCTGGCTGCCCACCTACCGCGAGCGGGGCGACGGCATCCTGCCCTCGGAGCTGCTGCTGACCGGCCGCAACCTGGAGGCCGCCAAGTCGCAGAAGGTGGACGGCTGGCAGCCGCTGCGCGATTTCACCATCCCGCCCATCGACATCGCCCGCGCCGACCTGGCGCGCTGGGTGCTGACCGACTTCAAGTGGGACACCGGCTCCGATTTCTTCCGCGGCCGCGAGGCCGAGCTGCGCGAGCACTACCTGGGGCTCTTCCTCGAGCTGGTGCTGGCCGAGGTCGTGATGCACCACGTCAAGGGACTGCCGACCCAGCCGGTCAAGCTCACCTTCACCTATCCACTGCGCAGCGACGAAGCCCAGGTCGTCTCACTGCGCAACTCGCTGAAGCGCCTGCTGCGCCGCGGCAGCGAGTCGTTCGGGCTGCGGCTCGAGCTGGCCGACGACATCGGCCTCTTTGATGAGTCGCGGGCCGCTCGCCTCACCACCGAGAGCTCCGGCGAGGTCTGCCTGGTCGCCGATCTCGGCGGCGGTACGCTCGACCTGTTCATCGCCGCCTACGAAGGCGACCTGGGTCCTGCCGAGGACGGCCGGGTGGCCGCCAGCGAGGTGGCCGACAGCGCGCGGCTGGGCGGCAACCTGCTGCTCAGGCACCTGGCCGAGCACGCCGAGCAATACCTGCCGCGCGACGGCGGCTGGACGCAGGGGGATGCGCGCGAGCGCGAGACCAAGCTGCGCGCCTGGATGCGCTCGCGGGGCGCCTCCGGACTGTTCGGCACCAAGGCGAGCGACGGGCTCAAGCTGGAGGAGATGGGGGTCAAGAGCTTCCTCAGGCCGGCGCAGGGAGAGCGCGCCCGCCACCTGCTCGATCGTTACTTCCGCCTCATCGTCGAGTACATGGCGCGCAACCTGGTGGCCTTCCTGGTGCAGCAGTGGTTCCCGCGCATCGACCCGCAGTACCACGATCGGCTCAAGATCTCGGTCCAGCTGCGCGGCAACGGCTGGCGCCTGCGCTACCAGCAGGAGAGCTACGAGGACGCCACGCGGGCAATCCAGGAGGACGTGAGGCGGCGGGTCGAGCAGCTGTGGACGAAGGTCGAGGGCAACAACTATCCCGTGCCTGGCGCAAACAAATGGGGCTCGGTCGCGCACTACGCGGTCGCCGATCCCAAGGCGGCGCCGGTCAAGAACGTGGTCGGCCGGGCGATGTCCCACGAGCAGGCGCTCGCCCGCTGGTACGCGCACACCCTGGTCGATCTCGAGGTCCGGCGCAAGGAAAAGCCGGCGCGCGTCCCCTGGCACTCGCCGGTGCCGTTCATGACCGGCGGCACGCGGCGCGTCGAGCTGCACGCGCTTGCTCCCGAGCTCGTGTTGAGCAGCGAGATGCACGACGACCAGGTGGTGATCGCGGACCTCGAGGCGCCGCTGCAAGGGCGCGTCAACGAAGCTCTCCAGCGCGACGGCAGGGTCGACCCGGGGACCGGGACCTATCTCGCGCCGGTGGCGTCGCTGGTCTGGGAGGCGGTCTTCGCCTCGCCGCAGTTTTGGCCGGATACCAAGGCATGACCGGGGCAAGCGTGGCGCCGCGGAGGTCCGAGATCCGCTGGCTGGCCGCGGGCGCGATGCTCGGTGCTGCCGTCGTCGTCTTGGGGGCGGGCGTCCTCTTTGTCCACTTTCTCCGCGCCGGTCAGGTCGATCGCCAGACCGTCCTCGCGGGCGCGACGCTGGCGGTCAGCGCCTGCGGTCTCATGGTGAGCGTGGCGGTCCTGTGGCGGGTGCACGCGCTGGTCCGCGAGAGGCCGGTTGAGCTGCCGGCGGTGCCGCCGCCGGCGGTCCGCGCCGGCAGCAGCGCACCGTCGTCACGCGAGGAATTGCGGCAAGCCGGCCCCGCGCCAGGCGGCGATGGGACCGCCGCACGTCTTCGCCACCCCGGGCAAGCTCCCATCGCGGCGATCGATTCGCCGTTGCAACAGGCCGGTTGGGCGCCGGCGCGCAATGAGGAGCCGTCGCAGGCGCAGGCGCGCCGCGAATACGAGGGTTGGCGCGCCGACTGCGACGCGAACCTGGGCACGCCACTCGCTTCCAGCACGGCCGGCATGGATGGCGCGGCCGGCTTGGACGACGCGGCCTGGCCGGCCATGAGCTCACATCCGGACGATGGCGGTTACGACGGGCTGACGAGCCTGTCCGCCTGGCCCGAGCACCTGGTCGAGGTCTGGCAGAGCTATCTCGAAAAGGGCGATGGACGCTTCGACGCCAAGGGATTGCGCCGCCACCTGGAGGCCGTCGGGCTGTCGGCGCCGGTCACGATCGATGACAGTCTGGGCGAGAGCGTGCTCGGGGTCGATCCCGGCGACGGCCAGGTCTACCTCCTCCCTCACTTCGACAGCACGCCCAACGAGGTGGCGGGCTGGTTCCAGCAGGGCTCCTCGACGGCGTCGCGGCTGGCCCGCATCCAGCGCCTGGTGCGCGTCGCGGTGGCGCGCCGCGCCGCCGGCGGGCGGCTCGAGCTGCTGCGCAAGGGAGCGGTCGAATGAGCGGCCTCGGGCGACTCCTGCAGGCGGGCTGGGCGGCCGCGGCGCGGCTCGCCGGGAGCCAGTTGACGGGGCTGCCGGTTGCCGCGGCCGCCGTCCTCGCGCTCGTCCTCCTGCTCTCTCTCTCGCTGGCCGTGCGTGCCGGCTGGCGGCTCGCGGCACTGCGCACCGAGAGCGCGAGGCGATTCGCCGAGAACAGCAGCCGGCTGGAGCAGCTCGCCTCCCGATTGGCGCGCCTCGAAAAGGTCAACGAGGCGCAGGAGATGGACGCGCGGGTGGACCATGACGGCGATGTCGCCGCGCTGCTCGGTCCGCTGCTGGAGCTCAACGACGCTCTTCACCGCGGCCGCGGCAGCAAGGAAGAAGCGCCGTGAGCCGCGCCGAGAGGCGGACCGCCCGCGAGCGCGACGCCTGGCTGGCGGGCGGCGCCGCCGCCCTCGTCGTCACCATCCTGGTCGTCGCGCTGGCCCAGCGCGGATGCGAGAGCTCGGTCGAGACGCCGAAGCAGGTGGAGGTGACCTGGACCGTGACGCCGCGGTGGGACGACGACCCACCGCCCCTGCCCTCTTCCGGCGCCAAGGAAGGCGACCTGGAGATCTACCTGGACGTCTCGCAGCCGTTCGGCGGCTTCCTGCCCCCGGCCTCCCATCGCAAGGAGCCCTCCGGCTTCCGCAGCGTCGTGCACATTGTGCAGAACCACCTGGACAGTGTCGCCGGGTCGGCGAGCTCGCGCCTGCGCTGGTTCACTTTCGCAGCGGAGGTCGTGGCCCTGCCGGGGGCACCCAGGCTGGAACGGCGCCTGTTCAACGGCAGGCAGACGAGGCTCGACCTGGCACTCGAACGCATGACACGGGGGGTGAGCGCGGGGAAGGTGCGGGTTGCCGCCCTGATCACCGACCTCAATGCCTCTGAGGATGAGATCGGGGCCATGGGCGCAGCGCGCCCGCTGCGCGCCTGGATGGAATCGCCGCGGGTGCGCGGTGGCGAGCTGCACGCCGGACTGCTCGGCGTCCGCGCCGCCTACTGGGGAGTGTCGGGGACGGGCTGCCCCGCGAGCGGCGAGCTGGGGTGCTGGTACAGCGAGCATCTCAAGGCCTACCTGGCGCTCCACCGCCGCGCCCAGGCGCCGTTTTACGTGCTGCTGCTGGGACGCGACCGGCAGACGGTCGAGGACGTCGCCGGGCAGATCCAGCAGGAGACGGCCAGGCTCAAGTTGCAGGCCCAGTGGGAGCTGCTGAGCGCGGCGTCGTTACAGAAAAAAGTGGCCGCCACCTGCTCGCTGCGCGACGGCGAGCGCACCGCCGAGGATCAATATGCCCTGGCCCGGCATACCGACGGCGCCTGGGAATGC
>DASZHY010000438.1:0-2805 GCA_035949675.1 Thermoanaerobaculia bacterium
ACTGTCCGGCCGGTCCGCCCGGTAGCCTCCGGCGCCAGGTACGCCAGCGTCCCGGCGATCTGGGCATGGTGGGTGAACTCGGGGCGGATCTCGGCGACTGACGACGCCAGGGCGAAGTCCACCAGGCACGGGGCACCAGCGCCGGAGACGACGATGTTCGCCGGGGTGATGTCCCGGTGGATCACCCCCCGCCGGTGCATCCCCGCCACCGCCCGGGCCAGCCCCAGCCCCAGACCGACCAGCTTATCGGCCGGCAGCGGCCTGGCCAGGCCCGCCAGGCTCACCTCCCCGGCGTTCGCCAGTACGACCGACCCGGGGTACCGCGGCGCCCGCGCCAGCTGCGCCACCCCCGCCACGCCGCGCAGGCGCTCCAGCATCGCCACCTCATGCCGTACCCGGCCTTCCGCGTCCGGCCCCAGCGGCTCCTTGCGGACGACCGTACCCCCGGGCAGGAACAGCCTCGTGACGCGCGTGCGTTCGCTCTGGTGCACTATCTCCGCCCGGACCGGCGGATCCGAACCCGCCAGCACTCCGCCTGCCCCCATCCGGCATCCTTGCATGGTCAATCCGCCCTCATATCGGCCGGAAGCCGGACTGCGACAGTTTGTTCGCCGCCGAAGGCGAACGAGGCCTGGTCGATGAAGGTCATCGCGACCGCGAAGATCATCCCCGTCAGGATCAGGCCCTTCGACCGGCCACCGGCTCTGGCGGTACTACTGCGGTTCATCGTGTTCCTCCTGTACCCAGGACGAGGCCGCCTGTGCTCAGACCCGAGCTTTCGCGGCGCTGGGATCCAGGTGCCAGGAAGCGACTTGCTCCTGCCCGCTTCTCCCCCGGTTGGTGGCTATTGGCTCTCAATCTTCATGTCGGGAAGGGGGCGTTAGCATCCGTGACTGCCTAGCGCGGCTGCCCAGTCGCCACCGAGCCCGGCTGTCACGCGGGATCTCAGAGCGCCGCGTGGGCTGGGAGTGAACCGGAGGGTCGCCGTATCGTTACGTCAGGACGTGCTCGAGCTGGATGCGTGAGGTGATGTTGAGCTTGATGAAGACCTTGCTCAGGTGGTACTCGGCCGTGCGCGCGCTGATGTAGAGGCGGGCGCCGATCTCGGGGTTGGACAGCCCCTCGCGGGCGAGCTTGGCGACCTGGGCCTCCTGGACCGTCAGTTCGCTCTGGCGGGTGACACTGCGCTTTCGTGTTCTTGTCTCACCGGTCGCCCGCAGCTCTCGCCGGGCGCGCTCGGCGAAGCCTTCCATCCCCATCGCCTCGAGCATGCCGAGGGCTGTGCGCAGCTGCTCCCGGGCGTTGCCAGGACGGCGCTGGCGGCGCAGCCATTCTCCGTAGAGGAGGTGGGCGCGGGCGAGCTCGGCGCGCATCCGGGTACGGCCAAGGTGCTCAATCGACTCTTCGTAGAACTCCTCAGCCTCCCCGTCATCGGCCAGCAGCGCCCGCGACCGTGCCTGCAGGCCCAGTGCCCAGTCGCTGGCGGTGGCGGTGGCCATCTCGGCGAGCCAGCGATAGGCGTCGGTGGCTGCCGCCCTTGTCCCGCTGCGCACGGCGGCCTCTATCAGCTCGGCCAAAACCCAGCGCGGGTATATCACCTCCAAGGGACTCTCGCTGGCCCGCTGGGCTGCTGCAAGAGCGTCCTGGTAGCGGCCGAGGCCGTTGTTGAGCACTGCGCTGGCCCACATGGCCACCGATAGATGATTTCCTTCTCGGCGGTGTAGCGCTTCGCTCACGTTCGCTTCGATGAGAAGGGACGCCTCGGCTTCGTGGCCCCGAAACGCGGCAAGGCCCATCGCGCCGAGGGGATGAAGGTCGATCCCCGTGGCTTCGGTTGCTGCTCGTACCTCCTCGACGAGCGATGCCGCGCTGGAGAGGTCGCCGGTAAAGAGCAGGAGGTAGGCGCGCATGTTGAGTGCGATAGGAAGGTCACTAAGCGCCCCCGCCTCGCGGCAGAACCTGGCCCACCGCTCGGAGATCGCCTGGCAGGCCTCGTCATCCCACAAATATGTGGCCGCCATGAGGGCCAGCGGAAGCCCATGCAGCTCCTGCCCCGCTGGCATGTCGGCGCGGAAAGCGCTCAGTGCACTGCGCAAGATGGGCAAGCTCGCGGTGTATCCCCGGAGGTATTGCGCCGCCAGGCCATCGAGTAGGCGGTCGAACGCAGTAGCTGCGTGCCCTGAGGCGGCCCTGACCTCGTGCGCCACATCCAGAACGGAACCTCCTGGAGCGGCAAACCGGCCGGCGAGGCCGGACGCCTGCAACGCGTCCACGTAGGTCGCCCGGGCAAGATCGGGAAAGATCGGCTCGAGCCGCTTGGCGGCGTCCAGGAGCAGTAGCGGCGCGTCGTGAATGCGCCTCGTGACATATGCAACTTGGGCTCGCACCAAGTTGGCGCGGGCGCGCTCGAACTCGCCGAGCGGCCCGGCTTCGGCGATTGCGAGCAGGTCGACCCCTGCGTCCAAGGCACCTGCTTGGACCTTGGCTTGTGCCGCGGCCAGCGCCCGCGCCGACCGTGCTGCCGGATCGAGCGTCAGCGCGGCCGCCCGCTCGAGGAACGCCGCCGCGGCGACGAACCCGCCTCGCGCCTGCGCGCGGCCGGCCGAATGCTCCAGCTCGGCGGCGACGTCCTCGTCGGGGCCAGGGGTGGCCTGGGCGCGGTGCCACGCGCGGCGGTCCGGATCGCGCACCGGATCTGTGACCGCCGCGAGTACCCGATGCGCCTCCTGCTGTTCTTGTGCTGACGCCAAGTGATAGACCGCCGAGCGCACCAGCGGGTGGCGGAAGCGTACCCGGGCGCCGAAC
>DASZHY010000439.1:0-2489 GCA_035949675.1 Thermoanaerobaculia bacterium
GAACGCCTCGGAGAGCACGCGCCGCTTGTCGCCCGACAGGTTGATGACGCAGTTCGAGATCACGACGTCGACCGAGGCGTCGGGCAGCGGGATCGCCTCCATCTCGCCGCGCAGGAACTCGACGTTCTCGATCCCGGCCTGACGCTGGTTCTCGCGCGCCAGCGCCAGCATCTCGTCGGTCATGTCGAGGCCGTAGGCCTTGCCGGTCGGACCGACCCGGCGCGCCGAGAGCAGCACGTCGATGCCGCCGCCGGAGCCCAGGTCCAGGACCACCTCGCCGGGAGCGAGCGCCGCGAGGGCTGTGGGGTTGCCGCACCCCAGCGAGGCGCGCAGCGCCAGCGGCGGGATGGCCGCGGTCTCCTCCGCGCCATAGAGGTTCGAGGTGACGGGATCGTAGCCGGCCCCGGCGGCGGCGACGGCTCCGGCGCCGCAGCCGCAACCGGCGGCGGCGGACGCGGTGGCGGATGGGGACGCGGATGCGGACGGGGCGGCGGATGCGGAGGGGCCGCAGCACGACGCCGCGGTGGCGCCGTCCCGCGCCACGAGGGCGGCACGGCCGTACTTCTCCTGGACCAGGCTCTTCAGGGTATCCAGAGTATCGTCGACGCTCATCGCTGCTCCTTTCGGATGGGTGCCGGGCCGGCCGCGCGGGGCCGGCCAATCGCCACGACGTCCGCGGCGGCACGGGCGGTGTCCGCGCCATCCGCGACGGCTGCGACGGCCGCGATGGCCGCGGCAAGGGGTTCAGGTTGCCCGCAGCAGGGACCGGCCGTGGCGGGGACCCGGCTCAGGAACTCCTCGATCTCGCGGAATGCCGCCGCGTCGAGCGCGTAGTACGACCAGCGGCCCTGGCGCCGGTGGGAGATCAGGCCGGCATCCTTGAGCACCTTGAGATGGAACGAGAGCCGGGACTGGGCGAGCCGCAGGTACGCCGTCAGCTCGCAGACGCAGCGCTCGCGGCCCCGCAGCAGGTCCAGGATGCCGAGCCGGATCTCGTCGCCCAGGGCGTAGAAACGCCGGGCGAGCAGCCGGGGGTGCGATTCGAGATGTCGGGCCGGCGTCGCCATGTTCGAACCTTACATCAAGAATTCTTGATGAGTCAAGCCGGCGATGGCGGCAGGGGCAGCCCGCCCCTCGCCCCTTCTCCCATAAGATCCCGCGTGATGACCCCGAGGTCCATGCCAGGCCGCTTGCGGGTGGTCCTGCAGATGATCAAGTTCGAGCACACCCTGTTCGCGCTGCCGTTCGCCTTCATGGGGATGCTGCTGGCGGCGGGGGGGTGGCCGCCGTGGCGGACGGTGGGCTGGATCGTGGCGGCGATGGTCGGGGCGCGCAGCGCGGCGATGGGCTGGAACCGGCTGGTGGACCGGCGCATCGACGCCGCCAACCCGCGGACCGCGGGGCGGGCGCTGCCGGCGGGGCAGGTGACGCCCGCCTTCGTGGCGGGCTTCGTGGCGGCGAGCGCGGCGCTGCTGGTGGTGGCGGCCTGGCAGCTCAACCCGCTCGCCCTGGCGCTGTCGCCGGTGGCGCTCGCGGTCGTGCTGCTCTACTCGTACACCAAGCGCTTTACCTGGGCGTCGCACCTGGTGCTCGGGCTGGCTCTCGCCGGCGCGCCGCTGGGGGCCTGGATCGCGGTCCGCGGCGACGTCGGCGCCCCGCCGCTGGTGCTGGGGGCGGCGGTGCTGCTGTGGGTGGCGGGCTTCGACGTCCTCTATGCGCTGCAGGACCTCGACTTCGACCGCCGCGCCGGGCTGTTCTCGGTGCCGGCCCGCTTCGGCGTGCGCGGGTCGCTGTGGATCTCGGCGCTGCTGCACGCGGCGATGCTGCTGCTGCTCGGGTGGCTGCCGGGGCTCTATCACTCTCCGGGGCCTCCCGGACCTCAGGGGTCTCCGGGGTCTCCCGGGCTGGGGCTCGCCTACTGGGTGGGTTGGGCCGGCTGCCTGGCGTTGATCTCCTACCAGCACGCGGTGGTCCGCCCCGGCGACCTGTCGCGCCTCGACGCCGCCTTCTTCCAGGCCAACGGCGCCCTCTCGGTCTGGCTCTTCGGCGCCACCGCAGTTGCTATACTCTGGCCTTGAGAGGGGGGTTGGTTGCCCATGGAAGCGACGAACGCGAACGCGAGCGCCGGCAGCCGTGCCGAGTCACCCGCGGTCCTGAACATCAGGGCGACGCCGGTCGAAGGCATCGAGCCGGCCGCCTTCCCGGCGCCGCTGCGGGAGATCGCGGGCAAGGTGCGGGACGGTGTGCGCCTGGACGAGGCCGACGCCCTGACCTGCCTGACCACGCCGCACCTCCTCCATCTCGGGCGGCTGGCCGGCGCGGTGCGGCGGCGGCTCAACGGCGACGTCACCTACTTCAACGTCAACCGGCACATCAACCCAACGAACATCTGCGTCTACACCTACAACTGCAAGTTCTGCAGCTTCGCGGCGCTGCCGGGCGAGGCGCATGCCTGGCAGATGAGCCACGAGGAGGTCTACGCGCACGCC
>DASZHY010000440.1:0-7255 GCA_035949675.1 Thermoanaerobaculia bacterium
TGGCGCGCTCTTCGAGAGCTGGGTGGTGGCCGAGCTGCTCAAAGCGCGCTTCGCCCACGGCATGGCATCGAACCTTTTCTTCTGGCGCGACCGCACCGGCCACGAGGTGGACCTGCTGATCGAGCAAGGAGCGGCGCTGACGCCGGTCGAGATCAAGTCCGGCCGCACCGTGGCGAGCGACTTCTTCAAGGGCATCGACGACTGGAGAAGGATCTCAGGCCAGGCAGAGACCGCCGCCTGGCTGGTCTACGGAGGAGAGCGCGAGCAGTCCCGAGCCCGCGTCCACGTCCTGCCCTGGCGGCGCATCGGAGAGCTCGCCGCCAGGCTGGCCTAGCGCCAGCGCCTGAAGTTCGCCCACGGCGAGCCGCAGGGCAGGGCGGCCGAGCGCCAAGCCTTCTTCTGCGCCATCGATCTCGAAACCTACGCCTTGCAGCACGGCGCCGCCCGCGGTGCTGGCCTCGCTGAGGTCCGCGCCGCGCTCGCCGACCACCCCGGCCTCATCCATGGCGTCCGTGTCGCGACGCTGCTGCCAGCCCCTCGCCCGCGCCGTTGTCACCCTCGGCGAGGTCGCCCGTCTGCTCACCGGCATCGCCCGCAATCGATGAGGCCCGCCATGTACCTGCGCATCCATTACCTCGTCCGCGCTGACCCCAATCCCATGTACCGCGACGCTTGACGCAGCGCCGGCTGTTTGGGTCGCGGTGTCCGCTTACAATCCATGCATCGACTTCGCTCTGAAGCTCGACCGCGATCCGGCTTTCACCGACCCCATGCAGATTGACAGGACCACCGCGAGCCTCACCTTCCACGTAGTAGGCTCGAAGAGGCACGTAGAGCTGGCGCAGGCCAAAGGGCTCGCCGAAGATGGGCTCGTCGAGCTGCCGTTCCAGCCTTGCGGCATTTAGCGCCCATGCCCGCTCACGTTCCGCGGCGGCGGTGAAAGGAGCACGGACTGCCTTCGCATTATTTCTGGCGGACCGGGCTCAGGTAAGTCGTCGTTCACCAAGGTCTTCGCCGCCAGCAGTGCCTCTCGCGGGCAGCGGGTGCTTTACATCCCCCTCCATCAGTTCAACGTCGCCGGCACTCTCAGCACTGCGCTAGGTGAGTATCTGCGCTTGACCGAAATCCTGCCAGCCAACCCCCTAGATCCAGAATTTGGAGAAGTTGAATTGCTGTTGCTCTTCGATGGCCTAGACGAGCTCTCGGAGCAGGGCAAGCTCTCCGCTGAAACGGCCCGGGACTTCGTGCGCGAAGTCCAAAAAGTAGTGGAGATCCGCAATACGCATGCCCGGCGTCTCCTCGTACTCATTACCGGCCGCGAGCCGGTCGTGCAGGCCAACGCTAGCGAGCTGCGGAATCGCCGCCAGATCCTCCAAGTGCTTCCATACTTAGTGTCGGAGGAGGATCGACAACGGGGGTGGGCTGCCGGAGGAGAACGTTTGGCCTTGGACCAGCGCGACGAATGGTGGAGGAAGTACGGAGTAGTCGCGGGAAAAGAATACAAGCAGCTGCCAGAGGAGCTGTCCCACCCCGATCTTACGGAGATTACAGCGCAGCCCCTGCTCAATTACTTGGTCGCGCTGAGCTTCGGTCGCGGCAGGCTGGACTTCGACAGCGAGGTCAACCTCAACGCCGTCTACAGAGATCTCCTAGAGGCGGTCTACGAACGCGCCTATGATCGGCCACACCCAGCGATCCAAGGCATGCAGTTTGGCGAGTTCACGCGGGTGCTCGAGGAGATTGCCCTCGCCACATGGCACGGCAACGGCCGCACGACAACTCTCGAGGAGATCGAGGCACACTGCAAAGTGGCGGGCCTTTCGGCGCTCCTCGAGCGTTTCGCCGAAGGTGCCAAGGCCGGGGTGTCGAGGATGCTCACTGCGTTCTACTTCCGGCAGGTTGGGCAGTTGCCCACAGGCGAGCGCACCTTTGAGTTCACGCACAAGAGCTTTCGCGAGTACCTCACTGCTTTGCGCATTGTGCGCGCAATGCGCCGGATCGCTGAGGAAACAGAGCGACGGGAACAGAACTACGACGCCGGATGGGACGATAGCCGCGCTCTGCAACACTGGGCCGAAACCTGCGGCCCGGAGGCGATGGACTCGGATCTCTTCCGCTTCATCGAGAACGAGGTCGCCTCGAAGCCGGCAGAGGCTGTGTCATGGCAGAAGATACTCTGCCGGCTCATCGCGCACATGCTAACTAGGGGTATGCCGATGGAGTTGCTCGTACCGCGCCAACGGTTCCTAACCGAGACGCTGCAAGCGCGCAATGCTGAAGAGGCACTGCTCGCAATGCTTAATGCATGCGCACGCACGACAAAGGTTGTCAGCAAGATCGACTGGCCGGGCCAAAGAACAGAAGGACGGTCGGACGGACGGAATACTAGCGCTGGCGCGTGGATTAGCAGGCTTCGCGGCCAACGCTCGGGGCCGAGCAATGTGCTGACCCTAAGTTGCCTTTCTTTCTTAGATTTATCGGCGTGTGGTCTCGACATGATCGACCTCTATGGCGCCCGGTTAAATGACTCGGATCTGGAAAACTCTCAGCTCCGTTCGGCCTGCCTTGAGCGGGCGACTCTCACTAGGGTGAATCTCAGGAGTGCTTACCTCGAGCGAGCCACGCTCAACGGCGCACATCTCGGAGGTGCAGATCTGCGACGCGCGGAACTCCGACTTGCGAACCTCGAAGGTGCCAACCTCGAAGGCGCGGACCTCAACCGCGCACTCCTCCAGGGAGCAAGACTCCAAAGTGCGTTCCTCGAAGGCGCCAACCTGGAAGCCGCCGACCTCGAAGGTGCCGACCTCCGAGGGTCACGCCTCGGGGGCGCCAACCTTGAGGGTGCGAACCTCGAAGGCGCGCGCCTCGAAGGCGCGCCACTCGCGGCCGCAATAGGTGTAAAGCTCGAAGGTGCGACACTATCCCAGGTATCTCGCGGCCGGAAGTCTCGGCGCGCTCCAGAATAACCAGATCTACGCTTGGTTGGTAACCGCAAGGCGGGCCTTGTCGTTCCGCAGGAAGATCACGCGATCACCGGCCGCGTAGGCTCCAATGCCGCGCGGCAATTGGACTCAGGGCGCAAGCCGCTGCGACTAGATGAACGGATTGACCATCTCTCGACAACTCCTGCGACGTGCTGGGTCGACAGGTGGGAGTAGCGCCGGGCCATCACGGCGAGTGCGGTGGCCGAGGATCTCCATTATCTCGCGCGGTGGCGCCGCTCATGGCCAGGAAGGAGCCGGTGGTGTGGCGAAGGTCGTGGAACCTGAAGTCCTTGAGATTTGCAGCATCCCGCATGACTTCCCAACGCTTCCGCGGGAAAAGCGGCACGGCCTGAGAGTAGGTTACCCCGGGCTCGCCGAAGACGAAATCGCTGCCGAGGGTCCGCACTCTGGTGCGCGCCCACTCGCGCAACGCCTCCAGGGCCTGGCCTCGGATTGGACAGGTCTTGGGATCGCGGTTCTTCGTCTTGTGGATGCGAGGAAGCCGTTCGGTAGGTCGACATCCGGCCAGGATCGGCGCAGGAGTTCGGTCTGTGGGGCGCCGGTCGCGAGGGCCAGGGGCACCAGAAGGAAAACGCGGGCTGTCGTTCGCTTTGGCGGCGGCCAGCAGCTCACGGCACTCGTCTCCTTGACAAGAAACGAACCCGGCCGTCAGGTTCCGACAGACGGGTGAGGCGCCGAGCAGCGTTGCTGTCGATCCAGCCTCTCTCCGGTGCCATAGCCAGCGAAAAATGGCAGAGAGAACCGCCAGATAGCGGTTCCGCGTCGCCGGGCCGAGGCGCTCGCCGCATGGGTCGTCGCCCTGCTGGAGCAGGCGCAGACAGTCGGCGATCCAAGGAGGTGTGACATCAGCCAACACGTAGACTCCGATCTGGCGCTTCCACCAAGCCAGCTGGCAGTTGCGAATGCGGCGGTCGGTCTCGGCTAGCTTAGCTAGCTAAGCTAGGTGCGCCGGCCGAGGGCCGCGTTGACGTCGGCGATCATGGCCAGGACGCTGGCGCGCACCAGGTCGCGATAGGCCTCGGCCGAGGTCGCCTTCTCCACGCCCGGCGGCGAGGTGACGCTCCGCGAGGCGCTCACTACCGCCCCGAGACCGTCCCGGTCGAAGCAGCTCGCGACGCCCTCCGCCCCGCCGCCTTGCGCTCCATAACCGGGGAGCAGGAAGATCGCGCGCGGCATCAGCCGGCGCAGCCGCGCCGCCTCGGCCGGGAAGGTTGCGCCGACCACCGCGCCTACCGCGCTGTACCCGTTCGCGCCGACGAGCCCCTGGCCGAGCCGGTCGATCATCGCCGCCACGCGCTCGTCGACTAATCCGCCGGCGGCGAGCTCGAGGCCCTGGACGTCCGCCGAGCCCGGGTTCGAGGTCCTGGCCAGCACGAACATGCCTTTCCCGTGCCGATTGCACACGTCGACCCACGGGTCGAGGCTGTCACCGCCCAGATAGGGCGAGACGGTCGCGGCGTCGGCGCCGATCGCCGCCCGGCTCTCCCCACGCCAATCCAGTTCCCCGAGGAAGGCCTCGGCGTAGGCGACGGCGGTACTGGCGACATCGCCGCGCTTGGCGTCGACGATGGCCAGCAGGCCCGCCGCGCGGGCGTAGCGCACCGTCTCGACCAGGGCACGCAACCCGGCGACGCCGAGCAGCTCGTAGAACGCGCTCTGCACCTTGACCGCCGGGACGTGCTCCGCGACGGCGTCGACGACGGCCCTGCCGAAGCCGGCCAGGACCTCGTAAGCCGCCTCGTCGCGCGGCAACGCCGCAGTCGCCGCCGCAA
The DNA here is from genome assembly GCA_035949675.1 of Thermoanaerobaculia bacterium. Lineage (GTDB taxonomy): Bacteria > Acidobacteriota > Thermoanaerobaculia > Multivoradales > UBA5704 > JASLEW01. The sequence goes on from DASZHY010000440.1 coordinate 4,778, forward strand.
GGAACGGCGGCATCGCCTCGAGACGCGGGTCGAGCCCGACGATGCACGGACTGCCCTTGACGCGGACCGCGTCGATCAGCCGGTCGGAGAAGTTGGCTTGCATGGCGTCAACGGGCCCCGGTGCCGGCAGCCAGCTCCGTGGCGGCCGCCGGCTCCGCAAGCGGCGCGGCAGACGCAGGGAACGCCGGAGGCGCCAGGGCCGGCCGGGTCGCCTGGTTTGCAGGGGCGTCCTGCGCCGGAGCCTCCCGCGCCGCCCTGAGCCAGGCCAGCACCTGGTCATCGACGCCCGGCGCGGCCGCCTCGGCCGCGCGCTCGCCGGCGCCCCGGTCCAGCCCCGCTTTCGGATCCAGCCCGAGATCGACGCCGCGCGGAAAGCCGACGTGGCCGCCGCCTGCAACCCAGCGCACCTCGAGCCGCGGCACCGGCAGCTCGAGCGCCGGCCGCACGGCGCTGGCGGCAACCATCGGGTCGCCGGCGGAGTTGACCAGCAGAGCCGGCAGGCGCAGCTCGCCCAGCCTTGGCGCGACGCTGGCCCGCCGGTAATAGTCGTCGGCGCCGGCAAAGCCATGCCGCGGCGCCACCACCCGCTCGTCGTAGTCGCGTAGCTTGCGCAGCCGCTCCACCTCCGCGAGCGGCAGCGGCACCGGCCGCCGCGCGGCCACCGCGGCGTATAGACACGCCAGGTTGGACAGCAGGTAGCGGCGGTAGAGCCAGCGGTCCGGCCTGTCGATCGCCTGCTGCGCCCGGCCCAGGTCGAGCGGCGCGCAGACTGCCGCCACGCTGACGACGCGCGGGTCGCCCGGCTCGGTGGCGAAACGCAGCACCAGGTGGCCGCCGAGGGAATAACCAAGGACATAGATGCGGTCGTAGGGCCGCAGCTCCTGGCTGGCCAGCGCAGCGTGCAGGTCGGCGGTCAGCCCGGCGTGGTAGTAGTCCTCGCCGCTGAGATCGGCGCCGCGCAGGTGCAGCCGCAGGCACGACAGGCCCGCGGCTTCGGCGGCCAGCGCCCCCCGGCGTATGTAATGGCTATCGATGGTGCCGCCCAGGCCGTGCAGCAGCACCACCAACTCGCCGCCTCCAGCCGCCGCCGCCACCGGGGGACATTGCCGTAGCCGCCCGGACAGCTTAACCGGACCGACCACGGGGTCCTCCACCACCGCCTGCCAAGGCTCGGCGTCGGGCACCTCGAGCGGCCGGACCGAATGGCGCAAACGCGGCGCCAGGGTCCAGACGTGCGGCCCTAGTCTCGCGACGCCGCCACTCCAATTCAGACGATCCAGCATCAGCGGTCGAAAAGGAAGCCCCAGCTCTCGCCCAGCAGGCTCACGAGGCCGCCGAGCAGGTTGCGGTTGGGCTCGCCGTATCCCCAGCTGCCGCCGCGCATGGCGCTGCTGGTCTCGAGCTCGAGCCGCCGCTCGCGGGCCTCCGTCTTCTCCTCCTCGGCCGAGAGCTGCGCCGCGCGCTGCTCGCCGCCGCCCTGAATCCAGGCCAGCACTCGCGGCAGCTCGTCGAGGTCGAACCAGATGCCGTGGGCGCCGCAGACGTCGAGGATGATGCCGCTCTTGCGGCCGTAGTTCTGGCGGTTCATCAGGGCGCCGCACACCGCGCACGGCCGGTAGAGGTGACCGCCCGGCGCCGCCTGCGGCGCCGTCGCGGACCGTGCCGCCCCCGGCCCAGCCGCTACCGCCGCCCCGGCCTCGGCGGCCGCCGCCGCGGGCTGCCTCTCGCCGGCGATCGCCAGCGCCGCGCCGCCGAGCTGCCAGTGGCGAGCGCGCACCAGCAACACCTCGAAGACCCTGCGGTCGAGCCACAGTCCGCCGCAGCTCACGCACTCGGACACGGCGACCGGCTCGCCGGCGAACTGCCGGCTGCGGAGCAGCCGCGGCGGTCCGCAAGCCGGACACTTCTGCGGCGTGTCGGCGGCGGCCGCCTGGTCGACGAGGATCGGGCTGCCGCAGTGGTCGCAGAAGCGCGCCCCGCCGCTAACCCGCGCCATGCAGACCGGGCAGATGGTGTCGATGTCGCGCTCGTGGACGGTGAAACTCGATCCGCAGTAGCGGCACTCCGGCTCATCGCCCTCGCGCGGCGCGCCGCAGGCCGAGCAGCGCACCACCGCCGAGTCGTGAGGCACGAGCGGCGGCACCGTCACCAGCTCGCCGCAGGGGCAAGGCACCAGCTCGCCGGCCGCGCGGTCGCCGGCGTCGAGCTGGCGCCGGCAGCGCCCGCAGACGATCAGATGGCGCATGCTCACTGTCTCAGTCTGGGTCCTCCAGCTCGGCGATCGATTGCAGCACCGCCTCGCCGGCCGCGAGATGGAAGCGGCCGCCGGCAAAGAGCGAGTTGAAGGCCGCCACCACCTGCGGGCAGAACTGCGTCCCCGCCGCGCTCCCGATCTCGGCCGCCGCCCGTTCGGCCGACAGCCCCTGCCGGTAGGGGCGGCTGGTGGTCATGGCGTCGAAGGTGTCGGCGACGGCGATG
>DASZHY010000441.1:0-9730 GCA_035949675.1 Thermoanaerobaculia bacterium
GGCGGCGACGCCGGCCTCGAAGCGCGCCTGCGCGCCGCGCTGCGCCGCCGGCTGCCCGACCACATGGTACCGGCCGATTTCATGGTGCTCGCCGCCTTACCGCTTACCGCTCACGGCAAGCTCGACCGCAAGCGCCTGGCAACGATGGCGACGGCCGCCGCCGCCGAAGCCGCCGCCGCGACGGCCGGCCAGGCGGCGCCTGCCGGCGAGGGCCTCGGCTTCGTGCCGCCGCGCACCCCGGCCGAGGAGATCCTGGCCGGCATCTGGCGACAGGTGCTGGGCAAGGGACGCGTCGGCGCGCACGACAACTTCTTCGACCTCGGCGGCGACTCGCTGCTGGCGCTGCAGGTCGTGGGGCGCCTCCGCCTGGCCGGCCTGGTGCTGTCGCCGCAAGACCTGCTGCTGCGGCCGGTGCTGGCCGACGTCGCGGCGGCCCTGCCCGCCGGCCCGACCCCGGCACCGCCAGCCATCCCGCGGCTCCCGCGCCAGGGACCCCTGCCGCTGTCCTTTGCGCAGGAGCGCCTCTGGTTTCTCGATCAGCTCCAGCCGGGCCGCGCCGCCTACACCATCGCCGCCGCGGTACAGGTGACGGGGGCGCTGGCGGTGCCCGCCTGCGCCGCGGCGCTCGCCGTCCTGGTGGGTCGCCACGAGGCGCTCCGCACCATCTTCAGGGGCGGCCACGACGGCCGGCCGGTGCAGGTGATCACGCCTCCCGAGGCCGCCGCCCGCGCCGCCAGCCTGCCGCTGGTGGACTGCTCCGAGCTGCCGCCCGCCCGCGCCGCCGCGGAGGCCCGCCGCCTCGCAGCCCAGGACGCAATGCTCCCCTTCGACCTGGCGCGCGGCCCGCTGCTGCGCACGACGCTGCTGCGCCTGCCGCGGGCAGCGCCGCTGCCCACTGCCGCCGGCGCCGCCGAGGGCGGCGAGCACGTTCTCCTGCTCGCGCTCCACCACATCGTGGCCGACGGCTGGTCGCTGGGCGTGCTGCTGCGCGAGCTTGGCGCGCTGCTCACCCCGGTGCCTGCCGCGCCCGCGGCACCGCTGCCGGCCGCGATGCCGCAGGCCGCGGCTCCGCTGCCGGACCTGCCGCTGCAGTACGGCGACTTCGCGGTCTGGCAAGGGCGCTGGCTCACCGCCCGGACGCTCGAGCACGAGCTCGCTGCTTGGCGGCAGCTGCTGGCTGGCATGCCGCTGCGCCTCGAGCTGCCGGCGGACCGGCCGCGCTCCGGCACGGCCGGCGGCGGCGCCCTCGCCGGCCGCCTTGCCAGCACCCTGCCCGCGGCCGCCATGGCGGCGACACGGGCCCTCGGCCAGAGCCGCGGCATGACGCCCTTCATGGTCCTGCTCGCCACCTTCCAGACGCTCTGCTGGCGCCTCTCGGGCCAGCCGCGCCTGCTGGTCGGCACGGCGGCCGCGGGCCGCACCCGGCCGGAGCTCGAGGGGCTCGTCGGCCTCTTCGTCAATACCCTGCCGCTGCCGGCAGACCTCGGCGACGACCCACCCCTGCCGGATCTCCTGGCCCGGACACGCGCGGCGTCCCTGGCTGCCTTCGCGCACCAGGACCTGCCGTTCGAGCGCCTGGTCGAGGCTCTGCAGCCGGAGCGCGGACCCGGCGAGACCCCGGTGGTGCAGGTCATGATGGTGCTGCAGAACGCCCTCCGGCCTGCTGCCGGCGTCGCCGGCGTCGCCGAGCTGCGGCCCGGCGGCCTGCGCCTGGAGCTGCTGCCGCCCGCCACCGTCGTGCCCGCCAAGTTCGACCTCACCCTCGAGCTCGCTGAGTCGGACGCCGGCTTGCGCGCGACATGGGAGTACCGCCGCGACCTCTTCGACGCCGCGACCGTGGCGCGCTGGGCGCGGTCGTTCGCCAATCTGTTCGCGGCCGTCCTGGCGGCGGCGGCCCCGCCGCCGAGCGGCGCGGCGGTGCCTGCCGGCGCGCCGCCGCGTGCCGGCGAGCTCGCGCTGCTCGCGGCGGCCGAGCGTCATCAGCTGCTGGTCGAGTGGGCCGGCACCGAGAGCTCCTACCCGCGCCGGGCGACGATCCACGAGCTGTTCGCGGCACGGGCGGCGGCCTGCCCCGATGCAGTGGCGCTGGTTGCTCCCGCACCGGCCGCCGAGATCGCGGTCACCTACGGCGAGCTTCAGGCGCGCGCCACGCGGCTGGCCGCTCGGCTGCGCCGCCTCGGCGTGGGCGCCGAGGTGCCGGTGGTGGTGTGCATGGACCGCTCCGCGGAGCTGATCGCCGCGCTGCTGGCGGTGCTCGCCGCGGGCGGCGCCTACGTGCCGCTCGATCCCGCCTCCCCCGCGCCGCGCCTTGCCGCCATGCTCGAGGACCTCGCCGCGGCCGCGGGACCTGGGCCGCGGCTGGCCCTGGCCGACGCACCCCATGCCCCGCTGTTCGCGGAGCTTGCCGCGGCCGGCGGCTGCTTGTTGGTCCACGACGGCGGGACGCAACCCTCATGGCGCGTCAGCGCCGCGGCCGCGGCTCCGGAGGGCGACCCAGGCCGCGGCGGCGCCATCGGCGCCACCGTCGCCAGGCCTGCCGCCGGCCGTCCCGCGGGCGCCGGCAGCCTGGCCTACATGATGTTCACCTCCGGCTCCACCGGGCGTCCCAAGGCGGTGGCGATCACCCACCGCGGCGTCGTGCGCCTGGTCGAGGGAGCGGACTACGCCCGCTTCGGTCCGGACGAGGTCTGGCTGCAGCTGGCGCCGGTGTCGTTCGACGCGTCGACGCTCGAGATCTGGGGGGCGCTGCTGCACGGCGCGCGGCTGGTGCTGATGGGGCCGGGCACCGCCACCCTCGGCGAGCTGGCGGCCGCCGTGAGGCGTCACCGGGTGAGCACGCTGTTCCTCACCTCCGCCCTCTTTCACCAGATCGTCGAGGAGGATCCCGACGCCCTCGCGCCGGTGCGGCAGCTCATGACCGGCGGCGAGGCGCTGTCGCCGCCGCACGTGCGGCGCGCGGTGCGGGCGCTGCCGGAGACCCGCCTCGCCAACGTGTATGGCCCGACCGAGAACACCACCTACAGCACCTCCTGGCCGGTGCGACCGGAGGCAGTTGTCCTCTCGGTGCCCATCGGCCGCGCGATCGCCAACTCGCAGACCCTGGTGCTCGACGCCGGCGGCAGGTGCGTCCCGATCGGCGTCGCGGGCGAGCTGGCGGTGGGCGGCGACGGCCTCGCCCGCGGCTACCACGGCAGGCCCGATCTCACCGCCGAGCGCTTCCGGCCCCATCCCGCGGCCCGCCGGCCCGGCGAGCGGGTCTACCTCACCGGCGACGTGGTGCGCCTGCTGCCGGACGGCGTGCTCGATTTCGTGGGCCGCAGGGACCGCCAGGTCAAGATCCGCGGCATCCGCGTCGAGGCCGCCGAGGTCGAGGCCGCGATGGCGCAGCTTCCCGGGGTTGCCGCGGCGGCGGTGGTGGCGCACCGCGAAGGCGGGGGCGAGCTGCGCCTCATCGGCTTCGTCACTGCCGCCCGCGACCCGGCGCCGGCGGCAACCGGGACGGCCGCGGCCGCCGCGGCGTGGGCGGCCCCGGGCTCCCCCGGCGGACCGGCGAACTTCGATCCGGCGGCGCTGCGGCGACAGCTGCGCCTGCGGCTGCCGGAAGCCATGGTGCCGGCGGTGATCGCGGCCCTCCCGGCGATGCCGCTCACCGCCAACGGCAAGCTCGACCGCGACGCCCTGGGAGAGCTGGCGCGCGCGGCGGCGGCGCGCACCGCCGCCGCGCTGCCGGGCATCGAAACCGCCGCGGCCGCGCTGCCGCGCGACGCGGTCGAAGAGATGGTGGCTGGGATCTGGAGCGAGGTGCTGGGCGTCGAGCGGGTCGCCCGCGACGACAGCTTCTTCGATCTCGGCGGCCACTCGCTGCGCGCCACGCAGGTGATCTCGCGGCTGCGCCAGGCGTTCGGCATGGATCTGCCGCTGGCCCTGCTGTTCGAGGCGCCCACGGTCGCCGGCCTCGCTGCCCGCCTGCGCGCCGCCCTGGCGCCCGCCGCCCGCGCCGCCGCGAGTCGCGGCGAGACCCCGGCCGCCGGCGCCGCGGGCGGCGAGTGGGCGCCGCTGCCGCGGCGCGCTCCCGGCGACCCGCTGACCCTCTCGTTCGCCCAGGAGCGCCTCTGGTTCCTCGACCAGTTGGCCCCCGGCACCCCGGCCTTCAACGTCCCTGGCGCGCTGGCGCTTGCCGGTCCCTTGGAGCCGGCGGCCCTGGCGGCGGCCCTCGCGGCGATCGTCCGCCGCCACGAGGTGCTGCGCACCGTCTTGCGCGCCGTCGCCGGGCGCCCCCTGCAGGTGGTCCTGCCCCCGTCACGGCCGGCCCTGCCCGAGATCGACCTCGCCGCGCTGCCCGAGGCGGCGCGCGGCCGCGAGGAGTCGCGCCTGCGCCGCCAGGAGGCGACGCACGGCTTCGACCTCGCCGCCGGCCCGCTGCTGCGCACCCGCCTGCTGCGCCTGGGAACCCAGCCCGGCGGCGTGCCGGCCACGGCACGTCACCTCTTGCTGCTGACTTTCCATCACGTCGCCTTCGACGGCTGGTCGATCGGGGTGCTGGCGCGCGAGCTCGCCGCTCTCTATGCTGCCGCCGCCGCTCGCCGGCCATCGCCGTTACCCGAGCTGCCGATCCAGTATGCCGACTTCGCTCGCTGGCAGCGCGCCTGGCTGGCTGGTGAGCCGCTCGAGCGCTTTGCCGGCTACTGGCGGCGGCAGCTTGCCGGGGTGCCGCCCCTGCGGCTGCCGCTCGACCGGCCGCGGCCGGCGCTGCAGAGCACGGCCGGCGGCTTCGTGCCCATTGCGTTGCCGGCGCATCAAGGCGCCGCCCTGCGCCGGCTGGCGCGGCGCGCCACCGCGACACCGTTCATGGCGCTGCTCGCCGCCTTCGCGGCGCTGCTCCACCGCCTCTCCGGCCAGGCCGACTTCGCGCTCGGTACCTGGGTGGCCAACCGCACCCGCCCGGAGGTCGAAGGGCTGGTGGGGTTCTTCGTCAACAACCTCGCGCTGCGCTTCGATCTCCGCGGCTCCCGCCTCACCTACGGCCAGCTCCTCGCGCGGTCGCGGGAGATCGCCCTCGCCGCCTATGCCCATCAAGACCTGCCGTTCGAGAAGCTGATCGAAGAGCTCGGCCTGCCACGCGACCTCAGCCTGCCGCCTCTCTTCCAGGTGGTCTGCGTGCTGCAGAACGCTCCCGCCGCACCGTTCGCGCTCGGCGACACGGCGCTCGAGCTGCTGCCGCCTGCCGGCGAGCGCGCCAACTTCGACCTCACGCTGGAGCTGGCGGAGAGCGGCGGCGGCTTCGCCGGTGCCCTGATCTACAACCGCGACCTGTTCGACCGCTCCACGGTCGCTCGCCTGGCCGGCCACCTCGGGCGCCTGCTGGCATCCGCCCTCGCCGGCACCGCCGGCTCGACGGGCGACGCGCCGCTCGGCGAAGCGGAGCCGTGGGAGGCGAGCGCGGCGCCGGAGCCCGCGGTTGACGAGCTCTCGCTGCTCTCGGCCGCCGAGCGCTGGCAGCTCGCCGGCGAATGGAGCCGCGCACCCGGGCTTCCCGCGGCCGAGCGCCGCCCCGGAGCGGCTTTCGTCCACCAGCTCGTCGAGCGCCAGGCAGCAGACCAACCCGAGGCGGTGGCACTGGTTTGGCCAGGCGAACCGGCGAGCGCCAGCCTGCGGCTCACCTACCGCGAGCTCAACAGTCGCGCCAACCGCCTGGCTCGCGTACTCCGCCGCCGCGGAGTCGGACCCGAGACGGCGGTGGCGATCTGCTTGCCGCGCGGCCCCGACCTGGTGATCGCCGCCCTTGCCGCCTGGAAGGCAGGCGGCTGCTACGTGCCGCTCGACCCCGCCCATGGCGGCGACCGCCTGTCGTTCATGGCCGCCGACGCGGGCGCCCGCGTGCTGGTGACACGAGCCGGCCATGCCGGCGATACCGGCGTCGAGCTGTCTCCCGGCGCCGCGCTGCTCGCCCTCGACGAGGCCGCCACCGCCAAGGAAATCGCCGCCGAAGACCCCGCGGACCTGGCGCCTGAGGCGGCGGGGCTGCGCGCGGGCCACCTCGCCTACGTGATCTACACCTCGGGGTCCACCGGCCGGCCAAAGGGTGTCATGGTCGAGCATCGCAGCCTGCTTGCCGCCTTCCATGCCTACCAGTGGGCGTACCGCCTCGACCGGGTGAGCGCCCACCTGCAGATGGCCAGCTTCTCGTTCGACGTCTTCACCGCCGACGTGGTGCGGGCCCTGGGCTCGGGAGCGCGCCTGGTGCTCTGCCCGCGCGCCACGCTGCTCGAGCCGCGGCGCCTCTTCGCCCTGATGCAGGCCGAGCAGGTCGACGGCGCCGAGTTCGTGCCGGCGGTCGTGCGCTCGCTGGTCGACCACCTGGAGCAAGCCGGCGGCAGCCTCGCGGCGATGCGGCTGCTGGTGGTGAGCTCCGACGCCTGGTACGCCGGCGAGGTCGGCGCCCTGGCGCGGCGCTGCGGGCCGGGCACCCGCCTGATCGACTCCTACGGCGTCACCGAAGCGACCATCGACAGCACCTTCCTGCCTCTCGCCGGCTTCGACGCGGCGCGCCGTGCCGCGGCAGCGGTGGTGCCGATCGGCCGTCCGCTGCCGGCCAGCGAGGCATGGGTGCTCGACCGCCGCCTGGAGCTGCAACCGGTGGGCGTCCCCGGCGAGCTGTGCCTGGGCGGCGCGGGGGTCGGACGCGGCTACCTCGGGCGCCCGGACCTGACGGCGGAACGCTTCGCGCCCCATCCCTTCGCCGCCACGCCGGGCGAGCGCCTCTACCGCAGCGGCGACCTGGTGCGCTGGCAGGCGGATGGCAACCTCGAGTTTCTCGCCCGCGTGGACGACCAGATCAAGGTGCGCGGCTTCCGCATCGAGCCGGGCGAGATCGAGTCCGCCCTCGGCTGCCATCCGCGGGTGCGCCAGGCCGTGGTGCTGGCCCCGGCGCTGCCGGCAGGCGCCTCCCCCGGCTCCACCCGCCGGCTGATCGCCTACGTGGTGGCGCGTCCGGCGGGGCCGCCGCCGGAGGATGCCGACCTGCGTTCCTTCCTGCGCGCGCGGCTGCCCGATTACATGGTGCCGGCGAGCTTCGTGCCGATCGGCGAGCTGCCGCTCACTGCCAATGGCAAGGTCGATCGGCGCGCGTTGCCGGCTCCCGCCTGGCCAGGAACGCTGGCCGCCGCGCCGCGCGTGCCGCCGCGCACGCCGGCCGAGCGGCTGGTCGCCGGGATCTGGGGCGAGGTGCTCGGGATCGCCGACGCCTCTGCCCACGACGACTTCTTCGCCCGCGGCGGGCACTCCCTGCTCGCCACCCAGGTGGCGGCGCGGGTGCGCGCGGCCGCCGGCGTCGAGCTGCCGCTGCGCGCCATCTTCGAGGCCCCGGTCCTCGCCGAGCTGGCGCAGGTGGTCGAAGAGCAGCTGATCCTGGCGGTGGACAGCATGAGCGACGAGGAGGTCGCCGCCCTGCCATGAGCGACGCCAGTCTCGAAGCCCGCCTGGCGGCGGGCGCGGAACGCCTCGAGCGCCTGCGGCGCGGCCTCTCGGAGAACCGGCGGGCAGCGATCGAGCGCCGGCTGCGCGGCGGCCGCGACACCGCCCCGGCGGCTGCCGACGCCATCCCGCGCCGCGGCGGCCGCTGCCGCGCCGACGCCGGCGGCGAACCGCTCTCCTTCGCCCAGGAGCGCCTGTGGTTCCTGGCCCAGCTCGAGCCCGACCGGCCGGCCTACAACCTGGCGGCCGCGGTGCGGCTGGAAGGCGAGCTCGACGTGCCCGCGCTCGCCGGTGCCCTGACCGAGATCGTCCGCCGCCACGAGACCTTGCGGAGCCGGTTCGTGAGCCGGGAGGGGCAGCCCGCCCAGGCGACTGCACCGCCGCCGCCGGGCGCCGCCTTTCTCCTGCCGGTGGTCGATCTCGGGCGCCTGCCCGGCGAGGCCGCCGGCGGCCGGCGTCGCGCCGAGGCCGAGGGACGGCGGCTCGCCGCCGCCGCGGCGCGGCAGCCGTTCGACCTCGCCACCGGGCCGCTGCTGCGGCTGCTGCTCCTGCGCGAGGCGCCGCGCGCCGCCACGCTGGTGGCCGCCATGCATCACATCGTCGCCGACGCCTGGTCGTGCGGCGTCCTGGTGAGCGAGCTGGCGGCACTCTATGGCGCTCTCGCCGCCGGCCGCGCCCCCGCGCTCCCCGTGCTGCCCATCCAGTACGCCGATTTCGCGCGGTGGCAGCGCCGCCGGCTCACCGGCCCGACTCTCGAAGGGCTGCTCGCCTACTGGCGCGCCCGGCTCGCCGGCCTGCCGCCGGAGCTCGCGCTGCCCGCCGACCGGCCGCGGCCGGCGGCGCCTGGCGGGCGCGGAGGCCGGCACTCCTGGAGCGCCAGCCCCGAGCTGGCGGCGCGCGTCCGCGGCCTGGCGCAGGGGTCCGGGGCCACCCTGTTCATGGCGCTGCTCGCCGCCTTCCAGGGCCTGCTCGGCCGGCTCACCGGCCAGCTGGACGTGGCGGTGGGTGCGCCGGTGGCGGGCCGCGGCAGGGTCGAGACCGAGGGGCTCATCGGTTTCTTCGTCAACACGCTCGTGCTCCGCCTCGACCTTGCTGGCGACCCCGACTTCGGCGTTCTGCTGGCGCGGGCACGCGAAGCCACCCTGGGGGCGCTGGCCCACCAGGAGCTGCCGTTCGAGCGGCTGGTCGCCGACCTGCGGCCGGATCGCGCCGGCGCCCACAATCCGCTTTTCCAGGTCGCCTTCGTGCTGCAGAACGCCCCCGTCCAGGCGTTGCGGCTGCCGGGCCTGACCATCGCCGCCTCGCCGGTGCCGACCGGCGGCGCCATGTTCGACCTCACCTTCGAGCTCGGGGAGGACGGCGGCGGCGGCCTCGCCGGCCACCTGGACTACGACCGGGACCTGTTCGACGCCGCGACCGCCGCGCGCCTGGCTCGCCATTTCTCGGCGGTGCTCGACGGCGGCGCGCGCGTGCCGGGCATGCGGTTCGCCGACCTGCCGCTGCTCGGGCCGGTCGAACGCCACCAGCTGCTGCACGAGTGGAGCGGCGGGGCCGCGGCATTTCCCCGCGACGCCACCCTCCATGGGTCGTTCGCGGAATGGGCGCGGCGCACCCCTCATGCCATCGCCCTGCAATGGACCGCCGCCGGCCGCGGCGCGGACGCGGACGAGGCACGGACGATGACCTACGCCGAGCTGGCGGCCCGGGCCGGCCGCCTGGCCGGCCGGCTGCGCCGCCTGGGCGTCGGGCCGGAGGTGCCGGTCGCGCTCTGCCTCGAGCGCGGACCGCACCTGATCGTCGCGCTGCTGGCGGTCCTCGAGGCCGGCGGCGCCTACCTGCCTCTCGACCCGGCCGGGCCGCGCGAGCGCCAAGCGCTCATCCTCGACGACCTCCTCCCCGCGGCAGCCGAGCCCGGCGGCCGGCCCGAAACCGCCGCGGCAAAGGCGGCGACACCGGCGACGCCGCGGCCGGCGCTGCTCCTCACCGAGCGGCGCTTCGCCGGCGCGTTCGGCTGGCTCGAGGAGGCCGGCGGCGGCGGCCGCCTGCTCTGCCTGGACGAGGAGGGTGGCGGCGAGCCCGCCGCGGCCACCGCGCCCACCGCGCCCACCGCGACGGCGCCCGGCGCCACCGCCGACAACCTCGCCTACGTCATCCATACCTCGGGCTCGACCGGCCGCCCCAAGGGGGTGGCGGTCACCCACCGCGCGGCGGTGCGCCTGGTCCGCGGCAGCGGCTGCGCCCGCTTCGCGCCCGACGA
>DASZHY010000442.1:0-15994 GCA_035949675.1 Thermoanaerobaculia bacterium
CGGACCCGGCCCTGGCGGCGCTCGTGGCTCGTGCGCGGCTTTCTCGCCGGGGTCCTCGACGCGAGCACCGATCTTCCTTCGAGCTGGGAGGCGGCTCGTGAGCGGGTCCTGCCGGCCGTCAGGCACCGGTCCTACGTCGAGGCCTGTCGTCTCTCGGAGCTCGCCGAGGGCGGGGAGCCCAAGGGGCCGGCGTTCGAGCCCGTCGCCGGCGGCATCGTCAAGCTCCTTGCCTACGACGCTCCAACGTTCATGGCTCTGCCGACCGCGACCACACAGCAAGCCTGGGGGGTCTCCTTGGGCGAAGCCCTCGCCCAGCCGGTCTTGAACCTCGAGCGGGTGAGCGAGCCACGCTGGAGCTCGCCCGCGCGGGGCGTTTACGTCTCCGGTTGGCAGGACGACTACGACGGCTCCCGGATCCTCAGCGAGCGGGCGCTGCGCGGCCTTACGGTCGAGGGCGCGATGGTGGCGCTCATCCCGGACCGGAACTGTTTCGTGGTGACGGGGCTTGGCGACGTCGAGGCCCTGAGGACGGCCCTCGAGTTCGCGGCGGGGAGGGCCAACCCACGACCGGTCAGCATGATCCCGCTCGTGCGCTCGTGCCCGGGATGGGAGACGCTCGAGCTGGCGCCAAGCCATCCGTGCTACGCGCTGTGGCGCCGCCTGGTGCTCGAGGAAAAAGCACAGCTCTACGGACAGCAGAAAAAGGAGCTCGAGGCTCTCTTTGCTCGCCTCGGGCGTGATGTCTTCGTCGCCAGCTTCATGGTCACCGAAGAGCCGGGAGGACATCTCTGGAGCCGGTGCACTTGGACCGCCGGGGCCGTGTCGCTTCTCCCGGAAACCGACCTGATCGGGTTCGTGGATCTGTCTCGCCCGGAGGGCCAGCAGCTCCTGGGATGGCTCGAGGGGGCGACGCTCCGGGGGCGCCTCGGGAAGCTCCTGGAGGCGACGGATTTCTATCCGATCCGCTACCAGGTCGAGAGCTTTCCCAGCGCGGCAGAGATCGGGGCGATTCCCGCCGCAGCGCCTGCAGGCGAGCAGGAGGGGGCAGCTCCGGTGGAGATGCCATGACCGGGTGGTCGAGGCGCACCGAGGGTCCCCTTTCGCCGCGAGTCGTCAGGCGGAAGCGGTTCGGTGGAGTCTAGATCCTCCGAGCGGCGCCGGGCAACAGGGAGCCCGGCTGGGTGCGTTGCCGCTGAGGAGGGTCGTTGCCGCGGTGAGCGCGGTCCGGTCTGCCGATCGGAGAGCGAGCCCGCCGGTCGCTGCGGGATGGGGGCCAGACACCCTCGGTTGGGGCAGGGGAGGTCACGGTTCTCGGCTGGCGACCGGAGTCGATCCCGGTCGCGCGGCCGCCCGGCAAGCTCGGAAGCGGTCGCAGCGGCAGCTGGCAGATGCCAGATGCGCGCGTCCCAGCCGGGCGCTCGGGTTTCCTCGCGTCGGCAAGGCCCCGGGTTGTTGTTCGGGACGTTGTAGAGGTTGAAGGCGCCACCGGCGCCGGAGACCGTCTGCTGCGAATAGCCGGTCAAGCTGTTGGCGAGGGTGACGGTGACGCCTGGCAACTGCGCATCGTCTGGCCCCAGCGGTCGCCGGCGGCCACCTCCACTGTCAGCGGCGCGGGAGAGGCAGTGGCGGCCCGCAGGTACTCGACCGAGACCAGGGTGTCGGTATGTCGCGGGCGAGGGCCTCGGCAGCCCGGGCTATCGGCTGGCGCACTGCTGGGCGCACGTGCTCAGGAAGTTTCGCGACACCGCCGAGAACGACTCGCGAAATCTCTGGATGCTCGAAAAGATCGGTGATCTCTACGAGCGTGAACGCGAGCTCGTCCTCGAGAGCGAGGGCGACCGGGCACGCCACCTCGAACTGCGCAAGGAGAGGCTCAAGCCTTTGCTCGACGCGATCCACGAGTGGGCGCTCGCTCAGGGAGGACTCCGGCGAAGTGACTTCGGCAAGGCGGTCGCCTACGTCCTATCGCATTGGGCGGGCCTGACCAAGTTGCTCGACGACGCGACCATTCCGCTCGACAACAACCCTGCCGAGCGCGCCCTGCGCGGCCTCGTTGTCGGGCGGAAGAATCACTATGGTTCGCGCTCGCCGCGTGGCGCCGAGGTCTCTTCGCTCTTCTACTCGCTGATCGGCACCGCCCGCCTACGCGGTGTCGATCCCGCCGCCTATCTTCGTCAGGCAGTCCACGCCGCGCTCGCAAAGCCCGGCACCATTAGCCTCCCGCTCTAGTCAAATCCAATTCGGTGAGCCGGGGTGGTGTATTCCACGCCACGGGGTAGAGCGAGAAAATACACCGAGGTCGCTGAGGTGCCGCTACGGCGGCGTCGTGAACAGGCGCGCGACGGAGGCGATCGTATAGGAAGGATCGGAGTAGATGGGGGGCACGCTGATTTGCCACGTAACGACCGCGAGACTATTGATGGCCGCCGCGACCTGAGGCAGGATCTGATTGAGGTCGGCCTGAGCCTCGTTCAGTGTCAGCTCGGGCGTGATCGGAGTCCCGTCAGCCTCGAGCCAGCGGCCCTTGATGTTGGCGGCATCACCGCTCGGACCGAAACCCTGCCACACGACAAAGTAGTGGCCGGTGGGGGCGACGGAGAGGACAGGCCCCAAAATGGCCCCGATCTGACTGACCTGGAGGAGCTTGCCGAGAGGGCGCACCTGCGCAGAGAAAGGCTCGGCGAAGATGGCGAGGACCGTGTCGAAGTCCACCGACCTTGACATCCAGGCGACGAGGAACGTTCCGTCCGCAGCGACGCCGACAGTCGGGGAAACCTGGAAGCAAAAGGTATTGGCGACCGCCACCGCAGGTCCGAGGAGCCGCCCTGAGGATGCGATGCGGCGCACGAAGACCTGCGAGCAGTCGCTGCGGCTCGGATGTGTTAGCGATGAGTAGACCGCGACGAGATTCCCGTCGGGTTGGACCGCCAGCCCAAGTCCGTTATTCAAGGATGGCGGGCTCAGCTGCACCGGCCGGCGCAGAAGCCGGCCGTCCATATCGACGAAGGCAAGGCTGACATAGTCATAGATACCTCTGCCCGGAGCGGATTGCCCCAGCAGCGCGAACCCATCCTGCGTCCGCGCCACGCTCGACGTGCCGGTGTAGGCGATGCCCCGACCCGCGAGGGCGGGAAGCAGGATGGGTGGCCTGGTCGAGATCAGGTCTTCGCCGAGGAGCTGCAGAACTGTCGCCGAAATCGTCCCCGAGGGCATATTGATCTCGTCGTAGAAGACCGCGAACCCGTGCTGCAGACCCACGGCGATCGGTTGCCCGATAAAGCCGCCACTACGCAGGACTGCGGGAGCCGTGACCCCACTCGGGGACACCACGGAACCCATGAGATCGATCTGCGCGTTCTGCGCGTCCAGCGAAACTGGCCAGAACGCCGCACAGACGCCCGCGTCATCGCAGGCTGTCGTCGGTGGATGCACCGCCGGATGGGCGGCGTCCGTCCAGAGTGCCAGATCGCTGGTTAGCGGTGCCTGCGCGCGGGCGGGGGCGAGCGCCAAGAGACCGGGCGCGAGAGCGAGCAATGCTTTCCAGCAGGACCTCGTCAAAGGCATAGGTAATTTGATCATGGTAGCTCCTGATGGCCTATTTCGCAATAGCCTACATCTCGGAGGCCCGGACGAAATGCTCGCTGACAAGACCGTTCGCCGCCAGGGCCGGCCCGCTCGCCTGAGCCCCGCTCTCAGGAATCACGTCTGACGTCCTCCTGGTGCCAACGGCATCGCAGATCGAAGAGCGCTGGCCATGCGACATGGTCGCGGCCGAGTTCGGGGCGGGCCGGCCTCTTGCAACGTCTTCTTTGCTCGCCTCTCAGGCGAAAGACGGGGCAGGGCGAGGTATTAGCACCGACAACCAGGTCAAGCCGCCCGGAGACGCCGCCCCAAACGGAGTACCGTTATCCGTGCGCATCACCTGCGGCAAGCCATACTGCTCGAACAGCTGCTCGAAGATCGGCCACAGCGGGCGTGCGGCGACGGAACTCATGCCTCGGATCTCGAGGACGAATCGACTGAATTCGTCGGCCACCGTCAGCGGAAAGCACAACCGGCCGTCGCTGGTCCGAAACTGTCCCTTGAAGTCGCTCGTCCAGACGTCATTGGCAGCCTCGGCGATCGTCAGGGACGGACTTGCCGGCGGCCAGGATCGGCGCGCCCGCGGTCTCGCCTCCACCATCCCGCGCCGCTTCAAGATTCCACCGATCGTACTGGCCGCTGGCCACACAACCTCCGGCCGACGCCTCTTCAACCACGCCAACAACTTGCGTGGACCCCAGGTCGGTCGCCTGCGACGCAGCTCCACAAGCGCCTCCTGCAGCTCGTCCGGTGTCCGGAGCGGACTGTGCTGCGGGGCCCGCGACCGCTCCGCCAGGCCCTCGTAGCCCTCATTGCAAAAGCGCTGCGCCCACTTGTACCCGGTCTTGCGGCTGACCCCGTAGCGATGACAGAGCTCCGTCATCGTGTACAGGCAGCTCTCGAAATCACTCATGAACCGAATTCTCTGGGTCATACGGGTCGTCTCGTCCCAGGGCATCGAGCACCTCCTGGCCCTCGATGCTCTCCTACCTGGCTGTCACCCAGGTCCCCGGTCCAGAGTGTTACCCATCTTCCCGGTCTGAACCGTGGCCGACCCCCCGGGCCAGGGGCAACACCGGTCGCCGGTTCCCGCACCGATCGCCGAAGGCAACGCCGGTCGCATGCCCGCCGGGAACAAACTCCGCCTTCACGGAGACGGCATCGGGCGATGGCCCCTCGGGGAGCGCAAGTCGGTCGGCGGCGGGTGGAGGATGAGCGATTGATCGGGAGACCAAACCACCAACTGGTGCCAGGTGGGGGCGCCGTTGGTGCTTTCGCGGGTCGCGAGAGCTTCCTCGCGGCAAAAGCCGCCGCGCTCCCTACGAGGGTTGGTGCGGCGAGCGAATCTGTTTTGCAGGGGCTGGGGTTGAGCGCCAGCGCGGCCTTGAAAAGCGGCCAGCGCGTGCTCACGCACGCGCATCGCCCTCTGCTCCGCACCCACGGTGCCGGGCAGGTGACGCGCCCGCGTTGACCTGTTCCCGATTCCGCTGTATTCTTTGAGGTGCGCTAAACAACTACTGCTCACACGGTATGCATACATACCACCGCACACGGCTCACTGCCGGCGTCCGCCACCTCCTCTTCACGGTCCTCCTGCTGGCTTCCCCTTGGCGTTCCAGACCTCTCTCGGCGTCTGAGTTTCACCTCGAAATCGAGCCAGTTATCGCGAATGGAGGCGAAGGCAGGGTAGAGTTTCATCCCACGTCCACCGAATGGGTTACCGACTCCACGATCGCCCGGGCGCCTGACCTCTCATGTGTCGACGCGGGCAACGTCAAGGTGTGCGTCGATCAGAGTAAAACCGCACCAAACAAGTGGCGTAAGTTCGACTACGTCTTCTACGTGCGGACCGGCGGTCCGCAAGCGCTTGCATTCAAGTTTGCGGCCGATCCCATTGGTAAATTCTATGACCAGATGGCCACGGCGCGCATTGCCCTGACGCGAGACCAGACGGCGCTGACCTGCGCCCTACAGTTTCCCGTCTACAGCATGGTGGTAATGGATCTGCTGAGTGCCGACACCGGCAAACAGACCGCGAGCCTGCAAGGAGAACAACTGTTCCAGGTGGCGCTGCGCAGCCTGGTGCCGGATCTCGATATCTTGCTGACCGAGCCAGTCCAGGTCTATTGCGACCTAAATCTCTGGGAAAGCTGCAGCGCGCGCTTCGTGAACCTCCGCAGGATGGGCGGGGACAACACCTTGCCTCTCTCTCCGTCCGCACCAGCGTTGGAGATACGAGCCATACCCAGATCTTTCAAGGCGCTGGCCAGGTCATTGCTGCCATTCAGCGGCGACGGCGCCTCGACGCCTGCAGCAGGCGATCCAGGCGCCGGCGAGGGCGGGACGGTTCATGACCATCTTACTGTCGCCTTCAGCTACAAGACCCGGGGCGGGCTGGACAGAGTCTTCACCCATCGCTTTCCAGTTCGCTTCGTCCCTGGTTTCTGGAGCCTCCTCCTGGCGGTGGCCGCAGGCGTTGTCGTGGGCAGCATGATCCCACTCGCCTTTGGCAAGGTCAGGGTAAAGGAGTGGGGGAAGGCCGCGGCGGCGGCAATCCTTCTAGGCATCTTGGTCGAGGCTTTCGCGATGGTGGTCGTGAAGCTGGATAGCACCGTTCAGATATTCAGGTTCAAGCTGGATCCCTTCCAGATCCTCCCGACTGCTCTACTGGGGGCTCTCGTCGGCATCCGCGGGCGCAAGAACGCGGATGCTCTCGATAAAGTGTTCCGCACGCTCGCCGCCGGCGGAGCCAATCGGTCTGAGGGCTAGAAGAGCTTCAGGAACTCGATCAATGCCCGCTTGTCGTCGTCGCTCAAGCCGGGCTCTTCCATGCCGGGCTCTTCCTTGAACGAGGAAGTGCCGAAGTAGTGGCCGCGGTTGACGACGAAATCGGGGCATTTGCTGAGCTCGAGCAGCGGGCCCGCCAGGGAAGCAAGAACGTGGCCGGCCTGTTCGTCGCTCGCGCCCACCGGCACCAGACCGAGCGTCGCCTTGAGCTTGAGCAGCAGTTCGACGACCTGCGTGTCGTGCTTGAGGCGTTGCTCAGCGGTCATGCCGTCGGGCAGCAGGTCCACGTTGGCCAGGAGGTTCACCGGTGTGCCGGCGGGTATCGGCCCGATCTCGATTGCGCCTTCGCCGATGTTCGCGCGAGTCACCCGCTTCGTCAGCTCCCGCTGCCTGCTGAAGAACTCGGTCTGGTAGCCTTCCGGCACCCTGAGGTAGCTGACGGCGGTGGTGCGGTCGATGAGGCTGGGCCCCTGGATCCGGTCGCCGAGCACGGGGTCCCGCTGGCGCTTCTCGGGCCACAGCATCTGCTCGATCGAGTCGTTGAAGGAATCCATCCGCGACTGGACCGAGGGCGCCCGGGCGAGCTTGCCCACGCTGTTGTTTTGCAGGAACGGGGCCGTTGACCATAGGCTGATCAGCGAGGCTGGGCGCACGTAGCCGCGGCCGCCGGCCGGCATCTGATAGGGCCGCGCCTCGCCGGTGAACGGGTCGTGGACGATGATGGCGCCCACCGGCGGCAGGCTCTTGTAGCTCTGCGAGGAGAAGTTGTCCCAGATGTTGCCCGCGATGGCGTTGGTAGCCAGCGAGCTGCAGGCGTTGGTCTCGAGCAGCGTCACCGGGACGCGCAATTCGGTCGAGAGGAAGTTGCCGTCGAGGAAATCGCTTGCCAGGACGATCTGCCGCATCTTCTGCTTGAAATCGTCGGTCTTGGTCCACGCCCAGTACCGGTTCCAGCAGTCGAGGTAACCGGGTCCGGCGCACCCTTCCGGATCGACTCCCGGCGCCGGGGTCGGGACCTTGCTCGAGTGGCAGCGGGCGCAGCGGTCGGCGAAGACCTCCTTGCCGCGGGTGAGCTTGGCCGAGTCTTGGGTCAGGTACGCCGCACCGCCGGGGGCGTCCCGCAGGTGGTGCGGCGCGGTGCTCGCGAAAAGGAAGGCGGCCACGGCGGGCGTCTGCGACTCCGTTGCTTGCCAGTAGGCGGAGCTCTTGCGCGCCACGGCGATCTCGATCGGGGAGATCGACTTGCCGCCCACCAGGGGGCCGCCCACCAGGGGATTGAAATGGCGCAGCCACTCCTCGCTGAACAGGCCGATGTTCAAGTAGAAGCGGTTGAGGTCGCCCAGAGCTCCCACCGAGCCGCTGCCGTCCGCGAGCAGGCGCGGCGTGAAGACGGTGGCCGGCGGCTGGAAAAGCTCGGTGAGCGGTCCAGACTTCAAGTAGTCGTTGAACTGAGCGTTGTCGAGGCCGCCGCCCGCCAGCGTCTCCTTGCCCCAGCGCCTGGCCAGCTCGAGCCGGTGGCCAAAGCTGTAGATGGCGTTCATGGTGCGCGGATTGTTGATGTAGTCGGTGGAAATCAGGGAGGTATCGAGAGCTCCCGGCCGCCAGGTGTGCATCAACTGGAAGGCGAAGCTCGTCGGGTCCGCTTCCCATGCGACGACGCGGGCGATCGAGAGGTACTGCGCGCCGACGCTCGAGCTCAAGTTCTCCCACTTCGGGTTCTCGGGGTCGGCGGGGGGACGGACCGGGTTGGGGCCGACGTGGCAAAAGCCGCAGGACATGCCGACCCGGTAGGGCTTCACCAGATCCTTGGATGAGTAGTAGGCGGGGTCTTCATAGTAGCGCTTGGCGTCCCACCTCTTGGCCGCCGCTTCGTCGAACGCCGGGTTGGGGAACAGCCGCAGACCGACGACGCCCGTGGCCCAGCCGTAATACGAGCCAACCGGCAAAGACCGGCCCCGCGCGCCGATCGCCACGCCGGGGTAGCTCTTCTCGTTCTCGAAGGGATCCGGCGGACAGTCGGGAGTGTGCTTGCGCATGTCCAGCCACAGGCCGAAGCGGCTGGGGTCGGGCCCGGTGGCCTGCTCGAAGCAGGGCTCGTTGACCAGGCCCAGGTACTGCCAGCGGCGGGCGCGGCTGGTGGCCCGCGGCTCGCCGCTGGGTTGGTTGCCGGGGTAGGAGGATAGTGTCTTCAAGAGGTCCAGGGAGCCGGCGCTCCTGGTAGACATCTCGTTCCAGAAGCGGTCGTTCCCTCCCGTCCAGACGATCCAGGCGTTGCGCCCCCTGACTGCCTCGGGCGACAGCGCGCCGCCGCCGTCCATGTCATGGAAGTAGTCCTCGCCAGCGGCGGGAAGCGACGCCGCGTCCCGGCCTGCGGCGCGGGCCTCGTCGAGGACCTCTGCCCGGTCCCCGGGGCGGCAGGCCAGGAGAGCCATCAGGCAAAGCATCGCCAGATTGCCAAGGGTGCGCGGGACGTTCCTGGTCATGGCCGCCGCTCCTCGCTGGTTGCAGGCAATTGCAGATCTACTCTATCAAGAGGCAAGAAACGAGAGCGATCTACGCTTGAATCGGTCGCGTGTCACCCCAGGTATATGCTTGGATCAGTCGCGCCTCGCCATTTCGCGACCGAGGAGGAGGCCCCCGGGGGCGGGGCTGCGGCCGGGGGCGCGGCGCCGCCAGACGCGCCGGAGCCGGGGCGGCCGGGGCCGTTCGAGGGGGATGCCCTGCTGATGGAGCGTAGCTGCGAGCAGCCGCCCACAGGGCTTGCAAAATCGGCTCCGACACCGCCACACTGCGTCGAGCTGCTGTGCCAGGTCCTGTTCCGCAGGTCCAGCACGTCCCTCGCAAGGGTCAGCGGGTCGTTCGCGAGATGCGCATAGCGCGCACGATCCTAATCTGCTCCATCTCCAAGGTACCATGGCCTGCTGGGCGAGACGGAGATCTTTCGCGGATTGCCGGATGCTACCGGCGGCTCGGGCTACGGACCGAGGCTGACAGTGGCGGGCCGTGGCATCAGCCCGCCGGCTTGCGGTCGATTCTGACCCCCGTCACGCGTTTCCAGCGAGCTGCTGCGAGGTTCTCCAGGGAGATCCGCCAGAGTCCATCAGCGGCAACTCGGCTGCCAAGCAAAAGCTCGTCAGCACCAAGTGCCGCCGTTATCGGGCCGGACGAAACGGTCGCCCCATCAAGCAACACTCGCTCCAGGACGTTAATCGAGGGGTCGAACCGATCCAGAGCAAGCCCGTCCGCGCGGTTGAAAACGAGGAGATACAGGACACCCTCTTGCGCGCAGACCAGTGCCCGCACGACTCCGCGAGGGACTGTGCGGCCCGTTTTCTCCTGCTTCTGCCATTCCACTTCGCTACTGCCGACGGCGATCTCACGCTCCGGCTTTTCGGAGGCAGAGACCGTGCCCTGGCCGAGGGCCTCAGGCCCCACCCCCACCCGATGAATCCGGGAGCCCCGCCACGTCCGCCCCGGGCGTTGCCTCTGGCCCCCCGCCACCGGCCCTGGATCGAATCGGCGTGCCGCGTGGACGGGCGCCTACGGCAGCCGGATCGAGACCGAGACCCTCATTCGGGTGTTGCGGGGTGCGTCGGACCGCCGCCTCCCGGGAGGCCGCGGAGCGCGAGACGGAGCGCCGGGATATCGCCCGCGAGCGTGACGAGCGCGCCACGGTCGCCCGGGCGCCCCCACCCACCCACACCAAGTCTCGGAGAGCCCCTATTGACAAGACCTCAAGAAAGTGCTATTCTAGCTTTCCGTTTGTCAGAACCAAGATCGAGGAGGGCGCCGTGCCGGCTATTCGGTGTGATCTCCGCTGCAGAATCTTCGGCACTACTGCTCTGACCACAAACTCTGGGAGTGCGAAGATATGGTGAAGGCACGGATTGCCAGACACGCCCTTCTTGTCGTGGCACTCATTCTGCTGGCGACAGCCGCTCGGGGTGCTACAAACGAGTCGTCGTCTCGTTCGAACCAAGACATCATTGCCATGACGGAGGCCGGCTTTGCACCTAGTGTCATCATAGAGGAGATCAGATCCTCTGCTGCGTCACTCGATACTACGCCCGCGGCTCTCACAGCCCTGAAAGAGGCTGGGGTGGCAGATGAGGTGCTCGAGTACGTGCTGAGCCTGACGGACAATGGCGCGGGTACATGCCAGCAGACGTACTCGATCAGCGGCTCAGCAGGAACGGCGGGTGCCGTGGTAGCTGCTGGGGGCCACTCCGCGCCGACCGGAGGTAACGGGGCCTATGAAATCGCGGGATTGCCCGCCGGCACGTATATCCTCAGACCTTCCAAGGCAGGCTGTACATTCTCGCCAGCAACACTAACCGTGAAGGTGCCGCCGAATGCAGCAGCCAAGAACTTTAGGCCTAGTTGCTCGACGAATAGCAATGCGCAGGTGATATGGACTGTTAGTAGCCTCTGTACCGTGTTATACATCGGTAGCGGTGACAGTATTTACTTCTTCGACTCCAACGGCGCTGTTTACCCGAATGGCCCGGGGCACCCGGGACTTGTGTTCGTTTTGCCGGTTACGTTTCAATTTCAGGCCCCGCGAGGGTCTACGCTTTTCTTAGGCGCCA
This sequence comes from Thermoanaerobaculia bacterium, assembly GCA_035949675.1. Classification (GTDB taxonomy): domain Bacteria; phylum Acidobacteriota; class Thermoanaerobaculia; order Multivoradales; family UBA5704; genus JASLEW01. Next base: position 10,959 of record DASZHY010000442.1, read on the forward strand.
ATGACAATATCGGCCACTCTTGGTGCTTTGGGATCGACGGCAGCGTGCCATCTCACGATCCCAACTGCTTTGCAACGGTTCCAGAGACCGGCGACCTTGTCAGGAGCATTGAGCTGACGTGCGAATGAAACGACGGGTAGCGTAGCGCTTGAGCAGTCCAGCCGGCCCGCTTCGAGAAGCCTGACAGAGCGCTGTTGCTGAATCCCGGCCGCTTGCGTCAAAAGGGCTCAGCGCGAGACCTTGGTCGGTACTGGCGACGCCACGCCGGTGCGTGCTCGACAGGCGATTGTGGATTAATTCGGGTTCCTGAGCACACGGAATCTAAAACGGAGCCTGGCGCTATGGAGCCCGGATGGGGTGTTGAACCTCACGGGGAGGGGATCCCGAACGCTAATCCACGTCCTCCAGCTGTCGACCTGCAGCACGCGGTCCCCTGCCATCAGTCTCGCAGTAGGTCAGTAGTCGTCTGGGCCTGCCGCTTGCTCAGAGTTTGTCCAAACTGTTGCCAGAGTAGTTCGACACCCAGATGTGGGCCCCGTCGAAGGCCAGGAAACTGGGAGTACTGATGTCACCACCGGCGGTGAAGGTCCCGACTTTACTGCCATCGCTGGCGTTCAGCTCCGTCACGCTGTTAGTCAAGGAGTTCGCCACCCAGATGTGCGTTCCGTCGAAGGCAAGGCAACTCGGGGTGTTGATGTCACCGCCGGCGGTGAAGGTGCCGACCTTGCTGCCGTCGCTCGCGTTGAGTTCCGTAACGCTGTTGCCGACCCTGTTTGCCACCCAGATGTGCGCCCCGTCGAAGATCGGATTGTTGGGAGTGTTGATGTCACCGCCGCCGGAGAAGTTGCCGACAAGGCTTCCGTCGCTCGCGTTTAGCTCCGTCAGGAAAAAGCCGTTGGAGTTCGCCACCCAGATGTGCGCTCCGTCAAAAACCACGTACCCGGGGTTGGTGAGGACACCACCGGCGGCGTAGGTGCCGACTTTACTGCCGTCGTTCGCGTTGAGCTCCGTCACGCTGGTGGCCAACGAATTCGACACCCAAATATGTGCTCCGTCGAAGGCCAGGCCAAAGGGACCTTTGATGTCGCCGTCGCCAGTGAAGGTACCGATCTTACTGCCGTCGCTCGCGTTGAGCTCCGTCACGCTGTTGCCATGGTAGTTTGACACCCAGATGTGAGCCCCATCGAAGGCGAGGGCAACGGGATAGTTGATTTCACCGCCTGCGGTGAAGGTGCCGACCTTGCTGCCATCGCTCGCGTTGAGCTCTGTTACGCTGTTGCCGCCCCGGTTCGCGACCCAGATGTGCGCCCCGTCGAAGGCCAGGGCTTGCGGAATGTTGATGTCACCGCCGGCAGTGAAGTGATCGGGGATGTTGGCCGCGTTGTACCACTGGAGCATTGCAATCTTGAGAGGGTTTAGGTTCGCCCCCGGCGAACCCTGTGGACCTTGGGCTCCTGTCGGTCCCGTAGCGCCGGTCAGACCCATTGGACCCGTTGGACCGCTCGCGCCGGTCAAACCCATTGGACCCATCGGACCCAAAGGACCCATCGCGCCGGGCACGCCCATCTCAGCCAGCAATGACCACTTGCAGGGGCTGCAGGTGCTGCCGGCCACCCCCTCTGTTGTAGCCGGATCTCCTGGTGTGTTCCCTCTGTTCTTGTGCGCCAGACTGATGTAGCTCGATCCCAGGTATTGCACCGCGTCGTCGACTTTGTAGGTATTTCCCGGAAGCCACGTCGTCTCCCAGGTCAACCCAAAGGTGGCGTTTGTTGCGGCTAAGAACATGCCGCAAAGCAACGGGACCAGCAGCCTGCCGGAAAAGCTCTGCCTTTTCATGGGCCATTCCTCCGTGGTTTTCACGCCCGGGAGAGAGAGTTGTTTAGTCGATTTATTGACTCTACGATTATCGCCCGTCGCGAGGCGCTTAACAACAAGCATATGGCCATATACAGAGACCCAAAAGTGCTTCGGGGGATTCGGCAGCAGGTGTATCACGGAAAACTGTGCCTTGCACTCCGCGGGTCATCCCCGGAGTCGTGAAGGGTCTGGGCTATGCGGCCCAGCGCCGGAGACAGCAGAGGCTTTCGGAGCGGGATCTACGGCCCGCCCCGGTGCCGCTCGAGGATGGCGCGCAGGGCGATCTCCGGCGCTTGCCAGTCGGCGTCGCTCAAGATCCGGGCTGCCTCGCCGCTGCCAACGAAGACCACGGCCGTCGGAATCTGCGTTACAACCGCCTTCTTCGCCTCGGGATCGGTCGCAGGATTCCGCAGGCCGAAGTATTCGAAATGGATGGTGGCGGCAGCGAGGTACTCGGGGTTGTGAGCACGACGGCCCTCACCGTTTGGCCGCGCTGCTGGTGTCGGCGTGGGTTCCTGTACTTCTGCTTGCACTCTCCCGCCGTGGGCGGCGCGGCAGAAGTGAATCGGGCGCTTGCCGGTCTCACCGGTCTGCTGCTCGCGGCTGGTGGCTGCCTCGGGTTGGCGGGTGTGATCCGCGGCAAAGACGTGTTCATCGGCCTGGCCACGACCTATGGCATCGCTCCCGCGACACTGACCCTGCTCAGCCTGCTGATCCTCTTGCGGTAAGGGATCGGAGCGGCGGGCGCTACCCGCGCCGCGGGCCGCCTCGGCGCCGCAGCCGTGCCACCGCCAGGGCCGGCAGCAGGAGCGCCAGGAGGGCCAGCGCGGTCGGCGGAAGCGCCGGGACCGGGCAGTTCGTGCAGGGCGCGCCTTGCGTCGGAACCGGTCCGAGCGGCCCTCGCAAGCACCTGGAGCTTTCGCGACACTCGAGTGAAGTGATAGAGTTACTAAAAAGATAACTCCGGCACCTACGAGGCCCCTGGCCGCCATGGAGCTCGTCGCGCTCGTCCTCGTCGTCATCCTGGTCTCGTTCCTGCTCGGAGACGAAGCGTCCGCCATGGCGGAGGTAGGCGGCGGCCAGCGTTTGGGCCCGACCCGGGCGGCGGTGCTGCTGGGGCTCGGCGCCGCGACGGCTTGCTCCCTGGTGCTGCGGCCGCCGGGCTTCCACCATGCCTGGGCGTCGGACTGGCGCTTGGGGGCGGGCGTGGCGGCGGCGGCCGTGCTGGTCGGCAGCGGCGCGGCTCTCGAGCGCCGGATCGGCTGGGTAGGCCAGGGGTTCATCGGCGCCGGTCTGGCGCTGCTGCTTCCCTGCCTGTGCCTGGCCGCCGAGCTCGGGTTCCTCTCGCGGCCGATCGCCTTCGGCGCGATCGGGCTCACCGTGGCTGCGGCTCTCGTCACGGCGCTGCGCACGGGACCTGCCGTGGCGCTGATGGGCCTGGTCGTGGGGCTTCTGGCGCCGTATTGGAGGGATTGGGAGGCGGGCGCTCCGATGGGGGGCCGCGATCGGCTACCCCTCTTCTATCTGCTGCTGCTCTTCGGGGCGCTGCTGGCGGCGAAGCGAAGCATCCCGACCTGGCTCGGTTGCGGAGTCGCCTTCGCCTGCGCCCGGGGCGCGGTCGGTGGGCAGGCCTTCGCGCTCGGTGGTGGTTCCGCGATGGCATGGTGGCTCACCGGGCTGACGTCGGCGGCGCTGCTGGCGCTGGCCCGCCGGGCCCCCTCTCGGGCCACCTTGGGATGGGTCTGGGTCGCGGCCGGCGCGGCTGCGGGTCTGGCTGACGGAGCATGGATGCCGCCCGGCGCCAAGGTCAGCGCGCTGGGGATGGCCGTGACGGCAGGCTTCGTGGTGGCCTCGGGCCTGGCGGTGTTCAGCACCGAGATGGCGGCCCGGTGGCCAGCTGCGGTCGCCGGCGTGAGCACCGCCTACTTTCTGGTCGGTCTCCCCGCGGAGCAGCAGGGCCTCGGCGCGGCCTGGGTGGCGCTGGGACTGGCGGCCCTGAACCTGGCGCTGGTCGTCCTCGCCAGCCGCGTCTCGGGGCGAGAGGAGGCGCGGGCGGCGCTGGCGGCTCCCCTGACGGCCACCCTCGGATTCCTCTGCGCCGCCTTGCCGCTGGCTCTCGGCAAGGGGCTGTTCGAGGTCGGCGGCGCCCTCCTGGCGACGGCCCTGGTCTGGGCGGCCGCGCGCTTCGGGCTGCGCGAGCTGCGCCCGGCGGCGGCGGTGGCGGCGCTTGGGGCGGTGGTCGCGGCGGCGTGGGACCTCCCGGGCTTCCTCGAGCTGCAGGGGCCGGCGGCCCGCGAGGTGCAGCTCTATGGCTATGGCCTACCGCTGCTGCTGTTCGCCGCGGCGGCGGCGGCGACGTTGCGGCGGGGGCCGCGGCCTCTCGCCTGGGTGCTCGCCTGGAGCGCGACGGCGCTGGTCGCCCTGGTGGTCCGGCTCATGACGTCGCTGACCACCCCGTACCTGGAAGCGCTCTTCCTCCTCGTCCTCGTTTGGCCGTTGCCTGCCTGGTGGATCGCCAGGCTGCGTGCGCGCCCGCAGGTGGTCCCATGAGGATGGCTGCCGTGCTGCTCGGTGGTCTCCTGGCGGCCGCGCCGGCCCGCGGGGGAAGCGGCCCGGCCTGCGTCCGGGAGTTCGCGGCCAGCAAGGCAGGCTGGGTCCGGGTGGACGTGGGGGATCTCGTGCCGCGCTGTGGTCCGGGCGTCGCGGCGCGGGGGCCTCGGGGTGAGGAGTTGCCCTTGGAGGCACCGCAGGCGTGCGCGGCGGTGTCCCCGATCCACTGGACCGCGGAGATCGAGAGGGTCGACGAGGCTCCTGGCTGCGTCGACCGAGGTCTGGCCACGATCTGTGACCTGCTGACGATCGAAGACGGTAACGAGCTCAGTGGACCGTGGGGGAGATCGGCGTTTCGGTGTCGGCAAGCCGGAGCGCGAGAGCGGCCTGCCCGTCCGCAAGGACGAGAGCCAGGCCGCCGCGCTCTGGCGCACGCGCCCGAGCAGAGCCGCGCGCCCCGCTCAGTCCCGGTATACCCGCAGGTTGCTCGCGGCTAGAACCACCACCGCCGCCACGGCGGTGTCGCCTGGACCAGCTGCGCCCCGGCAGACCGCCCAGATCGGATCGGCGTTCCGCGCAGGGATCACCGCAATGCAGAAACCCGCGACAAACTATAATCGTTACCATCA
>DASZHY010000443.1:0-5216 GCA_035949675.1 Thermoanaerobaculia bacterium
CGCGACGGCTTCTCGAGCTGGCCGGTCACCTTCTGCAAGCGCAGGGCGAACAGCTGCTCGCACAGGTCGCGCTCCTTGTCGAGCAGGTCCTCGACCGTCAGCTCACGTATCTGCGACGCTTTCATCGGCTTACCTCGGCTCGTGATGGCGGGTGATGAACTTGGTCTTGATCGACAGCTTGTGCGAAGCCAGGCGCATGGCCTGCTCGGCGACGTCCGCCGGCACCCCTTCGAGCTCGTAGAGGATGCGCGCCGGCTTCACCACCGCGACCCACTGCTCGGGCGGGCCCTTGCCCTTGCCCATGCGGGTCTCGAGCGGCTTCTTGGTGATCGGCTTGTCGGGGAACACCCGGATCCACACTTTGCCGCCGCGCTTGACGTGGCGGGTGATGGCGATACGGGCAGCCTCGATCTGGCGCGCCGTCACCCAGCCGGCCTCGAGCGCCTGCAGGCCGTAGTCGCCGAAGGCCATGTAGGTGCCGCCCTTCGACATGCCCCGGCGCCGCCCGCGCTGCTGCTTTCTGAACTTGACCTTCTTCGGCATCAACATGATCGTTCGCTCCCAGATTCCGGCTCGCTCGCGCTACGCGCTCGCTCGTCTGCTCTTCTCCTTCAGCAAATCGCCCTTGTACACCCAGACCTTGACGCCGATCACGCCGTAGGTGGTGCGCGCCTCGCCGAGGCCGTAATCGATGTCGGCCTTCAGCGTGTGCAGCGGCAACCGCCCTTCCTGGTACCACTCGGAGCGCGCGATCTCGGCGCCGCCCAGCCGGCCAGAGACCATGATCTTGACCCCCTTGGCGCCGAAGCGGAAGGCCGATTCCATCGCCTTCTTCATCGCCCGCCGGAAGGAGACGCGCCGCACCAGCTGGCCGGCGATCGACTCCGCCACCAGCTGGGCGTCGAGCTCGGGCCGCTGGATCTCCTGGATGTTGATGTGCACCTCGCGGCCCATCTCCTTCTGCAGGTCGTCGCGCAGCTTGTCCACCTCGGCGCCGCGGCGGCCGATGATGATGCCGGGCCGCGAGGTGTAGATGGTCACCCGCAGCTTGTCGGCGGCGCGCTCGATGTCGACCTCGGAGACGCCGGCGTGCTGCAGCCGCTCCTTGAGCTTGCGGCGGAGCTTCAGGTCTTCGTGCAGGGTGTCGGCGTAGTGGCTGTCGCCGTACCAGCGCGAGTGCCAGGTCTTGTTGTAGACCAGCCGGAAGCCGTAGGGGTGTGTTTTTTGACCCACGATTCGATTACCTCTTCTCTTGCTCGGGGCCCTTGCGGGTGTCGAGCTTGATCGTGATGTGGCTCTGCCGCTTGAGCACCCGGAACGCCCGGCCCATCGGCGCCGGCCGGATGCGCTTCGCCATCGGTCCGCCGTCGACGTAGATCTCCTTGACGTAGAGCCGGTCGACGTCGACGTGGTCCTCGCGGTTCTCGGCGTTGGCGATCGCCGACTTCAGGCACTTCTGAACGTGACGCGCCGCCGCCTTGTGGGTGACGCCGAGCACATTCACCGCCTCCTGCACCGCCTTGCCGCGGATCAGGTCGGCCACCAGGCGCATCTTCTGCGCCGAGCCATGCACGTAACGAAGTCGCGCTGTGACTTCCATGGTCGTCAACCCTCCGGTCAGCGGGGGCGGGCCCCCTTCTCGACCTTCTTGCCGCTGTGGCCCCGGAAGGTGCGGGTCATGGCGAACTCGCCCAGCTTGTGGCCGACCATGTTCTCGGTGATGTACACCGGGATGAACTTGGCGCCGTTGTGCACGGCGATGGTCAAGTTCACCATGTCCGGGATCACCGTGGAGCGGCGAGACCAGGTCTTGATCACCCGGTTGTCGCCGCGCGAACGAGCGGCCTCCACCTTGTTCTGCAGGTGGTCGTCGACGAATGCGCCCTTGTGCACTGAACGCGGCATGGCTTGCCTCGCCTCCTATTTCTGATTCCGGCGGCGGACGATCATCTGGTCCGTGCGCTTGTTGTTACGGGTCTTGTAGCCCTTGGTCGGCACGCCCCAAGGGGTCGTCGGATGGCGTCCGCCCGAGGTGCGCCCCTCGCCGCCGCCCATCGGGTGGTCGACCGGGTTCATCGACACGCCGCGGTTGTGCGGGCGCCGGCCCAGCCAGCGCTTGCGCCCGGCCTTGCCGAAGGAGATGTTCTCGTGCTCGAGGTTGCCGACCTGGCCGACCGTGGCGTAGCACTCGACGTGCACCCGCCGCACCTCGCCCGAGGGCAGCTTGACCTGCGCCCAGCCGCCGTCACGCGCCATCAGCTGCGCTCCGGCGCCGGCGCTGCGCACCATCTGCCCGCCCTTGCCGAGCTTGAGCTCGATGTTGTGGATGACCGTGCCGAGCGGGATGAGGCGCAGCGGCAGCGAGTTGCCGACGTTGACCTCGGCCTTCTCGCCGGACATCACCTCGGCGCCCACCTCGAGGCCGTTGGGCCACAGGATGTAGCGCTTGTCGCCGTCGGCGTAGTGCAGCAGCGCGATGCGCGCCGAGCGGTTGGGATCGTACTCGATGGTGGCAACCCGCGCCGGGATGCCGTGCTTGTCGCGGCGGAAGTCGATCACCCGATAGCGCCGCTTGTGCCCGCCGCCCCGCCACCACGAGGTCAGCTCGCCGCGGTTGTTGCGCCCGCCGCTGCTGCTCTTGCCCTCGGTGAGCGGCTTGTACGGCTTCTCGACGGTGATCTCGTCGCCGGTGAGATAGGTCTGGAAACGGCTTGCCGCGTTGGTCGGCTTTCTCTGTTTGATCGCCATCGTCTTACATCCCCTCGAAGAACTCGATCGGCTTCTCGCCGGCCGCGAGCCTGACGTAAGCCTTCTTCCAGTCGGGGCGCCGCCCGGTGAACTTACCCTGGCGGCGGGCCTTGCCGTGGCAGTTGGCGATGCGCACCTCGGCCACCTTGACCTTGAACTGCGCCTGCACTGCGCGCAGCACGTCGATCTTGTTGGCATGCCGGTGGACCTCGAATGCGATGATGTTGCCGGTCTCGCGCTGCACCGCCGACTTCTCGGTGATCAACGGCCGCCGGATCACGTCCTGGTGTCTCATTTCGCCAGCACCTCCACCAGCCGGTTGAGCGCCATCTCGCTGAGCACCAGGAACGGCCGGTCCACCACGTCGTAGACGTTGACCGCCAGCGCATCCACCGTCTTCACGGCGCGGTTGTTGCGGGCCGCCAACTCCAGGTTGTGGTTGTCGTGCGTGTCGACCAGGAGCGCCTTGCCGTCGATGCCGATGCCGTGCAGGCGATCGATCAGCTCGCGCGTCCGGTGGCTGCCCAGGTCCAGGCTCTCGAGCACCACGATGCGTTCCTCGGCAATCTTACGCGACAGCGCCGACTTGAGGGCGTTCTTCTTCTCGCGCACCGACAGGCTCTTGTCGTAGCTGCGCGGCACCGGGCCCCAGACGATACCGCCGTGGCGCCACTTCGGGTTGCGGATGTCGCCGGTGCGCGCCCGGCCGGTGCCCTTCTGCCGCCACAGCTTCTTGCCCGAGCCCGAGACCTCGGCGCGGGTCTTGGTCTTGTGCGTGCCGCGGCGGCGGCCGGCCAGATACGCCTGGACCGCTTCGTGGATCAGGTGCTCGTTGTAGGGATAACCGAAGATCGTCTCCGGCAGCTCGATCTCGCGCAGCTCCCGGTTGTCGAAATTCTTCACTGAAATCTTCATCTAGGCTCCTCTACCCACGGTGACCCGAGCTGCTAAACAGGTGCCACATGCATCTGCCGCGGACTACTCACAGCGTCTATCGGATCTCCCCCCGCAACCCCTCGATCCCCTTCCCACCCCTCCGGGGGGGAAGGGGACGCCCCCTCCCCTTCGCTTCGAACAACGTTGATTCCCCGCATCCTAATGGACATCAACCGCGCTTCGCCCGCTTGATCGCCACGTACGCGTGACGCGCGCCCGGCACCGCGCCGCGCAGGTAGATCAGGTTGTGCTCCGCGTCCACCTTGATCACCTGCAGGTTCTTGACCGTGATCCGCTCGCCGCCCATGCGCCCGCCGGCCCGCATGCCGGGAAAGACGCGCGACGGGAAGGCCGACGCGCCGATCGAGCCCGGCGCGCGGTGGAACATCGAGCCGTGCGTGGCGCGGCCGCCGGCGAAGCCGTGGCGCTTGACGACGCCCTGGAAACCCTTGCCCTTGCTGGTCGCGACCACGTCGACGTACTGCTTCTCCTCGAAGATGGTAGCCCTGACCTCGTCGCCCGGCTTGACCTCCTCGCCTTCGGCAAGACGGAACTCCATCAGGCGCGCGAGCGCCGCCACCCCGGCCTTGCCGAAGTGGCCGAGCCGCGGCTTGGTCACCTTCTTCGGCGGGCGGTCCTCGACCAGGCCGAGCTGCACGGCCTCATAGCCGTCGATGGCCCGGGTCTTGCGCTGCACCACCAGGCAGGGGCCCGCCTTGACCACCGTCACCGGCACCACCGAGCCGTCCTCGGCGTAGATCTGCGTCATCCCCAGCTTTCGTCCCAGCATGCCTTCCATCGCCGTATCCCTCGAAGTTCGCAACGTCAACCGGAGGTTCGCGCCGCTTCCCGGCTACTTCCCGAAAGCCTTGATCTCGACGTCCACGCCGGCCGGCAGCTCCAGCTTCATCAAGGCATCGACCGTCTGGCTGGTGGGCTCGAAGATGTCGAGCAGCCGCTTGTGCGTTCGGATCTCGAACTGCTCGCGCGACTTCTTGTCGACGTGCGGCGAGCGGTTGACCGTGTAGCGCGAGATGTGCGTCGGCAGCGGTATCGGGCCCACCACCCGCGCACCGGTGCGGCGCGCCGTGTCCAGGATCTCGTGCGTCGACGTATCCAGGATGCGATAGTCGAACGCCTTCAGGCGGATGCGTATCTTCTCGTTGACCATAATTCCTAGTCTCCACTCCTGCCACGGTCCCGGTGCACGAAACTCACCGACCCAGGACTACTCAAAGCATCTATCGGATCTCCCCCGCATCCCCTCGATCCCCTTCCCACCCTCCGGGGGGAAGGGGACGCCCCCGCCCCTTCGCTTCGGCCACCTGGTTCACGGTTACTTCACGATATCGGTGACGGTGCCGGCGCCGACGGTGCGACCGCCCTCGCGAATGGCGAAGCGCACCCCCTTCTCCATGGCGATCGGCGCGATCAGCTCCACCTCGAGGTTGACGTTGTCGCCCGGCATCACCATCTCCGTCCCCTCCGGCAGCTTCGCCACCCCCGTCACGTCCGTCGTCCGGAAGTAGAAC
>DASZHY010000444.1:0-6853 GCA_035949675.1 Thermoanaerobaculia bacterium
CGGCAAGGGCGCCGGGATCGCCGGCCGACCGAACCACGAGGGTCAGTCCCGGCGATACCCGGGAGGGCTGAGCCATCGGCCGGTAGAGCTCGATCCGCGGCCTGGCCTCGAGGCTGTCGTAGTGGACGCTGCCCACGACCCCGACCACGATCGTCCAGGGGCGCTCGGGATCGTCGGTCTGGGAGGTCGGGCTCCAAGCGCGGACGCGCTTGCCGATCGGGTCCTCGCCTGGCCAGAAGGCGCGCGCCATGGCGTCGTCGATCACCGCCACCGGCACGCTCCCGCGCCCGTCCCAGACGGCGAGCAGGCGGCCGCGATGCAGCGGGATGCCCATGACCGCGAAGTAGTCCGGCGTGACGGTACGCGCATCGGTCGCCACGACGTCGGCCAGCTGCGGCCTCGGCCGGCCTTCGATCTCCCAGCCGCTGATCCAGATACCGGAGTCGAGCGGCAGATGGTCGATGGCGGCGGCGGCGACCCCCGGCAGCACCCGCAACCGCTCCACGACCCGGGAGTAGAACTGGCGGCGCGCCTCCGGCAGCACGCGGTCCGGCGGCAGGTTGACGTCGAAGGTCAGGACGTGCGTCACGCGAAAGCCGGGATCGACGCTCAGCAAGCGGGCGAAGCTGCGCAGCAGCAGGCCGGCGCCGGCGAGCAACAGCAGCGCCAGCGCCAGCTCCGCCACCACCAGGGCGTCGCGAGTGCGGCGGCTGCCGGCAATGGCGGCGCCGGCGCTCGTCCCATCGCGCAGGCACTCGACGAGACTCGGTCGGGTGGCCCGCAGCGCCGGCAGCACGCCGGCGAGGACCGCGGTGGCGGCGCACAACAGCCCGGTGAAGGCGAGCATCCTGCCGTCGAGCGAGCCCGTCACCGCGCCGGCCAGTTCCACCGGCACGAACCCGGCCAGGGCATGCAGTCCGAGCGCCGCCACCCCGATCCCCGCGATCCCGCCCGTCAGCGCCAGCAGGCCGCTCTCGGCGAGCAGCTGGCCGACCAGGTGGCGGCGGCCAGCACCGATCGCGGTGCGCAAGGCGATCTCCTTCTGGCGCGACGCGGCGCGGGCGAGCAACAGGTTCGCCACGTTGGCGCAGGCGATCAACAGCACGAAGCCGACCGCCGCCCACAGCACCAGCAGTGCCGGCCGTACGCTGCCCACCATCTGCTCGGTGATCGGCAGCAGGCGGGCGCTGAGGTCCTGATGACTCCGCGGGAACTCCCGGGCAAGCCGGCCGTAGATCGCCCGCAGCTCCGCCTCGGCCGCCGCGATGCCGACCCCGGCCCGCAGGCGCCCGATGACGGTGCTGGTCATGCGGTCATGCTTCTGCCGCTGGGCAGCGGTCAGGCAGAACGGCACCCAGGCATCCGGCTCCGCGGGGAAGCCGAAGCCGGCCGGCATCTCGGCGCCGCGCGGGAAGCTGAAGCTCGATGGCATGACCCCGATCACGGTCGCCGAATCGCGGTCCAGGTTGACCTTGCGGCCAACCACGCCCAGGTCGCCGCCGAAGGTGCGCCGCCAGCAGCGGTAAGAGAGCAAGACCACCGCCGGCTTACCGGGCAGATCGTCGCCCGGTGCGAGGCCGCGGCCGAGCATGGCCGGAGTGCCGAGCACGGCCGAGAAGCCGCCGGTAGCGCGCATCACGTTGAGCTGCAGGGGCGAACCCGCCCCCGCCAGGCTCATCGTGTCGGGTTCCAGCATCGCCAGCTGCGTGAAGGAGCGGACCTGGCGGCCCCATTCGTAGAAATCGCCCCAGCTCACCGGGAACTTGTCGGCGACTCCTACCTGCCGCGCGGTGCCGGGGCTCGACACGTAGGCGACCACGAGGCGTCCGGGCTCGCGGAACGGCGGCGGCGTCAGCAGCGCCGAGTCGACAACGCTGAAGATCGCGCTGTTGGCGCCGATGCCCAGGGCAAGCGTGGCCACGGCAGCGGCGGCCAGGGTGGGTTGCCGCGCGAACATGCGGGCGGCGAAACGGAGGTCCGGAAGCAGCCGGCCCATGCCTCATCTTACCGCGGCGACGCGAGCCATCGCACAACCGATACGATCAAAGGATCGGCTCCGGCCTGCCCGGCGGTGTCGAACTGGCGTCATCCATTCGCAGGAAGCTGGCTATTGGCAATCTGCCCAGGCTGACGAATGATCCAAATGCTGCCGGCGACGCGCGGGTTCGGGACCGAATTCAGCAAGAAATAACGGTCGCGTAAAATCCCGGTCAGGCGCGGCGGGCTCGTTGCTTCCCATGATGGTCCCAGTGAAAAGGCGCCATCTTGCCGAGGATGACGCATCGCGAGGAGGAGCTGCGAGAATGGGACCGATCGGGCAGGCATGCCCCATCGTAGGCGAGGCCGAGGAGTGCCCCGGACTGGCGCTGTTGCCAGACTACGTGGCTTTCCTGCGCGCGCGGTTCGAGCGGCTCGACGGCGAGTCCGCGGCGCCGGGTCACCGCGGCTCCTACGCTGTCGTGCGCCAGGGAAACGTGGAGATTGGCCTGGTGGCCGTGGATGGCGACTTGGGGATCTGGTTCACGGTCCTGTCCCGGCAGGGCGACGACGGACCTGGCGCGGATGCGCGGCACCTGCAGCGGGAGCTGGTCCGTTACGGCTTCGCTCACTCCAAGCGGAGCGTGCTGGCAGTGCTGTACTTCCACCTGCTGCACGCCCCCTCTGCCGGTGCCGGCCTGGCCGCGGCGCGAGGCGCCGCCGCGGCGGCCGTCTGCCGCCAAGGCCGAAGACCAATGCACCTCGGCCGATCTAGCGTTGCGGTAGCATCCTGGCGGGGAGACCCGAAGGAAGGAGAGTCCCGAGGCCCGCCTCGGCTAGCGGTGAGGATCGGGGCGGGAGGCGCACAGCAGTCGCGGGGCCGCGGACTGGCGAGCAAGGGTGCCGACGCCCGCATCGAGAAGAGAGGCAGGATGCACGTCTCGCACTATGGCCTGTTCCTGGTGGCCTCGCTGGCCTTGCTGCTGACGCCGGGCCCCGCGGTGCTGTACATCATCGCGCGCGCCGTCGATCAGGGGCGCCGTGCCGGACTGATCTCAACGCTGGGCCTGCACGTTGGCACGCTCGTTCACCTTGCTGCCGCCGTCGCCGGCCTGTCGGCGCTGCTGGTGTCGTCGGCCATGGCCTTCAGCATGCTGCGCTGGGCCGGCGCCGCCTATCTGGTCTTCCTGGGAATCCACACGCTGGCTGGACGCGGGAGCGAGGAGCGTGTGCCTGACGCCGCGACGGCACCGGCGGCCAGGCAACCGCTGACGCGGATCTTCGCCCAAGGCATCGTGGTCAATATCTTCAATCCCAAGACGGCGCTGTTCTTCCTTGCCTTCCTGCCGCAGTTCGTCGACCTCGGCAAGGGCGCCGCCGGCACGCAGATCATGCTCCTGGGCTTCACTTTCATTGCGTTGGGCCTGGTGACCGACGGCCTGTACGCGATGCTTGCCGGGACCGTCGGCGGCTGGCTGAAGCGGAACGTCCGCGTCGCGCGCTGCCAGCGCTACGCCGCGGGCAGCGTTTACATCGGGCTCGGCGTCGCCACGGCTTGCTCGGACATCAAGCGCTGAGCGCTGCCGCGGGCCGGGACGACTCACCTCATGAGCAACTGGCCTTCTCGCACTGCACGAATCTGGCTATAGACTGCCCTCGCGGAAGGGCGCCACGATCAAAGGCGCGGCGGCATTTGCGGCCCATAGGAGCACGCAGCCGTAACACATCCCCAGACCGCCGGCCGCCACTAATCCGGCTGCGGAGCAGGAGACAACGTTATGTCCAAGATCAACTATTGGGCGGTCGCCGTGGCGGCTGTCGCAGCGATGGTGTGAGCGTGCTTTGGTACGCGCCCCACCGCGCCGTGGGCGACGCCCTGATGAAGTCGATCCTCGCCTCCGGCAACGGCAGGAGCTTCGAGACCGCCTTCGTGGTGATCTCCGTGGACGAGGAGTACGCGGTGCCGAAGCACTACCGGCTGAGCCCGGGCAAGCAGGACCTGGTCAGCGCCGGCGGGCATCACTACGACGTCCTCGGCGCCCAGACGGACGCGCACGAGGACGCGACCGTCTATTTCAACATCGAAAAGGTCGTCGCCATCGAGGACGCTCACCTTTCGCGCCGCTGAGCGGCCGGGCGCCCGCGGGCCGCTGCGGGTGCGTTCCGGCGGTGGAAAGGTCTCGCCCATTTCTAGGGCTTGACATGATATGGTCGTGAGTGTAAGATCGGCCCGGATCGAACGCACGGCCGGGCACGGCCTTGCCGGAGCCGAGGGATGGGGGTGATCAATGCGATCTCGCAGAGTGGACGACGGGCGAGGCGGGCGGCGCGGCGGCGCGGCAAGGGCGGCGCTTTGCGGCGTGGCGCTGTGGCTTGCGGCGGGACCGGCGGCGGCGGGAGTGCTGGACGATCTGGTCAAGGGCTATCAAACGGCTTCCAGCTCGTGGCTTGGCGCGCTGGTCCCGATGGCGGCGCGGACCTTCGGGATCCTGGCCGGCCTGGAGATCGCGGTGGGGGCCTTGATGTGGGTGGTGAACCGCCGGACGGTCGACGAGATGCTGCTCGGCTTCATCCGCAAGATCCTGGTGCTGGGGCTCTTCTACGTCTTCCTGAGCCAGTTCCCGCTCTGGGTGCCGCGCATCGTCCAGGGCTTCCAGGCGGCGGGGCAGGCGGCGGGCAAGACGCAGGAGCTCTCTCCGAGCGGGGTGATGAAGGTGGGGATCGACCTCGCCACGCGCCTGCTCGCGGCGGCGAACGACGCGGGCTTCCTGGTTTCGGGGGCGACCGTGTTCCTGGCGCCGCTGGCGACGCTGATCGTGATGATCGCCTTCATCAGCATCGCGGCGCAGCTGGTGATGACGCTCGTCGAGAGCTACCTGGTGGTGACCGGGGGCGTGATCTTCCTGGGCTTTGCGGCGTTTCGCGGCAGCGCGCCGCTGGCCGACAAGTACATCGTCTACGCGGTGCAGGTGGGGGCGAAGCTGTTCTTGCTGTACCTGCTGGTGTCGACGGGCCTTGCCATCAGCGGCACCTGGACGCAGGACCTGGCGCAGGTGGGCATGTTCGGCGGCAACTTGAAGCCGCTGTTCGACGTGCTCGCCGGCAGCATCGTCTTCGCGCTGCTGGTGTGGAGGATCCCGACCCAGGTGAGCCACTTCCTGACGCAGAGCGTCCACCTGCACCTGCGTGAGGCGCTGGCGGACTAGTGCGGGCCGGAGCGGAGCGGGCCGGAGCGGAGCCGAGCGATGGCGTGGCGCATCTTCTCGCATGGCGGGCGGCGGCCGGCGGCGGGGCGCGAGGCGGCCAACCCGATCCTCGCCGGGCGCGGCGCCTTCGCCGGCGCGTTCGGCGACCTGGCGAAGGGCAAGCGCAACTGGCAGCTGATGGCCTTCGGCCTGCTGGGGCTGTTCGCGATCGTGCTGGTGGCGTTCGTGCGCATGGCCGCGGAAACGCGGATCACCCCTTATGTCATCGAGGTGGACAAGCTGGGACGGGCGGTGGCCTTCGGTCCGGCGGAGCGGGCGCCGCGGACCGCAACGACCGATCCGCGGATCGTCGCGGCGACGCTGTCGCTGTTCATCCGCAACGTGCGCGCCGTGTCCTCGGACGGGGTGGTGCAGCGGGAGCTGCTCTACCGCGCCTATGCCAACACCGCGGCCACGGCGCGGCGGTTCCTGGACGGCTGGTTCGCGCAGCCGGAGCACGATCCGCGCCTGCTGGGACAGCGTTTCACGCGGTCGATCGAGGTCGAGGCGATCCTGCCGGTGCCGGGGAGCGCGGTCTGGCGGGCGCAGTGGACGGAGCGCGAGCAACCGGTGTTCGCCGGCACGATCCGCGAGTCGGCGTGGGAGGGCTACCTGACCGTCAGGGTGCACCGGCCGGCGACGGCGAGCGTGGTGGAAGAGAACCCGCTCGGCATCTACGTCACGGACCTGACGTGGACCGAGGTCACGAAGGCTCAGAGCAACGGAGGAGTGCGATGAACGGACGCGGGAACGTTGCGGCGAAGGCCGGATGGTTGCTGGGCGCCGGACGCGGGAACGTCGCGGCGAAGGCCGGATGGTTGCTGGGCGCCTGGATGGCGAGCGCGGCGCTGATGGCGGCGGGAGCGGAGCCGGCGGCGGCCTCGGGCGCTGCGGCGGACACGAGCGGGGCAGCGACGGCGGCGGACACGAGCGGGGCAGCGGCGGCGGCGGACACGCCGGGAACGGCGGTCGCGGACACGCCGGGGGCGGCGGCGGCAGCGGACATGCCGGCAACGGCGGTCGCGGCGGACGTGGAGCGCGAGGCGCGCGCGGCCGCGGCGGGCAAGGAGCCGGCGGTGCTCGAGCATGGCGACTTCGTGCAGGTGCCGTTCGGCCGCCAGGTGCCGGTCGTGCGGTGCGCGCCGCTGCGGGTTTGCCTGATCGAGCTCGAGGAGGGGGAGCTGGTGCTCAACACGGTGACCGGGGACGCGGCACGGTGGATCCTCGACCGGGCGGCGGCGGGGCCGCGCGCGGCGACGACGGTGATCGTCGCCAAGCCGACGGCCTGCAACCTGACGACCAACCTGGTGATCACCACCGACCGGCGGATCTATCAGATCACGCTCGACGCGCGCCCGTGCAAGAGCAAAGAGGGCGAGAACCCGCACGAGCCGTTCACCCGCCTGCTGCGCTTCTACTATCCGGACGAGCTGGTGCGTAGCTGGGCGAGCGCCGCGGCGGTGCGGCGGCGCCAGGGGGCAGCGGCCGAGGAGGCAGCGCGGTCGCTGACGGCTCTGGGCGGGGCCGCGGCGCCGGCGGGCGCCGGCCTGCCGCTCGCCTCCCTCCACTTCAACTATCGCTGGACGCGCACCGGCAACTACCCGTGGACGCCGGCGGCGGTGTTCGACGAC
>DASZHY010000445.1:0-17847 GCA_035949675.1 Thermoanaerobaculia bacterium
CCGCCGACGCAGGAGGCCCCGCGCTCAGGGCAATCGCAGCCCGCGACGGGTGCCGACCCCGACGACGTGCAGCTGCAGTTGCTCAAGGGCCTGGCCCTGGCCGCCCAGGGCCACAACCAGGAGGCGGCGGAGCTGCTCGAGAAGCTGCGCGGTGCCCGCCCCACCGACCTGGCGCTGGCCGCCACCTTGTCGAAGGTGCACGAGCGCGCCGGTCATCCGGAAGCGGCGGCACGCGTGCTCGCCGAGATCGACGCCGGGCTGGCCAAGGCCGGCAAGCAGGACGAGGAGCGGCAGGCCCGCCTCGAGCTGGCGCAGGTCTACTACGACGCCAAGCAATGGGACCGGGTTGGCGAGACGCTGCAGCCGCTGCTGCGGCTCGGCCCGAAGGAAGAGGCGACCCGCGAGCCCGCGCTGCTGCTCGCCGCGGACGCGCTGATCCAGCGCCAGAGCTACGACGAGGCGCTCAAGCTGCTGGACAAGGCGCAGAGCGGCCAGCTGCCGCCCAACCTTGCCGCGAAGCGCGCCGAGGTGCTGTTCCGGGCCGGCCGCGTGCCCGAGGCGGCCCGCCGGCTCGAGGAGATCGCCACCGCCAAGGAGCCGCACTCGGCGCTGGCCGCGGCCGAGACCTACCAGCGGCTCGAAAAATACGCCGACTCCATCCCGGTGCTCGAGCACCTTCTCGAGCGGGCGGATGCGAGTCTGCCGGCTCCGAGCGCAAAGGTGGCGCGGTTCCTGCTGGGCGCCGCTTACGAGCGCACCGGCAAGCGCGACCAGGCGGTCGCCGAGTTCCGGCGCTTGCTCGGCGCCGACCCCGAGTTTCACGCCGCGCTCAACTACCTGGGGTACATGTTCGCCGAGCGGGGCGAGAACCTCGACGAAGCGCAGAAGCTGATCGAAAGGGCGGTCGCGCTCGAGCCCGACAACGGCGCCTACGTCGACTCGCTGGGCTGGGTCTACTATCGCCTCGGCCGTTTCGAGCAGGCCCGCGCCGCGCTCGAGCGGGCGACGCGGCTCGAGGTCGGCGACGGCACGGTGCAGGAGCACCTCGGCGACGTCTACGGTGCCATGGGCGAGCGCGACCGCGCCGGCGAGGCCTACCGCCGCGCCCTCGAGCTCGAGCATGGCGATCCGACCAAGGCCGACGCCGTGCGGCGCAAGCTCGACGGGCTCGCCGGCAGCTCCCGGCCCTGAACACTCCCTCGGCCCTCGGCCTTCCTCAGAGAGCAGCCGCCATCGCGCCCCGCATCCCCCGTCCCCTCTCAGCTCCTTGCCGGGGGCTGACCGCCATGCTGCTCGCGGTGGCGGTGGGCTGCTCCACGGTCCCCAAGGCGCCGCCTCGCTTGCCGGGCGGCGGCGCTCCCGGCGCCCCCGGCGAGGCGGCGGCGGCGCCGCCTCCCTGGCAAATGCCCGCCGCCGCCTACGGTTCGCAGATCCTCTACCGCGTCGCCGTCAGCGGCGCCGAGGGCGAGGGCAGCCTCAAGCTGACGTTGCGGCTGGCCTCGCCGGAGCGCTACCAGGCGCAGGCGGTGGACCCGCTCGGCCGGGCCATCTGGGGGCTGGACGTCGATGGCGGCCACGGCCTCTGGCTCGACCACCGCGCCCACGCCTACTGCCGCCTGGCAGGCGCGCTCGATCTCGCCTTCCTGCCGCTCGGGCCGCTCTCTCTCTCTGCCCTGCCGCCGCTGCTGCTGGGACGCCTGCCGGTGCCGCCAGCCGATCCTGCAAGCGTCGTCCGCGCCGGCGCCGGGTCCGGTGACGGCGGCGCCAGCACGACGGTCGCCTACCGCGACGCCGCCGGGCGCGGCTGGAGCGCGGTCGTGCAGGGCGGCCAGCCTGTCAGCTGGGGCTTGTGGCAGGAGCCGGCCACCGCGCCGATCCTGTCGTGGGCGAGCAGCGGCAGCTGGGCGGTGCTCTCCGACCGCCGTAAAGGGGTGCAGGTCCGATGGCGGGAGGCGCTGCGCGAGCCGGTCGGCCAGCTGACGCCGATGAGACCGCGGTCGGATTACCGGGAGGGTAGCTGCGCTCGTTGACGCCGGCCGCCGCGCGGGGCTCGCGCGCCCTCGGGGCGGTTTGACAGTCCGGTGACGGGCTTCTAGCATAAGGCCCCGGCGGAGGATCCGCGATCCTTTGCCAGCGCACCACGCTGCCCGGTGGAGGGAAGGGGCGTGCAAGGTGTGTGCCTTAGGCGCGCTTCAGCTTTCAGTCGGGTATATAATCGTCTCACTGACGCCCGGCGACGTGTCGAGTGGACTCTCTGGACGCGGTTCTCTCAGCTGGACCGCGGCGTTCCGGTGTGCCGCTGCGGGCACGAGGCGCTGGCCCCGCCTCATCGCCGCTCTTGGACGCTCCCAGGGTGCAACCAGGGATGGTGAGAGGACGTGACATGGAGATCTCAGAGGTCAAGGTCTTTCCGATCCAGGAGGAGAAGCTCAAGGCATTCGTGTCGATCGTTTTCGACCAGTGCTTCATGGTGAACGACATCAAAATCATCCAGGGCAGGGACGGCCTCTTCATCAGCATGCCGAGCCGCAAGAAGAAGAACGGCGAGTTCAAGGACGTGGCTCACCCGCTGAACAACGAGACGCGGCGAATGATCGAGGATAGGGTTCTGGGCGAGTACGAGCGCGTGCTGGGCGAGCGCGGCGAGCGCCTGCCGGCGCCCCCGCACCATGCGACCGAGCCGCTGCCGGCGGCCGCGAGCCCACTGCCTGCGGCCGGCGCGGCCGGCGCGGACGGTGCGGCCGCTCCGGCGATCGCGGCAACGGACGGTGATCATTCCGCGCCGGCCGCGGCGGCCCCGGCGGCCCCTGCGACTCCAGGCGGCGGCGTTGCCTTCCCCGTTCTGACGGTGCCTCCTGCGGTTGCGTCTGCTCCGGTCGCGGGCGACGAGGCCGCCGCCTCGCCGCAAGCGCCCGACAAGACGCTGGAGGAGATCGAGGAGATGCACCTGCGCGACTCGTTCTGGACGGTGACCTGAGAGTCCCCCTCACAGTTTGAGGCGCGAGGCACGCGGGAGTCAGCGAGGGGCGAGAAGCGCGCGGCCGGAGCGGGACTGGCAGGTTGCCTGGCGAGCCTCCGGAGTCGACCGAGACTGGGGCGTCGCCAAGTGGTAAGGCACCAGACTTTGGATCTGGCATTCGGAGGTTCGAATCCTCCCGCCCCAACCAAGCTGTTTCGGACCAGGAAACCCACTGCAGGCTGGCGGTCCGCCCCAGCCGGGGAGACGAACGGCCGGGACGGTCCAGCGATTCAGCGGATCGATCCCGCGAGACGCCAGGCGCGGCCTGGGTTTTTCATGAGCGGAGGAGTATGCCAGGAGAGCTCAAGATCTTCGGCGGACGCGCCCATCCCTTGCTGACGCAGGAGATCTGCGACTATCTGAACCTGCCGCCCGGCAACGTCTCGGCGCGCAACTTCTCCGATGGCGAGATCTTCTGCCAGATCCAGGAGAACGTGCGCGGCTCCGACGTCTTCGTGGTGCAGCCGACCTGCGAGCCGGTCAACGAGAACCTGATGGAGCTGCTGATCATGCTCGACACGTTCAAGCGCTCCTCGGCCTCGCGGGTGACCGCCGTGCTGCCCTACTATGGCTATGCCCGGCAAGACAAGAAGGACCAGCCGCGCGTGCCGATCACCGCCAAGCTGGTGGCGGATCTGATCTCGCGCGCCGGCGCCGACCGCGTGCTGACCATGGATCTCCACGCCGACCAGATCCAGGGCTTCTTCGACGTGCCGGTCGATCACCTGTTTGCGGCGCCGGTGCTGCTCGAGGCGGTCCGCGACCTGAACCTCCCCGATCTCGTGATCGTTTCGCCCGATGCCGGCGGCGTCGAGCGCGCCCGCGCCATCGCCAAGCGCATGGGGGTGGGGCTGGCGATCGTCGACAAGCGCCGCACCGCGCCGAACGAGGCGGACGTGATGTTCGTCATCGGCGACGTCGAAGGCTGTAACGCCCTGATCGTCGACGACATCGTCGACACCGCCGGCACCTTGACCAAGACCTGCGAGGCGCTCAAGGCCAAGGGCGCCAAGCGCGTGCTGGCGGCCGGCGTCCACGGCGTGCTGTCCGGGCCGGCGTTGCAGCGGATCGCGCAATCGCCGGTCGAGGCGGTCCTGATCACCAACACCACGCCCCTCGATCAGAAGCTCTTGCGGTCGCAGAAGCTGCGGCCGCTGTCGGTCTCGGCGCTGCTCGGCGAGGCCATCCGCAGAATCCATGAAAACAGCTCGGTGAGCTCCCTGTTCGTCTGATGCACCGGCAACGAAGCGAGGAAAGCCATGAGTGAGATGAGGATCGAAGTTCAGCCGCGTCACGAGACCGGCACCAACCAGAACCGCCGCCTGCGCTCGCGGGGCAAGATCCCGGCGGTGGTCTACGGCGGCGCCGGCAAGGACGCCGTGCCCATCCACGTCGACCGCAAGCAGCTGGTCGACCTGCTAAGAGGAGGCGGCGCCGACAACGCGGTCTTCCTGCTCAAGCTCGCGAGCACCGGGCAGGAGCGCCACGCCATGATCCGCGACATGCAGCTCGATCCGATCACCAGGGAGATCCTGCACCTCGATTTCCAGCGCGTGGTGATGACCGAGAAGGTGCGGGTGCAGGTGGCGATCGAGCTGACCGGCACCGCCTACGGTGTCAAGACCGAAGGGGGCGTGCTCGATTTCTCGCACCGCGAGGTGCACGTCGAGTGCCTGCCCGGCGACATCCCCAAGGCGATCGAGCTCGACGTCAGCGAGCTGCACCTCGGCCAGCACATGACCGCCGGCGACCTGCGGCTGCCGTCAACCGTGACGCTGCTCGACCCGCTCGATCGGGTGCTGGTGTCGGTGATGCACGCGAAGACCGAGGTGGTGCCGGAGGCGGAGGCTGCCGTCGCGCCGGTCGAGGCCGGACCCGAGCCCGAGGTCATCAAGAAGGGCAAGACGGAAGAGGCGTGAACCGCCTGATCCTGGGTCTCGGCAACCCGGGAGACGAGTACCGTGCCACCCGCCACAATGTCGGCTTCCGGGTGGTCGAGGAGCTGGCCCGCCGCTTCAGGGCGCGCCTCGACCGCCTGGAGTGCAACGCCTTGACCGCGCGCGCCGAGCTTGCCGCCGCGCCGCAGGCCGATGCCGGCTCGGCCGCGGACGCCGGCGCCGGGCCGCTCGCCGTGCTCCTCGCCCAGCCGCAGACCTACATGAACCGCAGCGGCTTCGCCGCTCGCTGCCTGCTGGAGCTCCATGGCCTGACGCCGGCGATGGCGCTGGTGGTCTACGACGAGGTCAACCTCCCCTTCGGCCGCCTGCGCCTGCGGCGCTCCGGCAGCCCGGCCGGCCACCGCGGCATCGAGTCGATCCTCGAGAACCTGCGCACCGCCGAGGTGCCTCGTCTGCGCATCGGGATCGCCGGTCCGGGGGCCGCGGACGGTGCGGTCGGTACGAATGGCGCGGGCGGTGCGAATGGCGCGGACGGTGCGAATGGCGCGGACGGTGCGGACGGCGCGGGCGGAGAGGGCGACCCCGGCGAGGCGATGGTCGCCCACGTGCTGTCGCCTTTCACCGCCGCCGAGGAGGAGGCGCTGGCGCCCGTCATCCAGCGCGCCGCCGACGCCTGCGAGGTCTGGCTGCGCGAGGGCATCGACGCCGCGATGAGCCGGTTCAACGGCGGCGCCGCGAAGGACAGCGCCACGAAGGGCACGGAGCTCGGGCTTGAAAAACCACGGGATCACCTGTAAGGTATAGTGCTTGCCGCGGCGGCGCGCGGCTCTCCGCAGCGTTTGACAATCGCCGAGCCGAGGGCCGGTTGGCACCGCGCCCGTTCCTCTCTGTTCCGCGCGAAGCGGGACTGATCCAGGCCAAAGGGAGGTCAATCTGTACATGCGCACATACGAGTTGGTGTTCGTCGTCGATCCTCGCGTTTCCGACGAGGACGTCGTCGCCATGACCCAGGAGTACAAGCAGATGATCACCGCCGGCGGCTCCCAGATCTCCAAGGAGGAGAGCTGGGGCCGGCGGAAGCTGGCCTATCCGATCGCCAAGCTGAACGAGGGCAAGTACGTCCTGATCTGCATCGAGAGCGAGGGCGGCAAGAGCTCGCTGCCCGAGGTCGAGCATCGGATGCGCCAGAACGACAAGATCCTGCGCTACCTCACGGTGCGCACCGACGAGGACCTCAAGCGAGCGGCCTCGCGCCACCCCAAGACCGCGGGGCGTGCCGGCGAATCGCCGGCCGGCCTCGGCGGCCCCGGCGCCCCGGGCTCCCCTGGCTCGCCTGGCTCTGACATGGCTGCCGGACCCTCGCCGGCCGCAGGGGAGGTCTAAGGCCATGGCCCGCCCGAGAAAGGTCTTCTATCGCCGCCGCAAGGTCTGCAAGTTCTGCGCGGACAAGATCGACTACGTCGACTTCAAGGACGTCAAGCTCCTGCAACAGTTCATCCCCGAGCGCTCCAAGATCCTGCCGCGCCGGATCTCGGGCACCTGCGCCCGGCACCAGCGCCTACTGCAGCAGGCGATCAAGCGGGCGCGTCATCTGGCGCTGATCCCGTTCACCACGGATTAGGAGGGGCGCAACGATGAAAGTGATCCTGCTCAGCGATCAGCGCCACCTCGGCAAGCGCGGCGAGCTCGTCGTGGTGAAGCCGGGCTATGGCCGCAACTACCTGCTGCCGCAAGGGCTGGCCCTCGAGGCGACGCGCGCCAACCTCGTTGCCTTCGAGCAGCAGCGGGCCAAGATCGATGCCCGCCACGCCCAGGAGCGTGCCGCCGCCGAGGCAGTCGCGGCGCGCATGAAGGACCTGCGCCTGCAGATTCCCAAGCGCGTCGGCGAGACCGACACCCTCTACGGCTCCGTGACCGCCAGCGAGGTCGCCGAGCTGCTCGAGGCCAAGGGCTTCAGCATCGATCGCCGCCGCATCGACCTCGAGGGCGGCATCAAGACTCTCGGCGAGCACCAGGTGCGCATCGAGCTGAACCCGGAGGTCATCGCCGAGGTGACCGTCACGGTGGTGCGGGAAGAGTAGTCCTTCGTGACCGACGCCGGCGCTCCGCGGCGTACCGAGCCGGCGGAGCCTGCGGATCCCTTGCAGCCAGTCGAGCCGGTGCAGCCGGCCGTGCAGTCGGCGGCGCCCGCGCCCCCGGCGCGCCCGGCGTCCTCGCCGCCCCCGGCGCCACCGGCGTCCCCGCCGCCGACGATCGACGACTTCCTGGTCGAGCCCACCCGCGACTTGGCCGATTGGCACTGGCTGTGGAAGGAGGACCGCGAGTTCCCCATCCGCAGCCACCGCGGCCTGCTCGGCCGCTTCCTGGTCGCCTGGAAGCGGCTGCTGCGGCCGCTGGTCAAGGTGCCGCTGAACGATCTCTGGGACCGCCAGCGCATCTTCAACGTCATCCTGCTAGAGCACCTGCGGGAGGCGCGGCAGCTGCGCCACCGCGACGACCAGCGCATCGCCTATCTCGAGACCCTCAACGCCGACGGCATCGACGAGCTGATGCGGCACAACGACGCGCTGTTCGCCCGTGCCGACCAGAAGCTCGACCTCTACCGCCGCGAGGCGCGAGACTTGCTGGGCAGCCTCGGCGCCGCTCTCGCGCGCCTTGCGCCGCCGCCCGAGGAGGCGGGCACCGCGGCCGGCCCGATCGGCGAGGCGGGCGTGGCCGGCCCGGCTGCCGGCGCGTCCGGTCCGCCGCCCCCCCCTGCCGGCCCGGCTGCCGGCGAGCTGGCGCTGGCCCGCGACGAGCACGCCTACCTCGAGCTCGAGCGGCTGCACCGCGGCACCGAGCAGGAGATCCGCGGCCGCATCGCCAGGTATCTGCCCTATCTCGCGGCCGGCGGACCGGCGCTCGACCTGGGCTGCGGCCGCGGCGAGGCGCTGGCGCTGTTGCGGGACCATGGCATCGCGGCGCGCGGCGTGGACGGCAGCGCCCGCATGGTGGCCATCTGCCGCGAGCGCGGCCTCGACGCCGTCCAGGGCGACCTCTTCGCGGCCCTCGCCGCGGTGCCGCCCGGCAGCCTCGGGGCCGTGCTGTCCTTCCACGTCGTCGAGCACCTGCCGATCGGTCTGCTCGACCGGCTGGTCCGCCTGGCCTGGGGGGCGCTGCGTCCCGGCGGCGTGCTGATCCTCGAGACTCCCAGCCCGCTGTCGCTGGTGGTGGCGGCGCGCAACTTCTGGCTCGACCCCACCCACGCGCGGCCGGTTCACCCCGAGAGCCTGCGGCTGAGCTACGAGCTCGCCGGCTTCGATCCGGTCGAGCGGCTTGACCTGCGGCCCTTTCCGGCGGCGGAACGTCTGCCCGAGATCGACCTCTCCCGGCTGCCCGCCGAGCAGCGCGCGCTGGCTGACGCCGTCAACCGGCTGCGCGACCAGCTTGACGAGCTGCTTTACGGCTGCCAGGACTTCGGCCTGATCGGCGTCAAGCCGGCGGCGGAGGTGAGATAGTAAGAGCCATGATCCGCCTGCGCAACGTCGAGAAGTCCTATCCGTCCCCACAGGGCGGCGCCACCTACGTGCTGCGCCGCATCAACCTCGAGGTCAAGGAAGGGGAGTTCGTCACCGTCATGGGACCCTCCGGCTCCGGCAAGACGACGCTGCTGTCGATCCTCGGCATGCTCGACGGCGCCTGGGTCGGCGAGTACCACTTGCTCGACCAGCCGATCCATCTGCTGAAGCCGAAGCAACGGGCGCTGGTCGCCAAGCAGAACATCGGCTTCGTCTTCCAGGCCTACCACCTGCTCGACAGCCTGACGGTGGCCGAGAACCTCGACCTGCCGCTGTCCTACAAGGACATCAAGAAGTCCGACCGGCAGGCCCTGGTGGCCGACGCGCTGGACCGCTTCCACATCGTCGGCAAGAAGGACCTCTTTCCTTCCCAGCTCTCCGGCGGCCAGCAGCAGCTGGTCGGCGTCGCCCGGGCGGTGATCGGCAACCCCAAGCTGCTGCTCGCCGACGAGCCCACAGGCAACCTGCACTCCTCGCAGGCCGAGGAGATCATGCAGCTGTTCAAGCGGCTCAACGACGACGGAACCACCATCGTCCAGGTCACCCACTCGGAGAAGAACGCCGAGTACGGCCACCGCATCATCCGCCTGCTCGACGGCTGGATCGTCGACTGAGGCCGGGCGCGGGGCGCCGGGCGGGCGCGGAGGGAGCCTCTTCGCCGGCGCCGGTTACCGGCACCAGCGGCCGGCACCGGCGGCGGCCGGCACGCGATCACTCGGCGCGCAGGCTCACCGCCGGATCGATCGCGGAAGCCCGCCGCGCGGGCAGGTAGGCGGCAACGAGCGCCATGGCGACGAGGACGCCGCAGCCCAGCGCATAGACCACGAGGTCACGGCTGTGGATGCCGTAGAGCAGCGCGTCCACCCAGCGCCCGAAGATCAGGGAGCCCGCGATGCCGGCGCCGATCCCGAGCGCGGTCATCTTCATCGCGCCGCGCAGCACCAGTGCGACGACCTGGCGGCGGGGCGCGCCGAGCGCCAGCCGCACGCCAATTTCCTGGGTGCGCTGCACCACGGCATAGGACATCACGCCGTAGACGCCGACGCTCGCCAGCGCCAGCGCCAGCAGCGCCAGGCTGCCGATCAGCAGCATCTGGAAGCGGCGTTGCGCCAGCGAGGCGTCGAGCTTCGCGGACAGCAGGTCGAGGCGCGCGATCGGCTGCTCGCGGTCGAGACCCAGGACCTCCTGGCGCAGCTGCGCCGCGAGCGCCAGCGGGTCGCCGGCGCGCCGCACCACCAGCGTGAAGGCGTGGATGGGCCGCTGCCGGAGCGGCCGGTAGGTGTCCAGGGTAGGTTTCTCGTCGAGTGAGAACATGTGGAGGTTGCCGACCACGCCGACCACGGTCAGCCAGGGCTCGGCGTCTTCCCACCGCAGCCGCTTGCCGATCGGGTCCTGCCCGGGCCAGGCGTAGCGCGCCAGGCTCTCGTTGACGATCACCACCGGCGCGCTCGAGGCGGTGTCGCGGCCGTCGAAAGCGCGCCCGCGCAGCAGCGGGATGCGCATGGCGCGGAAGTAGTCGCCGCCGGCGATCCGCCTCTGGGCGTCGATCCCCTCGCCGGCACGCGGCTTTGGCCACCCGGCGATCGCGATGTCGCCGTCGGTGCTGGCATTGCCGAACGGCACCGCGTCGACGGTGCCCGCCGCCATCACGCCGGGCAGCGCCGCGACCCGGCGCAGCAGCTGGTCGGTCCAGGCGATGACCTGCTGGCCGGTCGGATAACGGTCCTGGGCCAGGGGCAGGTCGGCCGCGAGCACTCCTGCGGGCTCGAAGCCCGGAGAGACCGCCAGGAGCTTGGCGAAGCTGCGGATCAGCAGCCCCGCGCCGATCAGCAGCGCCAGCGACATGCCGATCTCGGCGACCACCAGGCCGCGGCGCAGGCCCTGGCCGCCGCCGCTGCTGCCACGGCCACCCTCCTTGAGCGCCGCCCCGAGGTCGACCCGCATCGCACGCAACGCCGGTGCCAGGCCGGCAAGCAGGGCCGCAACCAGCGAGGCGGCGAGGGTGAACAGCAGCACCTCAGGATTGATCCGCACCTCGCCGAGGCGCGGCAGGTCGCCGGGCTGGAACACGGTGAGCAGGTGCACTCCCAGCGCGGCGAGCACGAGGCCCAGGGCCCCACCCAGCATTCCCAGCAGCACCGTCTCGGTCAACAGCTGGCGCACCAGGCGCAGCCGTCCGGCGCCCAGCGAGGCCCGCAGCGCCATTTCGCGCCGGCGGACGGTGCCGCGCGCCAGCAGCAGGTTGGCGAGGTTGGCGCAGGCGATGAGCAAGATCAGCCCCACCGCTCCCAACAGCATCCATAACGCCGGCCCGGCGCGGCCGACCATCCAGTCACGGAGCGGCCGCAACCGCGCGACCTTCTTCGCGTTGTCGACCGGGAAGGCCTGCGTCAGCCGCCGCGAGATCGCGATCAGCTCGGACCGCGCCTGCTCGAGGCTGACGCCGGCGCGGAGGCGCCCGATCGGCCGGATGTAGTTGTCGTCGCGGTGAGACACCAGCTGCCCGGCGGGGTCCGAATCGGGAGTGGGGGCGGCGAAGGGCGAGGCGACCCAGAGCTCCGACCGGCTCAGCAGGCTGAAGCGTCGTGGCATCACGCCGACGATCGTGTGGGGACGGCCGTTGAGCAGGACGACGGTGCCGACGACGCCGGGATCGGCGCCGAAGTGCCGCCGCCAGGCCGCGTCGCCGAGCACCACCGCGCCGGGAGCGCCCGGCCGGTCGATCGCCGCCGCGAGCGTGCGCCCCAGCTGCGCCGGAATGCCGAAGACCGCGAAGTAGTTGGGGGTCACCTGCAGGCCCTGGAGCCAGGTGGGCTCGCCGCCGCGGCGGCTGATCGCGCAGTCGGTTGGGTTGATCCCCGCGAGCTGCTCGAAGCTCCCGCTGTAGCGCTGGTAGTCGAGCAGGTTGGCCGGCGCGGTCGGCGCGAAGTCGCAGCAGGGCTTCTGCTCGCCCAGCACCACCACCTCGCCGCCCGGCCGGAAGGGCAGCGGGCGCAGCAGCACCGAGTCGACGACGCTGAAGATGGCGGTATTGGCGCCGATGCCCAGCGCCAGGGTGAGGACCGCGACGGCGGCGAAGGCGGGGCTTTTCCAGAGCAAGCGGGCGGCGAAGCGCAGGTCGGCGGCGATCGTGTCCATTCAGGGCGCCCTCCACGGGGTCGTTGCCGGTTGCACCATGGCTGCTCATTCATACTCGACCGGCAGGGAGGAGGTTTCGGTGGGCACGGCGGCGCGCCGGCTCGCTGGCGGGCTGTGGCTGGCATGCTAAACTAAGCACCAGCCAACGGTTCCAGCATGCCCATGGACGCTCAGGACCCACCGCCTGCGCGGCGTCCCGCCGGTAACGGAGCGCTCCCGCACTCGCCCCTGACCGACGACGACTATGGCCGCCTGCGCGTCGACGTCGTGCGCGTCGTGGCCCAGGTCTGTCCGGGTTGGCTGGGGAGCCGCGCCGACGACCTCGTCCAGGCGGTCCTGATCCGCGTCGTCGAGGCGCAGAGGAAGCGTGAGGGAACCGGAGAGTTCTCGACGTTCTATCTCAGGAAGGCGGCGCACAGCGCGCTGGTGGACGAGATCCGGCGCTGCCGCCGCAGGCAGGAGGTCGCTCTGCAATCTGATACCGAGGAGGACGGGCCCGTTGCAACCCAGCCTGACCCGGAACGGCTGTCGGCGGGCAGGCAACTCGGGCGCGCCATTCGGGACTGCCTGCAGACCCTGGTCCGTCCGCGCCGCCTTGCCGTCGTGCTGAATCTCCAGGGACACAGCGTACCGGAGGTGGGCCGGCTGCTCCGCTGGAAACCCAAGCGAGCGGAGAACCTGGTCTACCGGGGCCTCGCCGATCTGCGGGATTGCCTGGAAAGGAGGGGAGTCGTACCGTGACGGAGCCTCATGGCTTGGAGCGCCTGCGCGAAGCCTTCGCACAGCCTGAGGAACCGCTGGATCAGGACCGCTGCCCATCCCTCTCCGACATCTGGGACGGAGTCCAAGGCCGCCTGCCGCCGGACCGCCTGCGCGACCTCGTCGAGCACGTCGCCACCTGTTCCGCTTGCGCCGAAGCCTGGCGGTTGGCGCTGCTCATGGAGCGGCCCGCGGCAGGCGACGAGACTGTCGGTTCAACCTCCGACGAGGCGCTTGCCGGTGACCTGGCCGGCGATCGCCGCCCCGGCCGCGCGCGGTGGCGGATCTACGCCGGCCTGGCGACGGCTGCGGCCGCCGCCTTCGCAGTGGTGCTCGGGACCTACGACTTCCGTCGCGCCGAGCCGCCTGCGGTCGTCGCGCAGCGCGGCAGCGGCGCCGCCGACCAGGCAGCCGCGACCCGCTGGCTCACTCCCGGCGAGGCCGTCCTGCCGCGGGGCGATGCCCGGCTGCGCTGGAGCGGCGTTCCCGGCGCGACCTACGATCTCGCCGTCGATCTGGAAGACGAGAGCGGCGCCGCGAAACCGGTCCCGATCGCCGCGCGTCGCGGCCTGGCGGCGACCGAGTACGCCGTGCCGGCGCCAGAACTGGGGCGGGTCGCGGCCGGCGCCCTCCTGCACGCGACGCTCACCGCCCACCTGCCCGACGGCAGGTCCGAGATCATCTTCCGAGATTTTCGGGTCCGTTGATCGGAAGAGCCGATAGGGGGTGAGGGGATGGACCAGCGGCGTTCGTTCCTGGAGCGAACAGGAAGCGCGGGCTTCCCAAACGGGACAGGCGGAGCAGGTCAGGGTACCCCTCCGGCTCGGCCGTCCCATCCAAAAGGGAGAATGCCATGAGCACTCAAGCAGCACTGAGCGGGACGGATTGTCAGGCAGGCAGCTCTCCTGTCGGGGAGAGCTCGAACAGGAACACGAGCGTGGAGACCTCGAGCAAGGTGGCGTTGTACAAGACCAACCGGCTGTTCTTGCGCTTCGAGATCGGCATAGTGATCAGGCGCAAGCAGTCCGGCAGCCCTCCCTATCTGCAAGCGCAGCAGCCGCCCAGGGAAGGTGGCGCCCAGCCGGTGCTGGCGTTTTCGGCCGGCGCGCCGAAGCCGCAGGCCCTGGCGCCGGAGATGGGCGTCGTCGCGCCGATGGCGCTGGCGGCCGGAACCGCTCCCGGTACCTCCGAAACGACGATAGGTCTCTACGCCGACGGTACCGGGGGAAAGACCGGCATGCCCCCGCCAGATCCTCCGGGGCCTCCGTCGATGTGATTGGGTTGGATGAGGCGCTTCCGACAGGCGCTTGTCTTCTTCCTGGCCTGGGCGGCGCCTGCCGCCCCAGGCCTCTGTTTGGCCGCGGGCACAGACGGAGTGGCACGCTGCGAACGGCAGTTCACGGCGCACCCCGACGAGCCCGAGTCCGCTCGCTGCTTCTGGCACCAGCCTGATAGGCAAGGTGCCGCCCGAAGTGTAGGTAGGCTGCTGCGCGGGTATCCAGACAATCCCGGGCTGCAGATGTGCTCCGCGGTTCTCCATCTCGTACCTCCGGACCGTGCTGAGAATCTCTTACGTTCGGCCGCCGGCAGGTATCTCCATCACGATGCCGAGGGCGAAGTCCTGGCGAGGGAGAACCTTGTGCTCCTGCTGCTATCCCAGGGGAGAATCGACGAGGCGAGTCGGGAAGTGAGGCGCGAGGCCGCGGCGGCATCTGCTTGCAGTGCTCCAATGCGGGGCCACTACCTGGCACTCGCGAAAATGTCGCAGGGCTGGCTGTTGTTCATGAGTGGCAATCTCGAGCAGGCCGGCATCGTGCTCGACGAGGTCCCGGAAGGGCCGCTTCGTGATGCCCGCTGGCTCCAGATGGCAGGGAATGTCCATCTCTTCACGGGCCAGCTGGACCGAGCTTGGGAGGACTGCAGCCGGCTCTCGCAGCCGACTCTCAGCCACTCCCAGCGAGCGGAAGGCCTTTACTGCCAGGTCAAGGTACTGGTTGTACAGGCGGATGAATTGCCGGCCGAGGCGAACGCAAGCCAAATCTCAATTCAGGCGCGCAAAGCGAAGCGTGAGGCTGAAATCGGCGGCAACTCCACCAGTGCCGCCTGGGCATCCTGGCCGCTCATCTTGCTTGCGAATGGAGCTGAGGCGGCGTCTTCGGAGTTTCGTCGCTGCCTCGACGCCGCTACCGGGGACTCCGCGAGGAGGATCTGTCGCCGAGCTCTCATCCGCTGGCAGGTGTCGTCGGCCAGAACAACTTCAACCGAGCCGATCGGTGTGCTCTCCCGCCTCGATCTCGAAGATCCTATCTCGCGGGCCGAAGCATATGGCGATCTGATGCGGGCGACTTGGAAGACACGGCCGTTCGAGTCCTTCGTCATCGAGGCGCAACAGGCTCTTTCCGAGATCGAGCGCCTTCGTGCTCAGCAGCCGGGCACGGCGACCCAGACGAGCCTGCTATCGGTCTGGTCCGACGACTATTATTGGTTCGCCGGGCGTCTGCTCGAGGCGGCTTTCGATAGGCGATGCCCCTCATGTCTCGACCTTGCCTTTGGCGTCGTCGAGCGGCTGCGCGCTCGTGCCCTCTACGACAGCCTGAGCGCAGCTGGTGCGGGATCTCCCGCGGCGGAGGCGGACGCCGGGCGCCTCTCCCCACTCGCGCAGGCGATCGAACGTGTCCGGAAACGCCGGCAGGACAGCTCGCTTTCACCGAGTGAAAGAGAAAACGCCGAGAGCGATCTCAGCGCGTTCACGGAACAGCGCGAACTGTTGCGGCGGCATGCCGATGTGGCCGGCTTGGTTGGTTCTACAAATTCCGCGGTTTTGAGGAAGCGGGCGCCAGAGTTCGCCACCCTGTCTCGGATCCAGCAGCAGCTCGACCCTGACCAGGCGATGCTCTCCTTCCAGATCGCTCCCTGGAAGGACTGGACCGGCGACTTCGGTGGCGGCTCGTGGTTGGTGGTGGCGACGAGGGCGACGCGGCGATGCTATCGGCTCGAGATGGGCAGAGGCGACCTGCGCCAACGAGTTGCAGATTTCGTCGAGCGAAGATCACGCTCCCAGTCCTGGAAGGCGGCGGAGCTCTATCGGCAGCTGCTAGGATCGGCACTCTCCGAGCTCCCGCCGGGGATCAAGAGATTGATCGTAGTCCCGGACGATCACCTTCACCGCTTGCCGTTCGCCGCACTGCGCGAGACACCCAATGGCCGGCCGATTGCCTGGCGCTATCAGATTTCGATCGTTCCCTCGGCCACACTGTGGGCTCTTACGCGCGCCGCTGTCGAGCCACAGCCGGCCGCCCGCCCGGCGCTCGTGCTGGCCGATCCGCCTACACCAGCTCCTGGTGTTCAAAGGACGTTTGAGGCAACCGGCATTCACTTGCCGGTCGAGCCGCTACCCGCCGCGCGGCGCGAGGCGAAGGCGCTCGTGCGATTTCTTGGCTGGAGCTGTGAACGATGGGTCGGCAACCAGGCATCGGAACAGGCGCTTCTCGACACGCGCGAGACCCTGAGCCGCTTTGCGCTCGTGCATTTCGCCGCCCACTCGATCGTCGATGACCGCGATCCCAGCCGTTCTGGCATCTGGCTGTCGCCATCCCCTGGCCATGACGGCCTCTTGCGGCCAGCGGACATCGCAAAGCTCGGCCTCGACGGTCGCCTGATCGTCCTCTCGACCTGCAGCAGCAACGGCGGCCCCTTCTTTCGCGGCGAAGGCGTCATGAGCTTGGCGCACGCCTTCTTCCAGGCCCGCGCCCGCACCGTGGTTGCAAGCCTCTGGCCGCAGCTCGACACCGATGCGGAGACGCTGCTGACCGATTTCTACCGGCACCTGGGCCAGGGAGCATCGGTTGCAGCTTCCCTGCGGCTGGCGCAGCTCGATCTCCTGCGCCAGAACCCGCGGTTGCCGCCGGCGGCCTGGGCGGGCATGGTAGTGCTGGGCGACGGCGACCTGGTGCCCTTTCCGGGTGGAAGGCACCCCTGGGCGGTATGGCAACTCGCGGCGGGTGCTGTGGCCGCCTTGCTTCTAGGCTTCCTCACTGCGCGCATGATCCGCGCGCGTCGGCCTTAATTCCCCTCGCCGCCTGGCGGTGGGTTGGGTGGGACCACTCCGGGCGGCACGCCGGGCACCGGCGGACCGCCCTTCTGCGGCATCTTCTCGCCTTCCTTGGGGATGTAGAAGGGGCGCTGCTGGTACCAGGGCAGGGTGGTGATCGTGGACCAGCGGGCGCTGTACTCGCGGGCGGGCTCGGTACCGGCGACGAACGCCTCCTTGACCACCTTGGGGCTGCCCTGGCCGGCGAGCAGGCCGGTGTAGTAGTCGACGTCTCGGAACACCACTCCCGGCGGCACCGCGAAGGTCTCGCCTTTCTGGATCCAGCCGTGCTTGAGCCCGTCCTCGACGATGCCGCGCCACATCGGCAGAGCCGCGACGGCGCCGCTCATCCCCTGGCCCAGGGAGCGCTTCACGTCGTAGCCGATCCAGGTGAGGATCGTGTAGCGGGGGGTGAAGCCCACGAACCAGGCATCGGTGAAATCGTCGGTGGTGCCGGTCTTGCCGGCGAGGTCGAGGGGCAGGTCGTTGATCGCGTAGGCGGTGCCGCGGTCGATCACCCCTTCGAGCATGTGGGTCAGCACGTAGGCCACCGCCGGATCGGCCGAGGTGTAGGCGGTGGGGAAGTGCTGCTCCATGACCTGCCCGTCCGGCGACGCGATGCGCTCGATCATGTAGGGCTCGATGTGCGTGCCCTGATTGGCGATCGCGGCGTAGGAGGCGGCGAGCTCGAGCGGCGTCAGGTCGGCCGAGCCCAGCGCGATGCTTGGCCAGGCCGGCAGCGGCGTGCGGATGCCGCAGCGGTGCGCGAACGCCACGACCTTGTTGCCGCCGATGAGATCGAGCATCTTGACCGCCGGCACGTTGATCGATTGCTCGAGCGCCCGCCGCAGGGTCACGATGCCGTAGTGCTTGTGGTAGTAGTTCTCGGGCCGGTAGCTCAGCTTGCCGTCGGCGCCGATGAAAGCGGTCGGGGCGTCGAGCAGCGTGTCGGCCGGCGTCCACCCCTGCTCGAGCGCCGCGCCGTAGACGAACGGCTTGAAGGCCGAGCCCACCTGGCGGCGTGCCTGGGTGATGCGGTTGAACTTGTTGCGCGCGAAATCCCAGCCGCCGACCATGGCGCGGATGGCGCCGGTGCGCGATTCGATCACCAGGCCGGCCGCCTCCATCCGCGGCTCCTGCTCGAGCATCAGCTCGAGGGGCGCCGCCGCGGCCGTCTCGCCGGGCGGGATCGCCGGCGCCTTCTTGCCCTTCGCCGGCTTGACCTCGGGGACCTCGAAGCGAAACCAGGCCACCATGCCGCGGTGCAGCAGGTCGCCGGGGTGAGCGTGGCCGGTCCAGGCCATGCCCTTGGGCGTGAGCGAGAAGACCTGTTTGCCGATGCGGACGCTGGCGGAGCCGCGGTCGGCTGTCAGCACGACGCCCTGG
>DASZHY010000446.1:0-4869 GCA_035949675.1 Thermoanaerobaculia bacterium
CGAGCTGCGGCTGCCGGCGCACCTCACCCTGGTCAACGTCGTCGGCTTTCCCCTGCGCGAGCACTTCGAGCACGCGTTCTCGCGGCGTTGCCACCGGCGGCTGGCGCCGCTCGGTCCCAACGACGGCAGCCTGGTGCTGGCTGACGTCTGCGCCTTGCCGGGGTTGCTCTACCCGGTGTGGGGCGCCGACCATTACCTGCAGCCGAAGACGGACGTGCGCCGCCTGATCGGGGCGATCCTGCAGTACCTGGACGAGACGCTGCCGCCCCGGCGCCTGGACGAGATCCTGCCGCCCCGGCGCCTGGACGAGACGCCGACGCCGCGCCGCCTGGACGAGACGCCGACGCGTCAGGCGAGGTCCTGTTAGTGGCCACCAGGACCATGCTCGACGTGCGCTCGCCGCGGCCGCACCCGGGGCTGCTGGCGTCGCCACGGCTGCGAGAGCGGCAGGCCGGCGGGCGCCGCGATCCCTTCCTGGCGTGGCCGGGATGGGCGCACTTGCGTTACGCGGCATGGCTG
Source organism: Thermoanaerobaculia bacterium (assembly GCA_035949675.1). GTDB lineage: Bacteria > Acidobacteriota > Thermoanaerobaculia > Multivoradales > UBA5704 > JASLEW01. The sequence continues at coordinate 520 of DASZHY010000446.1, forward strand.
TCGCTCGCCAACGCCGCCTGGTTCACGGTCGTCTACGGCGGGGCGGATTATCTGACCGGCCGGCGCAGCCTGCGAGTGCCGGTGCACCTGGCCTGGGAGCTGCGCATTCCCTTGGTGCCGGCGATGACGGCCGTGTACATGTCGATCTATCTGCTGTTCCTGGCGGCGCCCTTCTGCCTGCGCACCCGGCGGCAGTTCCGGGCCGCGGTCGGCACGCTGGCCTGCATCACCCTTTGCGGCGGCATCGGTTTTCTGCTGTTCCCGGCGGAGCTGGCGTTCCCGCCGCCGCCGGCAGCGGCGCTGGGGGCGTGGGCGGGCCTCTATCATTTCGCCGACGAGCTGAACCTCACCTACAACCTGGTGCCATCGCTGCACGTCGCCCTGAGCGTCGCCTGCGTGGCGTTCCTGGCCGAGCAGGCGCCCGCGGCGGGCAGGGCCGCGCTGTGGTCGTGGGCAGTCCTCATCGCTGCCTCGACCGTCTTGATCCACCAGCATCACCTGCTGGACGTGGCCACGGGATGGCTGCTGGCGATCATCTGCGTGCGGCTCGTCTACCATCGCCTCGCGCTCTCGCCGGAGGCGCCGGAGCCAGCCGGGCCGGTCGACAGTGTGGGCCAGAAGGAGGCCTGGTAACACCAGGTAACAACCATGCGCATCGCGCTCATCTCTCCCAAGGGACCGCTCTACCGCCATCGCGGCGGCATCTTCAAGCGGTCGCTGCGGTACGCGCCGCTCACCCTGACGACCCTGGCGTCGCTGGTGCCGCCGGAGCTCGAGGCCGAGCTGCAGCTGCTCGACGAAGGGATCGAGGCGGTCGATCCCGATCGCATCGACGCCGATCTGGCCGGCATCACGGTGATCACCGGCACGGCGGTGCGGTCCTACGAGCTGGCGGCGCACCTCAGGCGGCGCGGCGTCGCGGTGGTGCTCGGCGGCCCGCACGTCACCCTGGTGCCCGAAGACGCGGCGCCGCACGCCGACGCCATCGCGGTCGGCTATGCCGAGGAGAGCTGGCCCGAGATGCTGCGCGACTTCGCGGCCGGCCGCCTCGGCCGCCGCTACGACCAGCGGCCCGGGCTGTCCCTCGCCAACCTGCCGTTCCCGCGCCGCGACCTGCTGCCGCGGCGCCGTTTCCTGACCGACGACGTCTTCGAGGCGACGCGCGGCTGCATCCACAAGTGCGATTTCTGCGTGGTGCCCGCCGCCTGGGGACAGAAGCCTTACCAGAAGCCGGTCGCGGACGTCGTCGCCGACATCCGCCAGAAGGGCGCGCGCAAGCTGATCTTCGTGGACTTGAACCTGATCGCCGACCGCGCCTACGCGGCGAGCCTCTTCGCGGCCCTGGTGCCGCTCAGGGTCCAGTGGTACGGCCTGGCCACGACGCTCTTGGGCGACGACCTGCCGCTGCTCGCGCTGGCGGCACGCAGCGGCTGCCGCGGCCTGTTGATGGGCCTCGAGTCGATCTCGCGCGAGAACCTCCGCCTGTCGAAGAAGAGCTTCAACTCCCCCGAGCGCTACGCCGAGCTGGTCGAGCGCCTGCACCGGCATGGCATCGCGCTGCAAGGGTGCTTCGTCTTCGGCCTCGACCACGACACGCCGGAGATCTTCCTCGAAACCGCCCGCTTCGCGGTGGCGGCGCGCATCGATCTGCCGCGCTTCGCCGTCGTCACCCCCTTCCCCGGCACCGCGCTCTACCACCGGCTCGAGCGCGAGGGCCGCATCCTCACCCGCAACTGGGAGCTGTACGACGGCCAGCACGTGGTGTTCCAGCCGGCGCGGATGAGCGTCGGCGAGCTCGAGCGCGGCGTCGAGGCGGCGTGGCGTCACGCTTACCGCTGGCGCGCCATCGCCGGCCGCGTGCGCATCTCGCCGAGCCCGCTCGCGGTCAGCACCGGCTCCAACCTCGCCTACCGCTTCTATGCCCACAACCTGCACCGCTTCTACAACTGCGACTGGGTGCTGGGCGGCCCCGGCGCCGAACGCCGGCGGGAGGCGCCGGCGGCGTGAGGCTGACCCTCGTCCACCCCGCGATCGGCCGGCGCCGGGGGCAGCGCTACATCCGCACCTGGCAGATGGAGCCGTTGCCGCCGGCGCTGATCGCCGGCATCACGCCGCGCGACGTCGAGCTGCGCTTCTACGACGACCGCATGGAGGACGTGCCCTACGACGAGCCGACCGATCTGGTGGCGATGAGCGTCGAGACCTACACCGCCAAGCGGGCCTACCAGATCGCCAGCGAGTACCGGCGGCGGCAGGTGCCGGTGGTGATGGGCGGCTTCCACGCCAGCCTCTGCCCGGAGGAGGTGGCGCGCTATGCCGAGACGGTGGTAGTGGGCGAGGCCGAGGCGCTGTGGCCGCAGGTCATCGACGACTACCGCCACGGCACGCCGCAGGAGATCTACCGCCAGCAGGGGCGGACGCCGCTCGCCGGCGTGCGGCCCGACCGCGGTATTTTTCGCGGCAAGCGCTACCTGCCGGTGGGCCTGGTGGAGGCCGGCCGCGGCTGCCACTTCCGCTGCGAGTTCTGCGCCGTGCAGACGGTCTTCGGCGCCACCCAGACCCGCCGGCCGACCGACGAGATCCTGGCCGAGGTCGCGGCGCTGCGGCGCGACAAGCGCCTGCTCTTCTTCGTCGACGACAACATCACCTCGAACCTCAAGCAGGCCAAGGAGTTCTTCCGCGCCTTGGCGCCCCTGGGGGTGCGCTGGGTGAGCCAGGCGAGCATCAACGCGGCGCATGACGAGGAGTTCCTCGACCTCATCGCCAGAAGCGGCTGCATGGGGGTGCTGATCGGCTTCGAGAGTCTCGATCCGGACAACCTGAAAACCATGCAGAAGAGCTGGAACACCGCCCGCGGCGGCTTCGAGGCGGCGCTCGCCAACCTGCGCCGCTTCGCCATCAGGCTCTACGGCACCTTCATCTTCGGTTACGACGGCGACACTAAGGAGAGCTTCCCGCGCACGGTCGCGTTCGCGCGCCGGCACGGCTTCTACATCACCGCCTTCAATCACCTCACGCCGTTCCCCGGCACCCCGCTGTACCGCCGGCTCGAGGAGGACGGGCGCCTGCTCTTCGACGCCTGGTGGCTCGACGACGCCTACAGCTACAACCGCGTGCCGTTCCGGCCGCGGGGGATGACGGCCGAAGAGGTCGAAGACGGCTGCGTCGCGGCGCGGCGCTCGTTTTACTCCTGGCCCAGCATCCTGGCGCGCGCCGCCGATCCGGTGAACCGCGCCGACGGCTTCATGTTCCGCAACTACTTCCTCATCAACCAGCTGCACCGCGCCGACGTGGCCGGCCGCAATCACTTCCCGCTGGGCGATGCGGCCTGGCAGGGGCCGCTGCTGCGAGCGCGGTGAGCGCGGTGAGCACCGTGACCGCGGAGAGCGCCGTTGGCAGGGAGGCCCTCGCGGACGCGGGACGAGGCGCCGCTTCGGAGACCGCGGTGACGCTCGCCACCGCGGCCGACGAGCCCGAGCTGCGCCGCCTGCTGCGCGACCGCCCGATGGACGGCGAGATCCGCGTCACGCTCGAGCGCGAGCCCGACGCGTCGCTGGCCGCGGCGGTCGAAGGCGAGCCGCACGCGACGATCGTGGCGCGGCGCCGCGACGGCAGTCTCCGCGGCATGGGAAGCCGGGCGGTGGCCGACGCCTTCGTCAACGGCCTGCCGTGCCGCCTGGGCTACCTCGGCCAGCTGCGCCTCGACCACGGCGAGCGGCGGGCCGGTCTGCTGCGGCTGCTGGCGGCGGGATATGACGGGCTGCGGCGCCTGCGGGCCCCCGAGGAAGCGCCGTTCGACCTCACGGCGGTGCTCGCCGACAACCGTGCGGCCCGCCGCCTGCTCGGCGCCGGCTTGCCGGGCCTGCCCGCGTACGTGGAGGTCGGGGCCTTCACCACCCTGGTGGTCCCCGGAGCGCGCCGGCGCGGCTCGTGGCCGGCGGCGGCGGCGGCACCGGCGCCGCCAGGGGTGCGGATCGAGCGCGGCGACCCCGCGCGCATGCCCGAGGTGGCAGCGTGCCTCGAGCGCAACCGGCGGCGCTACCAGTGCGCGCCGCGCTTCTCGGCGGCGCAGCTGCTGTCGCCGGTGCGCAGCCGCGGCCTGTCGCCAGGAGACTTCCACCTCGCGATATCCAGTGGCGGCGGCGCCAGCAGCGGCAGCGGCGCCAGCGGCGGCGGCGGCGCCAGCGCCGGCAGCAGCGGCAGCAGCAGCGCCGGCGGCGGCGACCGTGGCGGCCGGGTGGTCGGCTGCCTCGCCCTGTGGGACCAGTCCGGCTTCAAGCAGGTGGTGGTGCGCGGCTACGGCCGGCGCCTGGCCCTGCTGCGCCCGGCGCTCAACGGGCTGTCGCCGCT